>CASBQR010000187.1 GCA_949127865.1 Synechococcales cyanobacterium PMM_0082
GGGCGGGAAAAGGGAATGTCTCGAAACAGGTGTTATGTGTGTAAGCAGTTCGATCTTCCAAAGTTGATTTTTGAGCGTGCATCCATATTCGATGAACTTTTGATGTGAGGATGCCAAGTATATAGAAGTCATCAGAAGCAACTACTTTATTTTTATTTCCTGCTAACCAATCTAAAGAACAAGGAATAAAAATTGCCCATTTCGATACTTCTGGAACTGCAAAATAAAGTGATAAACGTCCGATCGCTTGCCTCATTCCTATACGCTTACCTTCATATTTCCACCAATTTACTTTTAGAGCATTATTACGATTATTTTTGCGTTCTTCTGGAATTCTCTCCTGTAAATATTTGAAAGGTAACTTATACTCATGTGCCTCTTCAATGTTCATATCATTAAAATCAACAATCCATCGTTCGGGCTTACCATGTGGATTTGAAGCTAAGTTATCACCCATTGAAAAAAGTTTTAGCACTTCTTGATTTTTTGGATCGGATTTAATCCATTCCTTAGCTTGAGATCCGCTAATTACAAAGCCTTTACCGTTAGGAATTACTCCTTGAAAGCACTTATTCAAATTAACGTTGAGCCTTGCCGCCTTGGTTACATCTATTTCAGACTTCAAAGAAGAATTGATAAATGGAACTGATTTACTATCGAGAAACTTACCATTACTCTCTTTCCTACTCCAATTCACAATACTCACATGGACAGCCGCCGCACCAGACCATTCCTGAGTCGAGACCGCATCATGGATAAATCCGCCGTGATCAACCAAATATTCCAAAGAAACTTTACGGCTTTTCCCTTGGCTAATTGAGTTTGTCGCCACTAAACCTGCTCTAGCATTTTCAGATAGGCGATCGTGAGTTAGACGAAACCAATAGGCACAAAAATCTACATCCTTAATATCTGGAAATTGAGCAAAAATGCGATCAATATACTCGTCTCCAAGATTTAACCTCATGTGTTTCCCACCCAAAAACGGCGGATTCCCAATAATCGCATCAGCCCGCACCCAATCCGTAAATAAAGCATCAGCACAAATAATATTCTGATCCAAAGTATCCAACGGTAAAGCAGGTTCAGATAATCCATGAATATCGATCGCCACTTTTCGAGCAATCATCAACGTCACCCTTGCCAACTCCACCGCAAACGGGTTTGTATCCATCCCAAAAAACTGATTAGGCGTAACTAAACTCATTTGGATTTGGGTTGATTTTTTTTGTTTAGAAGCAAGCTTAGAAAGCAACATCACTTCGATTCGTTTAAGCTCTTGATAGGCAAGATAGAGAAAATTCCCAGAACCACAAGCAGGATCAAGCACTCGATAGCCTTGTAGTTCTAGTTGGAGCGCACCGAGATCGGCGATCGTATTAGCAGCCTCA
This sequence comes from Synechococcales cyanobacterium PMM_0082, assembly GCA_949127865.1. Lineage (GTDB taxonomy): Bacteria > Cyanobacteriota > Cyanobacteriia > Pseudanabaenales > Pseudanabaenaceae > PCC-7502. The sequence goes on from CASBQR010000187.1 coordinate 1,392, forward strand.
ATCTTCTCCTCCCAATATCTAGTAATAGTTGGCACCACAATCTTCATAATGTCAACTTCAGAAGTAAAGTGCATACCCCTTGCGTGCCGCTCTTTTAGATCGGATGTAGACTCAAAAATACTGCCAAAAATCGCAGGTCTAACCTTGCTCCAGTCCTCTCGTGCGACAATATCTAAAATCTCCAACTCATCTCTGGTTAGTTCGATCGCATAAATCTCCGCAAACAAACCACCATTAAAATAATCCACACTCTTATAACGACCTGCGGGACTTACCCCTTTACGATTCATCTCTTGGAATAGCCCACCTAAAACATCGTAGGCACTAGAACCATTTAGACAATCCTTAATACAGGAAATAAACATATCATCTGGTAGTAATCCCCGATCCTCCGCAAACATTGCCAGTACACACTGCAAAATAAACCGTTGGGCAATTAGCTCCGTAAATCCATCCTGTTGCGCTCTAGTCTTAAGGATTTTGTATAGATCTCCTAATCGCTCTGCCGCCCTGACTGTAACTGCAACTTGGTTATTCTGGAAAATAGGAGTAGTCTTAACCGCTATCTCCATAAACCGAAAAGCACTTGCTCTTTCTGGCAGATGAGCGATCGGAATAATATCTACAGGCGTATCAACTTGGAGGTTAAAGTCATAGATCCAAAACTCATCAAAGTTACAAAGAATTACATATCTCGGACGATCTGGTACTAAATATGTCCAATATTGAAAAGCTTGGGAATAGTGTTTATTTAAATCTTCTCCCCGCTTTTTCATCTCAATCAATACGCCGCCCATCCCTTTACTTTCAGGACGTTTCCATACCAAATCTGCAAAGCCAGTTTTACCCTTGGCACTCCCTTTTTTAACACGTTGCTCGTATTCTGCACCCGCTTCTATTGCCCCTTTATGCCCAAATGCTTGAAAAAATCGATCCAGAAATATCTGTGATTCTGATTTTTCATCACCTTTTAAGGTGGCGTGGAAGCTAACAAAATTTTGCAGCAGGGAATCAGACATTTTTAATCTCAATAGCTTAGATTTACTTTGGCGCGTCCAAAATTTTAGACTTAGTTGCTAAATATATTAATACTTTATCCGTTTTCTATTTGTCTTCTCACCTGCGATCGCCTCATCACAGATAGTATAGGTTTCTGAAATCAAATTTTAATTTATTAAATCTGAGTGAAAGCGATCGCTCTCAAAATAGTAATATTATCCATCCCTTAAATCTGCTACCAGTTAATCAAATCGCCTTAGCTGAGCTGTAAAGGAAATATCGATTAGAAAGCAACTGCTAGAACAGCTTTAGATTTCCAAGTTTTCTTGAGATGAATGCCAAAATCGGGCAATACTAATGCGCTTTTTATCTTCTTCAACTCGATAGACAATGCGATATGGTTTAAGAATGACTTGACGGATATCAGGGCTGTTAAATTCTCTCACCATCTGACCTTTGAATGGAAATTGACCTAGTTCTTTAGTTTTATGAAGAAGGCTTTGTCCCACTTTTCCTGCCGCACTCGGATTAGTAAGAGCGATATATCGGACGATCGCTTCTAAATCTCCAACTGATTTTGGGGAGAGGATTACGGTGTAGACCATGCTGCCATCATTTGCTCAACTGATTCAATGGATATGCCCTTTCCTTGATCAATTTCGTCTAATCCATCTTTAACCGCAGAAATAAACTCAATCTGTCGTAAAATTTCGCTCAAAGATACAGTAGTAGGTAAATGCTTCACAAGTTCAAGCACAGCTTCTTTATCACTCATGGTAAATCAAAACTTTTCTATGTGTACCCATTAATTCTACGCTAATACTTTTCTAGGAATTAATCCTGCGAAATTTGGCTACTCAAAGTTTAATTTGATCAGGATTGTAATTTTATAGTGAAAGCGATCGCTGGGGAGTAAAAATATGAGTTTAGCTACGGAGAAATCGCCTTGGGTTAAGGGAACTTCTTTGCCAGCGATCGCCACAATTTCTAAACCTGTTCCAAAGGATTATTCTGAAATCAGTATATTAGGATATAGATACCATTTATAATCCAACCATTCGTCAAGATATTTCGTACTCTTCGTATTCTATAAGTTTATTTATGAGCTACCTTGAAACCACCGCCAAGTTCTATGCGATCGCTGCTGAAACTCCTCAAATAGGCTTATGTTGTATCAGTACGCCGCCATTACAGTATCCCGATCTAAAAATTCCGCAAATCATGCAGGAAATGAACTATGGCTGTGGTACGACTATTCACCCAACCGAACTAACAGGGCTTCCTACAGTTCTTTATATTGGCGTTGGTGGTGGCTTGGAAGCATTACAATTTGCCTATTTTTGTCGTCGTCAGGCGGCGGTGATTGCCGTGGAACCAGTTCCAGAAATGCGGGAGGCGGCTACTCGAAATCTGGAACTAGCAGCTCAGGAAAATGATTGGTTTAATCCTAATTTTGTCAAAATTCTCTCAGGTGATGCCTTTACCCTACCTGTCCCTGATGCTTCCATAGATGTGGTGGCGCAGAATTGTCTATTTAATATTTTTGAGCCACAGGATTTAGCACGGGCTTTAAAAGAAGTTTATCGTGTTCTCAAGCCCAAGGGTAGATTAATCATGAGTGACCCGATCGCCACCCGTCCCATTCCAGCAAACTTACAAACCGATCAAAGATTACGGGCTATGTGTTTGTCAGGAGCGATGACCTACACCGAGTACACCCAACATTTAATTGATGCAGGGTTTGGACAAGTAGAAATTCGTGCCCGTCGTCCCTATCGACTCCTTGATGCTCATAGTTTTGACCTAGAAGCACCCTTATTACTTGAAAGTTTAGACTCTGTTTCCTATAAAGTGGCGATCGCCCCCGATGGAGCCTGTATTTTTACAGGTAAAACCGCAATTTATAATGGCAAGGCTGAATATTTAGACGATCAGGCGGGGCATATACTCCTGCGGGGGAATCCGATCGCTGTGTGTGATAAAACTGCAAATAAACTGAGCTTACAATTTCCATCAGAAGTGATTATTACTGATTCCACTTGGCACTATAACGGCGGCGGTTGCTGCTAAAAACCTAAGATTATGATAATAACTGCCACACTTGGGTTCAATCCTCAAGAACTATTAGGTAATGCTTTGCAATGGGTAGAAAGCTTAGGATATTTAGGTGGGATTGCCTTTATTCTGATTTACATCATTGCCACCATTGCCTTTTTCCCAGGAGCAATTTTAACCTTAGGGGCAGGAGTCTTGTTCGGAGTGGTATTTGGCTCGATCTATGTTTTTGTTGGTGCTACCCTCGGAGCGATCGCCGCTTTTCTAGTTGGTAGGTATATAGCAAGGGATTGGATTGGCAAAAAAATCTCTGATAATCAACAATTTGTAGCGATCGATAAAGCCGTTGGCAAAGAAGGATTTAAGATTGTCTTCCTAACTCGACTATCACCAATTTTTCCTTTCAATTTCCTCAACTATGCCTTTGGCGTTACAGGAGTCACGCTTAAAGATTACACCTTGGCATCAGTGGGAATGCTCCCAGGCACGATCATGTATGTCTATATCGGTTCACTTGCGGGAAATATTGCCCAGATTGGCAGCAAAACCCAGTCTGAGAACCAAAAACTCCAATGGCTAATTCAAATTTTGGGGTTTATAGCGACAGTGGCTGTAACCATCTATACTGCCCGCATTGCGCGCCAAGCCCTAGATGAAAACGTCAACTAGCATAACTTCACTAAACTCAAATAATTATCATGTCCATTCCCACCACTTCCCTTCAGAAACGTCGCGCTAATCTGGCAAATCCCCAAGCCCAAATTGACCTACTAGAATCCATTGATCTTCAAAATCTGCAAAATCTCCAAGAACAGGGAAACTTTGAATTAACTCTGAACTCACATGGCTGGCAAGAACTTACTCCTTCTAAGCTAGAAATCTTCCAAATTAATCTGGGCAAGCTTTGCAATATGACTTGTAATCATTGTCATGTCGATGCTGGTCCCGATCGCAAAGAAAATATGGATCGAGAAACCATAGATGCTTGCCTCCGCGCCCTCGATCAAACTGAAGCACATACGGTTGATATCACAGGGGGAGCGCCAGAACTCAATCCTCACTTCCGCTATTTGGTTGAGCAATGCGTAATCCGAGGTAAACACGTTATAGATCGCTGCAATCTGACCGTCCTGCTTTTACCGAAAATGGTAGACCTACCCCAGTGGTTCGCTGATCGGGGCGTGGAAGTTGTCTGTTCTTTGCCCCACTACCACCAAGTCAATACCGACAAGCAACGAGGTGATGGCACCTTTACTCAATCCATAGAAGCTCTACACCGACTTAATGCTGTGGGCTATGGACAAGGTGATCCCCAACGCCAACTTACATTAGTCAGCAATCCTACCGATGCCACCTTATCTTGTAATCAAGCAGCACGACTGGAGCAAATCTGGAAGCAAGGTTTATTAGAAGAGCATAATATCCAGTTTGATCGCCTCATTGCCATTAATAATATGCCCATCGCTCGGCACCTAGAATGGCTAGAACAGTCAGGCAATTTGCAAGGTTATATGGAATTATTGGTTAACTCGTTCAATCCTGACACCATTTCAGGTTTGATGTGTCGAAATACAATTTCCGTAGCTTGGGATGGCAGATTATATGACTGCGACTTTAACCAAATGTTGGAACTGCAATTAGCCTCTCCCTCAAATACTCAAGCACCCCATATTCGAGACTTTAATCCCACACTCCTAGCCCAACGCCAAATTATTACAGGTCGCCATTGCTTTGGTTGTACGGCAGGTAAAGGTAGTTCTTGCAGTGGGGCGATCGCTTGAAATAGTAATTTTAGAGGTTACAATCCTCTGATCTAGATTAAAATTGTAGTTATATAAATAAATGTAAAGCTTTTTAACTACTTCGTAAATAACTTAATAAACGGTAAGAACTATGGCAATTAGCGATCGTATTCTGTATGTTCGACTCCCATGTAATCCTATATTTCCTATTGGGGTCGTCTATCTTTCCGATCATATTCATAAAATTGCCCCCGAAGTCGAGCAATGTATATTCGACATGGGCACCGTCCCACCCTTAGATTTTTTTACAGCCCTAGATGCCAGTATTGATGAATTTAAGCCGAATCTACTCGTATTCTCTTGGCGAGATATTCAAATCTATGCACCTGTAGGTGGACGAGGCGGCAATCCCTTACAAAATGCCTTTGAATTTTACTATTCCCTTAATCCTGTAACCAAGTTGCGGGGAGCTTTCAATGGGTTACGCCTATTTACTTCCTACTACACCGAACTATGGCGCAATTCAGCCTTAATTAAGCGAGGATTAGCAAGAGCAAAAAAATATCAACCCCAAGCCAGAGCAATGATTGGGGGCGGTGCGGTTAGTGTGTTTTATGAACAGTTGGGTACTAAGTTACCAAAAGGTACAATTATTTCCGTAGGCGAAGGTGAAGCTTTACTGGAAAAATTGGTTAAAGGGGAAAGTATTGAAAGCGATCGCTGCTATATCGCAGGATCAGAAAAACCCCGTAAAGGGCTAATCCACGAACAACCCGCCGCCATTGAAAAAAGTGCCTGCAATTATGACTATATCGAGTCTATTTGGTCAGATTTTAACTATTATTTCCGCGATCGCGACTTTTTTATCGGTGTCCAAACTAAACGAGGCTGCCCCCACAATTGCTGTTATTGCATTTATACCGTGATCGAAGGCAAGCAGGTTCGTATAAATCCCGCCGATGAAGTTGTCAAGGAAATGCGTGAACTCTACGATCGCGGTGTCCGTAATTTCTGGTTTACCGACGCTCAGTTTATTCCTGCCAAAAAATATATTGATGATGCGATCGAGCTATTAGAAAAAATCGTCGATTCAGGCATGACTGATATTCATTGGGCAGCCTATATTCGCGCGGATAACCTCACCCCCAGACTGTGCGATCTAATGGTGCAAACGGGCATGAGTTACTTTGAAATTGGCATAACCAGTGGCTCCCAAGAACTTGTGCGAAAAATGCGTATGGGCTACAACCTGCGAACTGTTCTCCAAAATTGTCGAGATCTTAAGGAAGCGGGATTTAATGAATTAGTATCTGTAAATTATTCATTCAATGTAATCGACGAAACCTTTGATACAATCCGCCAAACCATCGCCTATCATCGGGAGTTAGAGACCATCTTTGGGGCTGATAAAGTTGAGCCAGCGATTTTCTTCATTGGCTTACAACCCCATACCCACCTAGAAGAATACGCATTTAAAAATGACATCCTCAAACCCGACTACGATCCGATGAGTATGATGCCATGGACAGCGAAAAAACTCCTTTGGAATCCTGAACCTTTAGGCTCATTCTTTGGTGAAGTTTGTCTACAGGCATGGCAACGCAATGAAGACGACTTTGGACGAGAAGTCATGAAAATTCTGGAAGAACGCCTAGGCACAACCGAGTTAGAGTCAGCCTTGACTGCTCCAATATTAGCAAATGCGAGATAGGACAGAAATACTACCAAAAATTTGTAAAACCAATAAAAAAGACTGAGAAATGCCCAGTCTCAGCCTAATCAAAATATATTCAGTTCTATTTACAACCAACAGTGGAAGTTTTTCCATCTGGCATCGTGGCGTTACATAAATTTGTACCAGTCAAATTAGCACCAGTCATAATTGCATCGGTCAGATCTGCTCCCGCTAGGTCTGCTCCTGATAAATTAGCGTTTGTGAGATCGGCGCGAAAAAGGTCGGTATTATTAAGACTTGCCCCACTCAAATCTGCACTATATAGGCTGGCATTACGAAGTTGAGCATTGCTTAGGTTAACTTTAACTAAATTTGTGTAAACCAACTCGGCATCATTAAAATTTGTGCCTCTTAAATCTGCATTCGTTAAATTTACATACTTGAGTCGACTATTACGGAAATTAGCTCCTGCAAGTTTTACGTCTGCTAGATTAGAGTCAATTAGGGTTGAGTTTCTGAAATCAGTTCTTTCGAGGTTGGCTTTTCTGAGATCGGCGTTAACTAACTCTGACTGAAATAAGTTACTACCTGAAAGATTTGCCCCTCTTAAATCAGCGGCATTTAGAAATGCTTCCCTCAGGTTTCTAGTATTAAGATTGGCGTTGCTTAGTTCGCATCGTTGACATTCCAGCGTTTGCAGCAGTTGTTGAACATGACTGGTGTTTTCTGCCCAAGCAGAAGAGAATGCGCTTAAAGATAAAGTCGAAAATAAAGTGGTAATCAAAATTGGGAGTTTCATGCTTTTTTCCTGTATTTACTCTACTCCCTTACCAGTCAAAGATTAGGTGTGGGAATGTAACCTCTTTATGATTGATAACAGTTTGATTTGTTGTTTGAATTGAGGAAAATGTATGAATACGATATGATTCTTTACTCTTTCTCTAGATCAAGATTTGGGGGCTATGCCCAACCCCTTGCCCCCATTTCAGTTATGTTTATTTCTTCAGTGGGAAGCGAATATGACATACATCAAACTTAAGCAACCTTTTAAGAAATAAATATTCCAGACTAACTCTCTTAGTAGTTTCCACCTTGACAAATTTATGCCATAAGGTAAGCTTACAGTGTAAGTTAATCAGGGACAGATAACCTCACTGATCACTTAGTGCCTTCCTAAAATAGAGAAACTCATGAAAATATCGAATGAACTTAACCCTATTAAGGCAACTCACAATAAGAAAAGATAAAATGAGAGCGATTGTTCAGACCGAGTATGGTTCAACGGATGTATTAAGGCTTAAAGAGGTTGACAAGCCAATTGTTCCAGATAATGGAGTGCTAGTTCGAGTTCACGCTACTGCCGTCAATGCTGGAGACTGGCATCTCATGCGAGGTACTCCATTTCTAATCCGCTTAATATTCGGGGGGCTACTCAAGCCCAAAATCACGATCCTCGGCTCTGATATCGCAGGACGAGTCGAAGCAATTGGCAAAGATGTTACCCAGTTTCAGCCAGGCGATGAGGTGTTTGGAGATATCTCCGAGTGTGGGTTTGGGGCATTTGCTGAGTATGTCTGTGTCATAGAAACTGCTTTGGTACTTAAGCCTACAAACAAAACATTTGAGGAAGCTGCAACTATTCCATGGGCTGCCCTTGCAGCTCTACAGGGATTACGTGACTTTGGACAGATTCAGCCAGGGCAGAAGGTACTAATAAATGGTGCATCTGGTGGCGTGGGTTCATTTGCCGTCCAAATTGCCAAATCCTATGGAGCCGAGGTAACTGCTCTATGTAGTCCGAAAAAAATGGATATGGTGCGATCGCTTGGGGCAGATCAAGTCATCGATTATACACAAACAGATATTACCCAAACTGGACAGCAATATGACCTAATTTTTGATGCGGCTGCCTACCGTTCAGTTTTTGACTATTTACCAGTTTTAACGACCGAGGGAACCTATGTTTTAGTTGGTGGCTCCACTCCTCGATTATTCCTAGTGATGTTTTTGGGGTCTTTAATCTCAAAAATACTTCGCCAGAAGGTTAAATTCCTAATTACAAAACCCAACCAAGCCGATCTGGTTATCATCAGAGATCTCATAATGGCAGGTAAGGTTTCCCCTTATATTAGCCAGAATTATACCCTGAGTGAAATTCCAGCCGCAATTCGCCAACTAGAACAACGGCAGGTGATGGGGAAAATCGCGATTAGCATTGATTAAAAGTTTTGGCTGTCCATAACAAGGGTCTAGGTGTACTAAAAGGCATTATTAACGTATCAGGGAGATTAAATCCTGATCATCAATGACTTAAAAACGCGAATCAATTATTCTGAAGAAATCTGTCCAGCCCATCTAGAAGCAATTCCAGCCCAAACTCAAATTCATGAAGACCATCATAGCTCCCATCCATAACGTAGTGCGTTAGCTTATTCATATAGGGATACTTGTCTTCTGGAATGAGTGAAAGCCCCTTTGTTGCAGCATTTGAGTATTCTGTTGCCTCGACGGGAAAGTTTAGTTCTTGGAGCGTAAATCCATAGATATGGCTATCGATCAGATTCCACGCATGATCCGCCATCTCATAAGAAAAACCTGCCTCACGGAAACAGCCTAGAGTAGCATCCACATAGCGCAACATTGCTGATCCCACATTAATCCGTGACATCAACTCCATTGCCGCCCAAGGGTGACGTAATAGTACCTCATGAGCTGAGAGCGATCGCCGCCGTATAGCTATTTTCCAATCAATGCTAAGGTCTGGCACTTCAATCTCACTGACCACAATATCAACAATGCTAAATAGTATGTCGTTTTTATTGGCAACATGGTTATACAGCGACATCGCCTTAACTCCCAGTTCCTCAGCTAGTTTCCGCATCGAAAGTGACTCAATTCCCCCCGCATCAGCTAGACGGATTGCCGTATTCAGTATGCGATCGCGACTCAATGGGTCTAGAGATGGATTGCCATGGTCACTCGTATTAGTCATTTAGCATTTCATTCATTAACTTTTAACCTATAACACAAGTCCAGTTTTTAAGGGTAATCTACTTTCGATCTTGACAAATTTCAGCTATAAGTTAAACTTACAGTGTAAGTTGATGCCGTGAAGGCTAAGTCATTTTCATCTCAAATCAGTTGCCTACCAATTGGGGGAGAAAGCCCTGACCATCAATACCTTCACCCTTATCCAAGGAGATCAGAAAATCAATGACAAAATGAAAGCGATCGCTCAAACTTACTACGGTTCAGGGGTATCCAAGATCAGAAAATCAATCGTTTGTTTATGCCAGTCATTTCTAATGGCAAATATTTAATCCGATCTGATGTTTCATCCGTTATATGTTTGGGAAACATTCAAGCTCAAAATGGTCAACATTATTGTGACCTAATTCTTAAAAATAGTCTGATCCAAATTAAATTTTTAGCATATTAATAGTGCAATTGAAGTTAGGTTAAAATCCAGACTAAATAAAGGTTTTATTGATTTATAGGTCATTAACCTTTCAGATTTGCCGCTATGCCAAAGATTTAAATATTTCCTTAATATGGAAAATTAATTGATTTTTCAGATCAACTTATTCTTATCCAGCTAAATCACAAAAGTCTTAAAACAACATTATGGCAATTATCAATGGAACTTCAGGAAACGACATTATCGGTGGAACTATTGGAGACGACACCATCAATGGATTAGCTGGGGACGATACCCTCAATGGTAATGACGGCAATGATATCCTTAATGGTGGTACTGGCAAAAATACCCTCAATGGTGGTAACGGTAATGATACTCTAACCCCTGGAACAGGTAATAGTGTTGATGATGGAGGAACGGCTAATGGTGGAATTGGATTTGATACCCTAATCGCTGATTTCACTAATGCTGACTCTGGAAATATAAGTGCTAGCCGTGGTGGCATCACTAATAGTCCGTTTAGTATTAGAACTCGGTTTGGCTCTACCCTTTTATTAAGTTTTGA
>CASBQR010000188.1 GCA_949127865.1 Synechococcales cyanobacterium PMM_0082
GCTTTTGCTCGAATTCGCGGTTATATCTCTACCCTCAAAAAGCAAGGGCTTAGTATATTGGGGGCTCTTACAAATATCTTTCGCAATGATCCTCTTTTTGTCTGAATTCTTTTTGACCTGAGTTGTTACAAATTAAGACTGCCTATACTAGTTGTTAAATTAGAATATAAAGCCGTCCTAAAGGACAGGGTTTTTACCCAATTTCCCGATAAAAATTCGTTTTGACTCTAGATTAGACTCAAAAACGTTATTATCTATAGAGTATTTGCTTTTAGAGGGTATAACTATGACAAGTCAGGAGATTTTAAGTGAGTTTTTATCTCTCCCTGCTGACGCGCAAAGCCAAGTGGTCGGCTTGATAGCCTTTTTGAAGCAGAAGTATACATATGCTGAACCGCTCTCTCCTTCATTGAAAGTTGATTTAGTGGACGATCCTTTTGTTGGAATGTGGCGCGATCGTCAAGATTTAGGTAGCACTACTTGGGTGCGAAATTTACGAGAAAGCGAGTGGTCAAAGACACATGGCTAGTTCAACTATCGTAGATACGGATATAATCATTGATGTTGGTCGTGGTATTCTTGAAGCCGCTAATTATCTGCAAGGGCTAAAATCAAGTTCCAGATTGGCAATTAGTGTAGTTACACAAATGGAACTGATTGTTGGCTGCACTAACAAGTCAGAGTTGCGGACTCTGGAAAAGTTCCTTCAACAGTTTGACGTAATTAGAATTGACCAGCCTATTTCAGATAAAGCGTTTGACTTGCTACGCTTGTATCGGCTAAGTCATGGCTTACTCATTGCCGATGGCTTGATCGCAGCTACAGCAATAACATATGAATCACCTTTCATAACCAAAAACCAACGAGATTATCGATTTATCCAAAATCTAAATCTATTACCCTACCCGTAGCGGAAAGCCTAACACTGCGTTGGAGCCGACCTCTCAAAAGTGATCTGTGAAAATTCAAGATTGACTGTAGCGGCTCAACTTTATCGTTATGCCGAAAGCGATCGCCTTGCCATAGAAGTCAACGAACCCAACAGCACTCTTTTTTTTGGCAGGATGATTAGACGTATATCAAACCTTCTTTCAGCTTCCGTTTACGCAAACAGCCGTGCAACGCTATCAGATTTTATTAGTTGTATATAATCACGTAAGTGAGGCGATCTCGATGGGAATATCTAGACAAGACATAGTACTAGGATTGCAACCTCCATACAAACGCCCCTACACAGATTATGGAATTGCATAGGTTAATGCCCTCAAGAAAACAACAGATTTCTGAAATCTCAAAGTCTTAGAAATTTCACGATCGCTCCACAAACACAAAACATCCTAGTCAGCCAATCGCCAAACTGCACGAAAAGGGTTTGAGTTGATCGCAAAAAGACAGTATCAAAATGGGCTTCATAGGTATTAATTCCTGAAAGCAAAACACATTGGGATCAACTATGCCTGAGTAACCCTTATGGTAGAGCGTGTTAATGAAATATAATACACGTTATTGTATTGTTCATGCAATATTCTGGTACTCAGCCTTGGGGCATCCGCATCGGACATCGGGCAGTTTACCACTTTGGCTCACGCAGTTTGACGAAATTAAATCGTGGCGTTGTGGCTGTAATTGCGGCTCTGATTGATGGAGCGATTAAGCTATTTGATATGTTTCCTAGAAATAATGAGGTTAGTTTTTGTCTATAGTTAGCTAATACCAAATCTCTAAGCAAGGACTACCCCTTTACGAATAAGGGGCACAGGGCGAGGTTCCCCGTTTTGGTTTTTCCTAATCCGTAGTAATCTATAGCTTATTTTTGGGGAATTGATATACAGAGACTTTACTGAGCTTGAACTGAGCTATGATTATTTGATAATTTTTGACCAAGAACCCATGAATAACTTGAAAGGGCGTGACTTACTCAGTTTGGCAGATTTACAGACCTCGGAAATTCTAGAACTTTTAGATTTAGCCAAGCAATTAAAAACGGGTAAGTTGCAGCCAAGTTTTGAGCGTAAAACCTTGGGTTTATTATTTCGTAAGGCATCGACTCGCACCAGAGTTAGCTTTTCTGTGGCAATGCATCAGCTAGGTGGTCATGTAATCGATTTACTCCCTAGTAGCACTCAGGTTGGTAGAGGTGAGCCTGTGGAAGATACGGCTAGGGTTTTAGATCGCTATGTTGATGCTTTGGCGGTGCGTACCTTTGCCCAGTCCGAGTTAGAAACCTTTGCTAATTACTGCAAAATTCCGATTATTAATGCCCTTAGCGATCGCGAACATCCCTGTCAAGCATTAGCTGATTTATTAACGATTACAGAAAATTTTGGTGATTTAAAGGGTTTAACTTTAACTTATTTTGGTGATGGTAATAATATGGCGCATTCTCTGATGTTGGGCTGTGCTTTGGTGGGTATGAACGTGAGAATTGCCTCCCCCATTGGATTTATGCCCAGTCCAGAGATTGTGGCGCAAACTAAAAAAATTGCTACTGGTAAATCTGAGGTTTTAATAACAAATGATCCCCGCCTTGCGGCAAAGGGAGCGCAGGTAGTCTATACCGATGTCTGGGCAAGTATGGGGCAGGAACAAGAAGCTGATGATCGCATTCCCTTATTTCAACCCTTTCAATTAAATTCAGAATTAATGGCATTGGCAGATAAAAAAGCGATCGTTCTCCATTGTTTACCTGCACACCGTGGCGAAGAAATTACGGCAGAAGTCCTTGAAGGAGATCAGTCCAAGGTTTGGGATGAAGCTGAAAATCGCCTCCATGCTCAGAAAGCTCTGTTAGTTAGTATTTTGTGAGATTCAATTTATCGTAGTCAAATATACTTACTTTGATCGCAGGATCGTCATCAAAAAGTTGATTAGTTATAATTTTGAATAAGGCTAATAGCATGATCGATGATTACGGCAGAGTTAACCATACCCGCTAGAGTTTCAGATTCATATACTCCTCCAAATGCCTCTAAACTTGCCTCTTTCATTGCTATTCGATAAGCCTGTCCTAAAATTTCTTTAATTTCAGGAATATCAATATAGGTTCCGCCTGCTTTTCGTCTTTTATTTGTACGTTGAATTCTATCAACTGCAAGGTCAATCGAAACTTGCCAAGACTTTGTCGAAAGCATCTCAGCACTTTGTTTAATTAAATGAACCAGTAAAACGATGCAATAACTATAAATTTTATTGATTTTGTCTTCTTTACTCATCTCTTCGATCTCATCAATAAGTAATAAAGCATTTTGAAAATCTTGCTTATAAATGAGTTTTTTTAGTTCTAATAATTCTTCCATGATTATTTTCTTAAGAAATGATGAACTACACTGCTTTTATTAAACCTAATATTCGATTTTGTAGCGCAGAAATAACTCATTGTCGTGATGATAGAGCGATCGCAGGCTTAGATTAGGTAACTCTGCCATTCCATAGTCTTTACCGCCAATAATTGTCGTATTTTTAACTCCTCCCACTAATTTGGGACAAAGCGTTAAAAATAGCTCGTCACCCCAACCTGCGGAGATAAATTCATAATTTATACTAGCACCACCTTCTACCATCAGGCTTTTAACTGCTAGATTGCACCATAGTAGGTTGAGGATTTGCAAAAAATTATTAACATCTGGAGATAGTCTGAAAACTTGCACTTTTTCTGCCAATACTTTTTCGGTTTCTAAGCTTGCCCCTGCTCCTAAAAATACAACCCGTAAATCTCTCCCCGCCAGCCAAAACCGATGATCTAGGGGTAAATCACCGCTATTACTAACCACTATACCCAAGGGTTGAGTCGCAAAATTTTGTAATCTCTCTGGCAAAAGTTCCGATGACACAGTGGGAATAAATGGATCTAACCTTAAGGTTTTGCCGCCCACTAGCACAGCATCTACTTGCGATCGCAGACGGTGCATTACTTTTCGATCCATTCTCGATCCCAAGCCTGTCATTTTCCCATGATTAGTTGTAGCTTTGCCATCAACGCTAGATACCATATTAAAAATGATGTGGGGACGGGTATAAGTTTTCCCTTGGCAATCAAATTTTATCCCTTCCTTAGGAAATGCCAACTCTTCAAAGCTATAAATATCAGAAGGTATCGGTTGTAAATTGGAAATCATGTTTTCGATAAACTTACCTCAAATTATCTTTGCAAATTATGTTCTATATAGCGTCTGAATTGATCTGCGGAAGATAATTTTTCCATACAACCTGTAGGTAAGATTTATAGTCGCTATTGCTTTGAAATCCCGTACTTTTGTTACATTTCTTCGACAAAATCCCCAATGGGACGAGTTTGCCTAGAGTTTAGTTCAAAGCCTTGACCAATTCCCTTGATTGTCTCCATCTGATCTATAAACTGGCGCAGTTTAGTGGGATCAATTTTGTTAGGATCAACAAAGGTGACAAGAACTTGGGAGCGATCGCTAGCATCTTGTGGTAGCTCGGAAAGCTGAATTTGCCCATCCTAATAAATGCCTCTGATGGCTTTAAACGTAGGGTGCAGTTAGGTTTGTATGTCCATAAATTTTAACAACTATCTGCAAAAGTCTGGGTCTGAAATTCCCTCACATTCCCATACTTTACGCCAAGGTAAATCTCGGCGTGAGGTTCCCCGTGCTGGTTTTTATTTTTCTTAGTACTTAGGAACAGAGCTATCGATCTCTTCACTCCAAGCATTAATCCCACCTTTGACATTAATCCCATCAATGCCTGCTTGTTTGAGGATACCCAATGCCTTAAGCGATCGCCCGCCCATTTTACAATGCACCACTAACTTGCGATCGCCCATCAAAGCCCTAACCTGATCAATCCCATTCCCATTTTCAATATCTGGTAAAGGAATTAAAGTTGTATTCGGAATTTTACCAATTTCCCATTCACTAGGATTCCGCACATCCACAATTACATAGTCAGGATTATTAATTAATTCTTTAAGTTCAGATACTGTAATTTCAGGGATTTGATTTTGATCTTGTGATTCCATGGCTTTAGCTTGGGGGATTCCGCAAAATTGTTGATAGTCTATGAGTTCGGTAATTACGGGACGCACAGGATTAGGGCGAAGCTTTAACTCACGAAAGCTCATTTTGAGAGCATCAAATAATAAAAGCCGTCCGCTTAGGGTTGTGCCTTTACCTAAAATAATTTTGATGGTTTCTGTCGCTTGAATTACACCAATAATGCCCGGCAGAATTCCTAAAACCCCACCCTCAGCACAGGAAGGAACTAAACCTGGAGGTGGAGGCTCTGGATACAAATCACGGTAATTGGGAGCGGTAGCATCGGCATCATAAATCCAGTCGCGATCGCTATCTCTAGCGGTTTTCTTTTGCTCAGAAGATAATTTATCCCAATCCTCTGGACGTTGCCAACCACCTCGATAGTTAAATACCGTCGCCTGCCCCTCAAATCGATAGATAGAGCCGTAAACATTGGGCTTATTCAACAAAACACAGGCATCATTCACCAAATATCTTGTCGGGAAATTATCCGTACCATCCACCACAATGTCATAGGGAGCCATAATCTCTAGGGCATTTTCCGAGCTGACCATCGTCTCATAGAGATCAACTTGACAGTGAGGATTAATCTCATGGATGCGATTTTTAGCGGATTCAATTTTGGGCTTGCCAATCCAAGAAGTGCCATGAATAACTTGACGTTGGAGGTTGGAGGCATCAACTATATCAAAATCGACAATGCCAATCCGTCCCACCCCTGCGGCTGCCAAATACATTAACAACGGCGCACCCAAGCCACCCGTACCAATACAAAGAACGCTGGCAGCCTTAAGTCTTTTCTGCCCTTCTACTCCAACTTCAGGCAAAATTAGGTGGCGAGAATAACGTTCATACTCCTGTTGATTGAGTTGAATAGTTTTTAAATCTGGATCAAGCATGGTTTGTTTATGTGTAACCTAAGATTGCATTTTAACCCATCGTTTTTAGTTATCGCCTTTTGCTTAAAATATCTCTACGTGAACTTTTAGATCTGACCTAAAGTGGTAGTGATGATTTAACCTTAGTAGCGATCGCCTTAGCAATATTAACTAAAGCCACTGCCGAAGCTGATTCTGGATGATCCAAAACAATAGGAATGCCGCGATCGCCACCTTTGCGTAGGTCAATTTCGAGGGGGATACAACCCAATAAAGTTACTCCCAACTCTGTAGCAGTTTTAGAGCCACCACCCGATCCAAAAATATCGTATTGGAGATCTGGGCGATCGGGAGGAATAAAATAGCTCATATTTTCCACAATTCCCAAGACAGACACGCCCATTTGTTCAAACATCTTTAAACCTTTACGAGCATCCAAAAGCGATACCGTTTGCGGTGTAGTCACAATTACAGCACCCGCTAAAGGTACAGACTGAATTAAAGTTAACTGGGCATCCCCCGTACCAGGAGGCATATCCACAATTAAATAATCTAATTCTCCCCAATTTGCTTGGTATAAAAATTGTTTGATCACACCATTCAACATAGGACCACGCCACACAATCGGTTGATCTTTCTCAACTAAAAAAGCCATGGAGATCATTTTGACCCCATGATTAAAAGCAGGTTGCACTATATCTTTACCCGATGCATCTTTAATGACTTCCATTCTTGCCGAGTCCATCCCAAGCATTAACGGCACATTAGGACCATAAATATCCGCATCTAAAATCCCTACTTTAGCTCCCATTTCCGCTAAAGCTACTGCCACATTCACAGATACGCTAGTCTTGCCTACGCCTCCTTTACCACTGGAGATTGCCACAATATGCTTAACCCCCAAAACTGGAGCTAGGGAAGACGTAGGACTAGGTGGTGGTGGCGTGGGCATATCAACTTTGACCCATACATCACTAACTTCCCCCAAAGACTTCACAATACTTTTGCATTGATCGATCAATGTTTGCCTAGCAGCAGGAGTAGTATTACCATTAAGGGCGAGGGTAAAACCCACAATCCCAGAGGATTTGATAGTGACATCTCGAATCATCTTAAGTTCAACTAAACTTTTCTGTGATTCTGGGTCTTGAACTGGAGTAAGAGCTTTGAGAATTAGGGCAGAATCGGGTAAAGTCATTTAATTTATTTAATAATTTAGGGTTTAATGCTTTATATAAAATCAGGCTTTTCAAAAACAGCCTAAAAGCTTAATGAGTATCGCTTAACAGTGATTTTGATCTCAATTTTTAGAGAATAATATCTTCTATACCTTGAGGAATATTACCTATTATTTAAGGTAGAATTACTTTCTAATTATGAAAATACTAATGAGTTAAGTATTTTTGTGTCAATGTATAAAATTTATTCGCAACTCTCAATGGGGTATGTATTATCGTTACTCAATGATAATAAAATATTTCGTGTGTCATGGCACAGCTACACAAAAAATTATTAACTTATTTGGAGTTTAAGCATGAATCCTGAAGTTAGGGTAATGCAACCGTCTGGACGTTTAGATGTTACTAATGTCAACCAATTTCGCCGTGAAGTTACTGATATAGCTTTATTAAAACCTAAATTTTTGTTAATTGACCTTAAGGACATTAGTTTTATGGATAGTTCAGGACTAGGAGCTTTAGTCGCTGCTCTAAAAACTATTCGCACTGCAGGCGGAGAACTTGCCCTTTGTTCCCCTTCCGATCAAGTCCAAATGTTATTTGATTTAACAAATATGGGAACTATATTCAAGGTTTACCCAAGCCGTGAAGAGTTTGCATTTCGAGTAGGCATTAAGCTCAAGAACTAGTCAAATACTGCTTGTAATAAGGAAAAATCATCTTCAAATTGATCTCCATATTTAGCGATCGCTATAGCATGAGACACAATCTGATCAAGTTTTAAATCACCTGTTAATGCCTTGAGAAGTTCCAGAAAATCATCAAATGTTCTAACTTTGTTATCTTTTTGCGTCATCTCATAGACCCCGTCACTAAAAATATAGAGTTCACTCTGCGGTTCTACGGAGCAAGAGGCATTTTGATAGATTGCCTCAGGGATAATTCCTATGGGTAATCCAGATGTTTTTAAGCATCGTGGCTGATCTAGTATTGAAGGTGATATTAAAATGGCTGGGGGATGACCAGCACTAGAGTAGGTGAGTTTTTGAGTATTTTTATTGTAGACTCCATACCAAATCGTAAAGTATAGATCGTTATACTTAGACATCTGAAAATATTCATTTAAGGTCTTTAATACTTGGCTAGGATCGGTAAGATCAACAATCTCATTAACATTCTTACTCTGCAAGCCTTTAGTTCTTAGTAGATTTATGACAGATACCGATAGGAGTGCTGCACCTACACCATGACCAGATACATCTAGTAAGTAAATCACCAAATGATCTTGATCAACCCAGTAAAAATCAAAGCTATCACCACCCAATTGAGTAGAAGGCTGAAAATAGGAATTGATATTTACTTTTCCGTTCAAGGTTTTTGGTAAAAGCGATCGCACATATTCCGCAGCTTGAGCTTGATCTGCTTCTAATCTTAATTTTTGAAACTCTAGATCTTTATTGGCTTGGTGTAGTCTTAGCCCAGCTCTGACTCTAGCCTTAAATTCATCTTTGCGAATCGGTTTAGGTAAAAAATCATCAGCACCATTCTCTAGCCCTTTGACTATATCTTCTACTCCATCACGAGAGGTAAGAAGGATAAAATAGGTATTAGCAAGGCTAGATATACTTTTAACATTTCTACATACCTCTAACCCATCCATTAATGGCATCATCCAATCACAAATAATTAAGGAAGGATTGAGTTGTTGCGCTTTGTCTAGTCCGATTTTGCCATTACTTGCGACTTCAACTTTATAGCCCTCACTGCTTAGTGCTTTTGCTAAGATTAAGCGGGTTGTAGGATCGTCATCAATTATTAGAATCTGAGCCATGGGAAGTATCCGACTATGTTTGATATTTTTAGCTTAATGGTAGTAGGGAAAATCTTATAATAATAGTGATGTAATTAGCTAATTCCTAACTTTAATTGACTGTAAATGAATTTGCAACTCGGTAGAATGTATCCTTGAGCTTTAACCAACGACTTTCAAGGGTTGAAATGCTAAGGGTATAAAAGCTGCCATCATTAGCAGTCACACTAACTAGGTCATGCCTAGATTCACTGGCTTTATTAGCAGGGCTAGAGATCTTATATTCCAATAAATAGTAGGGTTTGCCATTATTTTCATAGGCTTCTGCACTAACTAGAGTGGCATTGGGAGAGGCAATTACCTTTTCTTGAATCCGCAGTCCAATATCATTAGCAGTACCGATCTCTTCAAGAGTTTTAACACTTTTAAGCTTACCAATTACTACTGATACATTTTCAGATGGTTCAACAATGTCATGAAATACTATATCTGGTCCATTCTTGATGTTTTTTTGCAACCAACCACTGGGATGCAGAAAGCTATATCCATCTCTGCTATCAACAAAGGGGGCTAGTCCACTTGTGCGAGGAGTAACACAACCACTAAGCGAAAGACCGCACATCACGAGTAGGATAGCAAGAGCACGTTTGAACATGAATTTATTAAGCATTATTTAATATTTTAAGCATATCGCATAGTGCCGTCGATAGAGATATTACACTTGATTACAAGTATGTATTATGACTTCTTCAAGTATGTTAGATTTCTGTCTACGAGTTTTTGGTAAGTAAGGGATAAGTTCTAATAATCCTAAATTTTGATAATCTAAATTTTGATAATAATGAGGCAAAATACTTTGGTTAATACTATTTCGGCTAACTTCTTAACCCAAAATGAGCATCTTGGTAATGAGTTAAGTGAGTATGTGGCTCATTTACAGGTTCATATGGCTTTGCAATCTCGTAATCTTGTGCCTTATTTGGCAGGCGATCGCCAAGATAGTCGTAGCCAATTACTACAAGAAACTCAAATAGATTTTGAAAAGATTGTATCTCGGCAATAAGTTAAGTCTAAATTTTGACTAAATTTTGAAAATGTAAGCTTACATCTTAAAAAAGTTTATAGATATTAAGTGATAAATACTAGTACTCATGGTTCCTTAACCCGAATAGTTATCTCGATTTGGCAAGATAGCTTAACTATTTTGTGGGGAGATTGGCTAGACTTAAGAGTTAGGGTTTATCAAGTTATTGCGAGTGGGCTAATATCTCCATTAATTTATATTTTGGCGTTTGGCTTAGGTTTAGGTAGCTCCATGCGAGGAAATACAGCATTTGGAGGAGATTACTTAGCTTTTATCTTGCCGGGGATGGTGGCTTTATCATCTATGACAATTAGCTTTGGTGGCACGACCTTTTCTATTTGCGGCGATCGCCTGTATAGCAAAACCTTTGAAGAGATGCTAATGATGCCGATTCACCCTTTGGCTATGCATTTAGGTAAAATGTTGGCGGGTGTGATTCGGGGATTAATGAGTGCTGCTTCTGTGATTGTTGTGGCAATTTTAGTTACAGGTAATTGGCGGTTTTTACATCCAGAGTTTTTATTGCTTTTAATCCTGAACTGTATGGTATTTGCAGGGTTAGGGGTAATTGTAGGTTTGACTGTTCAATCTTTGGAAGCAGTTGGTTTATATAATAACTTTATAATTGTGCCGATGTCTTTTTTGGGGGCTACCTTTTTTGATCCAAGCCCCTTACCAAATTTGGCAAAAGTTATTATCTATGCTTTACCTCTTACCCATGCGGCTGTAGGAATGCGGGCTGTGGTTAATGGTGATAGCTCTAGTTGGTATGGATGGTTTATACTGATATTCTTGGCGATCGCTCTATCGGGAGTTGGCGCATATCGTTTTTCCCATCAGCAAGATTAAACAAGTAAAATAGACAATCTAAGGTAAAGTGTTTTGGTATTAAATTGGGATTAAATTTATTGGCTAGATCAATGCCTGAGTTTTTAGTTTTAGGCTTACCTGTCCATATCTCTGATAATTATCTAAATTGTGTTCAGGAAAAAATACAAAGGAGAGAAGGTACGCACATTGTCACAATTAATTCGGAAATGGCGATGCAAGCCCAGAATAATGCCGAGTTAGCCTCTGTAATCAGGGCATCAGAATTAGTGATTCCCGACGGTTCGGGTGTGGTTTTATTTTTGCGATCGCAAGGAATTATAGTTAATCGTTGTCCAGGCATTGAGCTAGCTGAAGCTGTGGTCAAGTTTGCCTCAGAAGCGGGGCATCAGGTTTTTTTGATTGGCGGTGCACCCGAAATCCCAAAAACGGTAGCGTCTAAATGGGGAGAAAAATTTCCTAACCTAGAAGTGGTAGGGATTTGGGATGGTTATTTTAATCCAGAACAAGAGCAAAAACTATGCCAAGAACTACAGTCTAGCCAGCCCCAGATCATTCTAGTTGGACTCGGTGTGCCTAGGCAGGAGTTTTGGATTCGTGATCATCGCTACCTATGTCCAGAGGCAATCTGGATTGGTGTTGGTGGAAGTTTTGATATTTGGTCGGGACTAAAAAACCGTGCGCCCAGATGGTTAAGAGATCATCATTTGGAATGGGTTTATAGATTATATAAAGAACCATGGCGAGCCAGACGAATGTTAGCTTTACCCCATTTTGTCCTAGCCGTGACATGGCAAGTAATTAGTAAATTAATAGGGAGAGGGGATGCTAAAACTTCCGTTTAATTTCTTATCTCAAGCTGAGCAAATTCCAGCATCTCCAGAATCCGTTGATAGTTCAACCATAGTTAAATTAACTAATGTCAAAAAAGTCTATGCCAATGGGGTAATTGGTCTAAATGGTATTAATTTTGAGTTAGTAAAGGGGGATTTTTTATTTATTATCGGGCGATCGGGTTCGGGCAAATCTAGTTTATTAAAACTACTCTATGGTGCCGAACAGGCAACCTATGGTGATGTAGTCGTAAATGGTGTCAAAATTAATAACTTAAAAGGTAATGCGCTTGCTATGCTGCGTCGGCAAATTGGCGTGGTATTTCAAGACTATAAACTGATTCCACGCCGCACTGTTGCGGAAAATGTCGGTTTTGTCTTAATGGCGCAGGGATTACCTAAGCGTGAAATTGATCGAAGGCTTTTACCCGCCCTAAAAACCGTTGATTTATTGGATAAAGCTGATTGCTTTCCCGAAGAGTTATCTGGAGGTGAGCAACAAAGAACAAGTATTGCTCGAGCGATCGTGAATATGCCCACACTACTTTTGGCAGACGAACCGACAGGTAATCTAGATCGAGAGAATGCTTGGCAAGTAATAAAAATTTTTAAGAAGCTTAATGCGGCTGGAGTTACTATTCTAGTTACAACCCACGACGAACAGATGGTAAAAACCGCCAACCATGCCGTTGCTCAACTAAAAAACGGATATTTTTGTAGAATTAAAACAATTTAAGAGATCGATAGATAGAGTTATTACAGCAGTTTTCGATTAAATTCAATCCAAACAAAAAGTGACGTAGAGTCAAGATCTGTTATCAGTTTTAGGATTATCGTACTTGCGTATCCCTATTTACTGTTTAGATATTACCAATTAGCAACAAAAGTCTCAATTTCTAATAGAAGAACTTTGAGTTGGTCAATTTTCTCTAGCACTCCCTCTGAGGAAAATTTTAGAGATTGCTGCTCTAAATCATAGGCTAAGGTTTGCATGGACTGCGCCCCAACATTCCCACTAGAACCCTTTAGGTGATGAGCTTCTCTTTCTAGAGCCTTATAGTCTTGTCCCTCTAGCGCTACTAGTGCTGCATCTATATGGAGCTTAGCATCTTCAATAAATAAATTTAGCAACTCTAGCTCAAAATCCTGATCATCATCGGAAATTTGATTAAGATACTGCAAATTAATAGGGGGAATAGTACTCACAATATTTTGTTGCTAAATCGCTTTGCTTTTGTCTTGATCTTTCAAAATATTACTACAATCCAGAGCTTAAAAGTTCTAATAAAGCTGCCCCCATGGCTTGACAGCCCACTTGTTGACACCCTACAGCCATAATATCGCCTGTGCGCTTACCTGAATCGAGTAATTGCATCACCGCAGTTTCAATATAATCTGCTGCTGCCGCTTCATTTAAACCATAGCGTAACATCATTGCTGCACTCAAGACCTGTGCTAGCGGGTTTGCTAGATCTTTGCCTGCGATATCTGGAGCCGAGCCATGTACTGGTTCAAACACGCCTGGAGTATTAGGCTCACCCAGACTAGCCGAAGGTAGCATCCCAATACTCCCTGTAAGCATGGCAGCAGCGTCTGAAAGAATATCACCAAAAAGATTTCCTGTAACGATGACATCAAATTGCTTGGGATATCTTAGCAACTGCATAGCAGCATTATCAACATACATATGGGAAAGCTTCACATTTGGGTAATCGGCAGCTAAATTGGTTACACGTTCACGCCACAGTTGAGACACTTCTAAAACATTTGCCTTATCTACAGAGCATAAAATCCCCTGACGCTTCATAGCTGCTGTATATGCAACTTTGGCAATTCGATCTATTTCAGGCTCAGTGTATGCCATGGTATTTACACCCCGACGCATCCCATGTTCATCGGTAAAGATGCCCTTGGGCTTGCCAAAGTAGATGCCACCTGTGAGTTCTCGCACTACTAAAATATCTACGCCTTCCACAATTTCTTTCTTCAGAGAAGAAGCATCAATTAACTGCGGTAATACTTTGGCAGGGCGGAGGTTGGCAAATAGTCCTAAGCCTGCTCTTAAACCTAATAATGCTTGCTCAGGGCGTAACTCTGAAGGTAAAGTGTCCCATTTATGCCCACCTACGGCGGCTAGAAGTATCGCATCACTCTGCTGACAGACTGTAAGTGTTTCTGAGGGTAAGGGCTGTCCAGTGGCATCGATCGCCGCACCACCGACTAAAGCTGCTTCAAACTGAAAACTTAGATCAAATTTTGGGGCGATCGCTTCTAAAACTGCAACAGCAACTTGGATTATCTCTCCCCCAATCCCATCACCAGGGAGCAGAGTAATTTTATAGTTCTTAGACATTATTCGATTCGTAGGGATTTAACTCAAAGGTGTAGGTTTCAATTACAGGATTTGCTAGCAAGCGATCGCAGGCTAAATCAACTTGATCCTTAGCATTTTGTTGATCTTTAGCATCAAAAATCATTTCAACATATTTACCAATCCGCACAGATTCGACCTGATGCTCCATTTGGGCAAGAGCAGACTTAACGGCAGTGCCAGCGGGATCGAGAACTGAGGGACGGAGGGTGACAAATATCTTAGCTTTAAATTTCTGCATTAATAGTAGTTAATCTAATAGTTAATCTTAGGTTTTTAGTCTTACTGACTAATGCTACCTGCTTTACTTTGCACTTGATTATCTCTAAAGATTACCGAAGCTTCACCTTTATCAGTTTTATAGCCGTATCGGGTTACAGTGCCGAGTATAGGGACACTCACAGTCTCAACGGATGTAGGCTCGCCCAGAATTTTCTTTACCTCTTCCACTGTCATCCCATTGGTGATTTTATCAAAACTGGCACGACTCAAACTACCACTACAGGCAATTAAGGTGAGTGAGATTACGGCTAAGATTGCCCCAAATTTAATTGTTTGTGCGATCTGATTAATTTTCATAGGTAAGAACTATAAATTGAAATCCAAATTAGAACAAAGCCCTGAATTAAAGTTTAAGGTATTTGGGCAGTATTTATCTATAACTTGTGTACTTCTGTGTGAAGGGATTTTGCAAAATATTCCTAACTGAATTATTAGATCGTTTTTAAATATGTAGAGAAATTCAGTGATAAGATGATATCCTAGTTTACCGAAATAGATGCGGGTGTAGTTTAGTGGTAAAACTCCAGCCTTCCAAGCTGATCTTGAGGGTTCGATTCCCTCCACCCGCTTAATTCATGTCATTTTTAGCTGAACAGTTTTAAACAATTTCCTAATCGTAAATAACTGTAATTTGATGTAGGATAGAGCGGTCTTAATTAATCACTCTAGAAAAAGTACTAGCCAAATGTACGGATAGCCACACATTTTCTTCTCCACATTGGGCTAAATTTAGAATAGTTTCTCAAATATGCAACCAATTTACTTAACTTAAGCGACTGAGCAATCCCCTATGGCGCGTGACTATTATGAAATCCTTGGAATCTCTCGTGATGCAGATCAGGAGGAAATCAAACAAGCTTACCGACGTTTGGCGCGGAAATATCATCCCGATGTAAATAAAGAAGATGGTGCGGCTGAGCGGTTTAAAGAAATTAACCAAGCTAATGAAGTTTTATCAGAACCAGAGAAACGGTCTCGCTACGATCGCTTTGGGGAGACAGGTGGCTCGGCGGCTGGGTACCAAGATGTTGGCGATATGGGCGGATTTGCTGATATCTTTGAAAGCTTTTTTGGTGGTTTTAGTGGGAGTGGGGCGCAACAAACTAGAAGGCGATCGGGACCTGTGCGGGGTGATGATCTAAGGTTTGATCAAAAGCTAGAATTTCGTGAAGCGATTTTTGGAGGTGAGAAGCAAATTCGGATCTCTCATCTTGAAACTTGTAATACCTGTGCTGGATCGGGAGCAAAACCTGGGACTAAACCAAAAACTTGTACGACCTGTGCTGGTTCTGGGCAAGTGCGCCGTGCTACTCGTACGCCCTTTGGTAGTTTTACCCAAGTTGGTACCTGTCCTACCTGTAATGGTACAGGGCAGATGATTGAAGAAAAGTGTGATACCTGTGGTGGCAATGGGCTAAATCAAGTAACTAAGAAGTTAAAGATTACGGTACCGCCTGGTGTTGATAGTGGTACTCGTTTACGGGTTACAGGGGAAGGAGATGCGGGTCAAAAAGGTGGACCTTCTGGGGATTTATATGTTTATCTCTTTGTGCAAACCGATCAAGAGTTTGAACGAGAAGGCATAAATATTACGTCACAGATTAAAATTAGCTATCTCCAAGCGATTTTAGGTGACAAGATTAATGTGAATACGGTAGATGGGAAGAAACCTTTAACTATTCCTACGGGGACTCAATCTGAAACTGTGCTTACCCTTGAAGGGCTGGGCGTGCCTAAATTGGGGAATCCTGTGGCTAGAGGTGATCATTTAATCACTATTAAAATTGATATCCCTACTAAAATTAGTGGAGAGGATCGTGAAGTGTTGGAAAAAATGCTAGACAAACTTAAGGGTAATGCTGGGAAGGGTGGACTAGAGGGGTTTTTAGGGGGGATTTTTAATCGATGAGTATGCCTCTTAATTCTGAATTTCCTAATGCTCAATCTTTAGATTTACGCGGAGTTCCCTGTCCTTTAAGTTTCGTGAAGGCAAAGTTGCGTTTAGAAAGATTGAAGTCGGGCGAGATCTTGGAATTATGGCTCGATCAAGGTGAGCCAGTTGAACAGGTTCCCAATAGTTTGAAGATAGATGGTCACAAAATCTTGAGCTTAACGGAGCATGATCATAAATTCTTTACTCTAGTGGTAGAGAAGGTGTGATTACTGGCACAGTGCTGTCATTACAGGCAAATTATTATCGTGTGGGTTTAGATTTAGCGATCGCTCCTGATGAAACTTATCCATGTTCAGAATTATTATGCATTCGGCGGGCAAGGCTGAAAAAAACTGGGCAGATGGTCTATGTGGGCGATCGCATTGAAGTTGAAGAACCAGATTGGCAAGGGGCAAGGGGGGCAATATCAGGAATTTTGCCTAGACGGAATTTACTGGAACGTCCTATGGTGGCAAATGTGGATCGGGTGGTTTTGGCTTTTGCCTTAGCGGAACCGCAGATTGACCCCTATCAACTTAGTCGGTTTTTAGTTAATTTAGAATCCCAAGATTTAGAGGTTTTACTATGCATGACAAAACGGGATTTAGTAACTTCAGAATTTTGGCATAGTTGGAGCGATCGCCTCAAAAGTTGGGGCTATAACCCTTTAGCAATAAGTGTCAATACAGGTGAAGGCTTACCAGAATTACGAGAATGCTTAAGTGCAGGTGTAACTGTGGTGACGGGACAATCGGGGGTGGGGAAATCTAGTTTAATTAATTATTTAATTCCTGATTTAAATATTCGTGTCCATGGGGTTTCAGCCAAATTAGGTACGGGACGGCATACGACTCGGCATGTGGAATTATTTGCCATTGGCGATCATGGACTTTTGGCGGATACCCCTGGATTTACTCAACCTACGCTGAATTGTGATCCTATCGATTTAATTGATTGCTTTCCTGAAGTGCAAGATTTTAAGCATTCTTGTCAGTTTCGAGATTGCTTGCATTTAAATGAACCAGACTGTGGCATTCGTGGCGATTGGGAACGCTATGGGCATTATTGTTTATTTTTACAGGAAGCTTTTGCCTATAAAACTGCTCAAGAAGCGATCGCTACTGCGGACAAAACCCTAAAATCTAAGTCTGGTCATGGTGGCACAACTAAAGAAGAACCTCGACTAGTGACTAAATCCCATCGCAGGCGATCGCGTCGTTCTAACCACCAACAGCTAGATGGCTCTTATCAAGAAGATTTAGATAATTAAAATTTACTTCTTTCTACCTTTGCTACGGCTGAGGGTGGCATCGACCAACTCTAGTTCTGAAGGGCGAAACGAAACAATTTTATCCCAATTGCCACCACCGAAAATAACAGCGACTCTACCATCACTGACTCTTTGTACCTGTCCTTCAAATCCATAATAGGTATCTGCAATATTAGAGACTCTTACGGCAGATCCAGGAAATATAATTTCGCTCATATTTTGGTGATTATTCTTAGATATTGACTGTAGCTTAGCAAATATTGGTTAATTGAGTAGTATCTTTAGTTTATTAATTTAGAATATTTTTGTAATTTACCTTATTCCAGAACTTTAATCGCCATTATGGCAAATATAGCCGCAGCGATCGCCTTGAGTAACTTAGTAGGGATGATTTCTGCTATGCGATCGCCCAAAAGCACCCCAATTAAACTAGATAACAATAAAGCTGCCGCCGAACCCAAAAATACATAGCGCAAAGCCTTGGAATTACTGCTAATACTGAGAGTTGCCAATTGGCTTTTATCGCCCAACTCTGATAAAAATACTGTGCCGAAGGTCAAGAAAAATAACTGCCAATCCATAACTAAAACTATATAAGACTAAAGTAAGAACTTAGGGTCGAGAATTTCTTCAAGGGCAAAGGGGCAAATCTCTGGGAAAGTGGTGATCGCTAATTGGGTTTCAGTCTTTGCATCTTGTCTAGCATCTTGATAGCACTCTGTTAATACTTCCGTAAAATGCCTTCTCAAACTAGGGCTATGCTTAAAAGCTCGCAAAATCCGCCGCCGATGTTCCACTATTGAGCTACGCCAACTATCACTGCGTTTTTGGGGTTGATACTTGTATTTAAGCAAGTACATAAGTAGGATCGCCAGATTACTCTCTAAGGATGCCTTTTCACTTTTCCCCATAGACTCTAGTTCAACGACTAAATACTCTAAATCAACTTGATCAAAATTGCGATCGCTTAAATGTCCAACAGTTGTCTCCAACCATTGTTGATAATCTAATTCATAAAGTGAATTCAATAGATTTGCAACCATTTTGCTACCATCCCATAACTACTAAGTAGGTAATCCAAAGAAAAGTTAATACCTTTATTTACATAGAGTACTAAAAACCAAAACGGGGCTTTGCCCTGCGACCCTTGTTTATTATCAGTTTACTTAATCTTACCTACTTAATTCATCAAACCGTAGAGATTTCCTTTTCTTTTTCTCCGAGGATTTGCTCCATCTTTTTTACGTATTTTTCAGTGGTTTTATCAATTTGTTCCTGTAAGTTCTTAGACTCATCCACAGAGATTTCCTTAGCCTTTTCCTGTTTTCGTACGG
The DNA here is from genome assembly GCA_949127865.1 of Synechococcales cyanobacterium PMM_0082. Taxonomy (GTDB): domain Bacteria; phylum Cyanobacteriota; class Cyanobacteriia; order Pseudanabaenales; family Pseudanabaenaceae; genus PCC-7502. Next base: position 18,799 of record CASBQR010000188.1, read on the forward strand.
AATCAACAGCATCACGGCGGACATTTCTAATTCCCACTTTGCCTTCTTCTGCTAGCTTTGCCACCAGTTTGACTAATTCTTTGCGGCGATCGCTTGTTAACTGTGGAATGTTCAGGCGAATACTAGTGCCGTCATTATTTGGGGTTAAGCCGACATCGGATTCGGAAATAGCACGGCTGATTAAATTCATACTACCGCGATCAAAAGGCTGGATCATGATCGTGGTCGAATCAGGGGTAGTGATATTTGATAGGGACTTTAAGGGTGTTGGCGATCCGTAATAATCCACCATAACTCGATCTAATAAAGCCGAACTAGCTCGACCAGTTCGCACTGAATTAAAGTTTTGTTGAGTTGCTTCAATTCCTTTTTGCATCCGAGCTTCGACATCAGTTAATTTCACAGTTTCCTCCCACATAGGTACCAATTGATTCTCCCATAACTGCACGGCGAATGTTACCTGCAACACCCAGATCAAATACCATAAGGGGAATATTATTTTCTTGGCACATGGTAAATGCCGTTGTATCCATAACTTTGAGATTATGGCTTAGAACGTATTCATAGGTTAAATTATGGTGACGAATAGCATTGGGGTTGAGCTTGGGATCGCTATCGTAAATACCATCAACCCTAGTCGCCTTAAAGATCACCTCAGCATCAATTTCCGCTCCCCGCAAAGCCGCTGTTGTATCAGTAGTAAAAAATGGATTACCTGATCCCGCCCCAAAAATTACCACACGCTTATTTTCTAAATGGCTAATCGCCCGCCGCCGAATATAGGGTTCTGCCACTTCTTGCATAGCGATCGCTGTCATAACTCTAGTTTCCACAGGCTTGTCTAAATGTTCTAAAGCATCCTGTAAAGTTAAGGCATTCATGACCGTCGCAATCATACCAATATAGTCTGCCGTAGCCCGATCCATCCCTGCTGCTGCCCCTTGCACCCCTCGAAAGATATTCCCGCCACCGACCACGATCGCCACTTCGACACCATCTCCGACAATTTCTGCCACCTCTAGGGCAATGGTTTGGACAATCATGGGGTCTATCCCAAAAGTGCGATCGCCCATAAGTGCTTCACCACTTAATTTCAGCAAAATCCGCCGATATTTAGCACTCATTGTTTTATCTTTATTCCTAGTTATGCACAAACAATCTAATTAAACCTTAGTTTGCCCGCAATATTAAAATAACCTTGAAAACAACCCTGCCAAAAAAAGTTGACAATCCCTAGGGTTAGTTTGCTATAGTGTATAGGCGCAATCAATGGGGTGTCGCCAAGTGGTAAGGCAGCTGGTTTTGGTCCAGCCATTCCGAGGTTCGAATCCTTGCACCCCAGTTTAGTTTTTAGTTTAATTTCTAGAATTATCTTCCAACTTCTTTTTAAGAACAAACAATTCTGAATCCATAGTCACTATATTCGCTCGTAGGCAAGTCCCTGAGGCGCGAGGCAGATCGACAGTCCCAAGGATCGTTGCCCCACGAACCTCCACGGAGAATCCTATAGCCATTATCAGCTAAATTTTCATGAGAATCAACTTGCGATATCGTGCCATCTGCCTCGTAGATCTCAGTATCTTCATTTCTATCGTTTTCCCAAATTTGAGCATGATCGGGCTTGCCATTATAGTTCTCATGCCAAGGATCGGCGCACCACTCCCAAACATTCCCATGCATATCATAAAGCCCAAAGGCATTTGCTGCTTGAAAACCACCTACAGTCGTTGTTTCTCGCCGATTCTTCCCTTTTGCCCCAAACCCATAGGCTTTTTCGCCGTTGTAGTTAGCCAGATCGGGGGTAATTGCCATGCCAAAATGAAAAGGAGAGGTTGTTCCTGCCCGACAAGCATATTCCCATTCGGACTCTGTGGGTAAGCGATAGATTTGCCCCATTTTTTTGGATAATCGAGCACAAAATTCTACAGCATGGTACCAAGATACCCTCTCAACTGGTCGATTTAATCCTCGAAAATTTGATGGTGCAGGCTTGAGATCTCGATTAACTCTCGGTAGCGTTACTACCATATCCCACTGCTCTTGGGTCACGGGGTATTTACCTATAAAAAATGAGTCAACTTTGACTAGATGTTGGGGACTTTCATGGAGCTTATGCTCAGCTTCAGTTTCTGGAGATCCCATTTGGAAAGTACCACTGGGAATAAATACCATCTCAAAGGTTCTACCTAAATTAATGTAGCCTGTAAAAAATTCGGCTTCTTTGGTAGTTTTGAACACTTCACAATTGGTAATTAATCCAAATAATCCTGATTGCTTAGCGGCAACGGTTGCTACTGGAAATTTAAAAGTCTTGAGTTCAAAGACGGATAAAGAGGTTGAAGCATCTGAAGATTTTTTAGGTTTAATCCTTTTGGGTGGAATTTTTACAGGTATAGGGAGAACAATTGGCTTAGTGATGTCATGATCGGAATTAATCAAATCAGACACTATACCAGCAGTTGATCGTGATGGTGAGCTTGCATTTAATAAAACCTGAAGTGCTTTTAAAACTTCTGCCGCTGACTTAAATCGGTGTTTTAAATCTCGCGCTAACATTTTGTTCAGAACCGAGGCTAGTTGATCGGTTACAGGAAACTTTAAATACTGCTCCCATACCCATCCTCCCTCAGCATGAGAATAAAGTCGATAGTTAGGAGATTCCCCTGTCATTAAATGGATACAGGTAGCTGCTAATCCATAGATATCACTGGCAAAGGTTGATTGCCCAACCGCTTGTTCGGGCGCATCGTAGTGGGGAGTACCAATCACGGTACCGGGGGCGGCTAAAGCACTTTCACTTACAGCATGTTTAGCGGCACCAAAATCAATCAGAAATAGAGATTGATCAACGGATCGCCTAATAATATTATCGGGTTTGATATCTCGATGAATTACCCCTGACTCATGGATAAAAGTCAGAATAGGTAATAAATTTCTTAAAAGCTCAATGGTTTCAGTTTCATCAAAACATCTTCCTCGGGTTTTAAGTTCATCTTTTAGATTTTGCCCGTCTACAAATTCTTGAACAATATATTGGCGTTGATCCTGTTCAAAATGTGCCATTAATTCTGGGATTTGCGGATGTTTACCCAACCGATCTAATTGCTCTGCCTCATGCTGGAATAGGCGTAGAGCGATAGATGCGCTATTGGGATCCTTGGGCGCAAATTGCTTGATTACACACTTGGGCTTAGAAGGCTTTGCCTCATCAATTGCCATAAAGGTTTTACCAAAGGCTCCTTTGGCAAGGGCATCACTGGGACGATACCTGCCTAAGAGAGGGGCTAAACTCTCTTTGCACTTAAGACAAGTTTTAGCGCCCTCAGGATTTTGAGGTGTTTGGCAATTGGGATTGAGACAGTAGTAGCCCATGGGTGTGAAAATACGGCAATCTATATATTTTGTCTTACCTTGCCCCTGTTTACTGTGATCTGTGTAATCAAATCCAATTTAATTTGAATTTAATTAAATTGGAGGATTTAGATTTTAGGATACTGCTGCTGTTCGTCTTCTTTTACCTGCGGCTGGAGTAGTAGTCAAAGAGGCGATCGCTGCGGGTTGTTTAGTATTACTTACTGGTTTTTGCAATAGTAAAATCAACATTGGGCGACTTTGCATTTGATTTTTCAACATTCTGGAAATATCCCGTTCCAATTGATAGCGCAATCCTACCCAATCTACTTCTAGATTTTCGAGATTATGTACAAAATCTGACCAGCGATTATTAAGGGTATCTTCGATCGCTTTTTGAATATGGCTAGTAAGCTGCGATCGCTCAATCAGAGAAACTACGCCATTAAGTTGGACATCTAACTCTGTGGCGAGTTTACCATCCATCCCAATCGACGCAGCGACGGTGACAATCCCATCTGTGGCAATTTGTTGGCGATCGCGCAATACTTCACCTTTAACCACCCCATCGCGGGAAGCATCGACTAATTCCACGCCTGAAGGCACTTTATCGACAATCCGAATGGAATCGGTGCAAACTTCGACAACATCTCCATTTTCGGCAATCACAATATTTTCCTTAGGAATTCCCATTTCCTGCGCCATTTTGCTATGTTGCATCAGCATTCTGAGTTCGCCATGGGTAGGGAAGAAAAACTTAGGACGAACTAGATTTAGCATGAGTTTTTGATCTTCCTGCGCCCCATGCCCCGAAACATGGATACCTTTGTCCTTGCCATAGATCACATTTGCACCCAACGAAATCAATTTATCGATTGTTCGCACTACGGGAATCGTATTACCAGGAATAGGATTTGAAGAAAATACAATGGTATCTCCCTTTTGGATTTGCAATTGCCTGTGGCTGCCGTTTGCCATGCGGGTAAGAGCAGAGTTGGACTCACCTTGGGAACCTGTAGTTAAAATTAAAATCTGATCATCACGGTAATGACGAAGATTTTGTAAGGGTTGAAGCAGTTCATCACGGCACTTTACATAACCAAGATTACGAGCATGGGCAATCACATTCAGCATCGAGCGTCCGATGACCCCAACAATCCGTCCCTGTTTTTCGGCAATATCTAAAATGATACTGAGTCGATGCACTGAAGACGCAAAAGTTGTGACGATCACCCTACCCTTAGCACCTGCAAAAGCTCGCTCTAGCCCTGGATAAACTGCCCGTTCACTGGGGGTATAGCCTGGGATTTCGGCATTAGTGGAATCGCTAATTAGACAGAGTACGCCTTTTTCTCCATGTTCAGCGAGGCGTTGGATGTCAAAAAATTCACCATCTACAGGGGTGTGATCAAACTTGAAATCCCCTGTATGAATTACTAAGCCCGCAGGACTATTTATGGCAACGGTAAAGCTATCAGCCATGGAGTGGGTGTTACGGATAAATTCCACAAAGAAGCTAGTACCAATCCTGACAATGTCACGGGGAGCGACGCGGCGTAATTCGGTACGATTTAATACTCCTGCTTCCTTTAGTTTTTCCTCTAGTAATGCCATTGCCAAGCGAGGACCATAGATGACGGGAATTTCAAATTGCTTTAATTGAAAGGCGATCGCCCCGATGTGATCTTCGTGGGCATGGGTGACAATCATTCCTTTAATTCTGTGCTTGTTTTCCCGCAGATAGGTCATGTCGGGCAACACAATATTTACCCCAGGCATACCATCATCAGGGAAAGATAAACCAGCATCAAGCAGCATGATTTCGTTGTTAATTTCAAATACCCAAGTGTTTTTGCCGATTTCTTTAAGCCCTCCCAATGCCATCATCTTTAGAGCGGGAGTGTTAGATACATTGTCTGCGGCTTTAATGGGTGCAGTTTTGGTTTCAGATTTTTTTAAGGTTACTGGAGATTTAGTCATAGATAAGGTTTTAGAGATAATAATATTAGGTGAAAGTTAATGAAAATACAACCTAGGTTAATTAGGTTAGGATGGACAAACTTGTGACTTGGTAACTAACTCTCAGAGTGAGGCGGGAATAAGTTGAGAGTTGACATTACGGCTTTGAGCTTAGTCTCTAGCTCTGGGTTCGGCTGACTTTGGGATAGGGGCGATCGTAATACACCTGTATCAAGTCCCAAAATCTTTAGTGCCGCCTTGATCGGAATTGGATTGGTCGTATAAAACAATGCCTTAAACAGAGGGAATAATTGAATATGGATAGCTGAAGCAGTTTGCACATTACCCGCAGTGAAGGCTTTGATCATTTGTTGAATTTGGTTGCCAACTAAATGAGAAGCTACGCTAATTACACCTTTTGCCCCTACTGCCATTAGGGGTAAAGTTAACGAATCGTCACCTGAGTAAATATCAAATTCCTTGGGAGTAATAGAGCGAGTATAGCTGCACTGGTCAATGTCACCTGTTGCCTCTTTTATCCCGACTATATTGGGAATTTCGGCTAATTCGGCTACTGTAGTTGGCTCTAATTTACAACCTGTTCTGCTTGGTACATTGTACAGGATTATTGGTAAGTTTGGGGCGGAATTAGCGATCGCTTGAAAATGCTCATATAAACCTCTTTGGGGTGGCTTATTGTAGTAAGGCGTAACTTGTAATGTCCCATCTACTCCAAGATTAGCCGCTTTAACCGTGGCAGAGATGGCTTCGCTAGTGGAATTAGAACCTGTACCCGCAATAATTTTGGCTTTACCAGCAATAGTCTCTTTAATTACTTGAAATAACTTATATTCTTCATCCCAAGTTAAAGTCGGAGACTCGCCCGTGGTACCGCAGATTACTAGGGTGTTCGTGCCGTGATTGATTAGATGTAATGCTAGTTTAGCCGCAGCTTCATAATCCACTTGCCCATTTAAATCAAAGGGTGTGATCATGGCAGTTAGTAGTTGCCCAAAATCGACTTTAGACATATTTACCAGATATCAAGGGATGTAATGGGATATTTCATAAAATTGAGGTTAAATTAAATTTCGATCTATTAAAAGTTCGGCAATTTGAATGGCATTCAAGGCTGCTCCTTTACGGATTTGATCGCCGCATAACCATAAATCTAGGCAATTGGGATTTGAGATATCTTGGCGGATTCTGCCTACTAAAACTTCATCTTTGCCACTGGCAGCGATCGGCATGGGGAAATAATTGCGTGCCCAGTCGTCAATTAGTCTAACCCCTGCTGCCTTAGATAAGATTTCTTTGGCAGTATTGACACTAAAAGGTTCACTAAACTCTATATTAATTGCCTCAGAGTGGGCGCGCAGGACGGGAACCCGTACACAGGTAGCAGTAATTTGGATTTCGGGACAGTTAAAGATCTTGCGAGTTTCATTAACCATCTTCATCTCTTCGGCACAATAGCCTTGCTCATCTAGGGGTGAGTTGTGTAAAAACAGGTTAAAACCAATGGGATAGGGTAAAATCTCGGCTTTCGGTTCTTGATTATTTAATATAGCTTGGGTTTGCTTGATTAGCTCATCCATAGCCTTTGCGCCTGCCCCACTTACAGACTGATAGGTGGCGGCGACAATGCGTTTAACGGGTTTAACTTTATGGAGCGGGTAAACTGCCAAGTTCATTAAAATTGTGGTGCAGTTAGGGTTGGCAATTATGCCCTGATGCTGATCGATCGCTTGGGGATTAACCTCAGGTACAACTAGGGGTACATTGGGGTCTTGGCGAAAGGCACTGGAGTTATCAATGATAATCGCGCCCTTAGATACAGCGATCGCTGCCCATTCTTTAGAAACACTGGCACCAGCAGAAGCTAAGACAATATCAATGCCATCAAAGGACTCTGGCGTTACAGGGGCGATCGCTATTTCCTGACCATTAAAGTTTATGGTCTTACCAACAGATTTTGGTGATGCTAGCAGTCTTAACTCAGCGATCGGAAAATCTCGTTCTAAAAGTATTGACATTAGCTCCGCACCAACAGCTCCTGTGGCACCGAGAATCGCAATTTTATACTTTTTTCTATGCAATCTTTTATCTCCTTATGCGCTTTTCATTAACTTTATTATTAGTACCTACTGAATCTGTGTAGGCATTAAGTATTTTAAACTTATTGATCTTAATTAGGTCTTAAGAGTTTAAGTACCTAGGATTTTATTTTTATTAGGTCTTGCTGGTAAAAATTTTAAACCGTTAATCTAAATCTATTTTGATTACTAACATCTCGATCAAATTTTAGTAAGAAGAAATATAGCACTTTTTATATTTATTTTAGATCTAGAGGTTAAGGTCCTGTAAAGATGGCATCTTCAATGTCTTTTCGGCTTAGAGAATAAGGAAAAGCACGATTTACATCTTTATTCCCTGATAGCGCATTGATATACCGTACCCGAATTTCTTCTATGTCCATTGAGATCTCAGCTTGCCAGTCCCGACATTGAACTAACCAGTTATTTAACTTTTGGCTGTCTTGCCTACAATTTTTAGACTTTAACCAAGTTTCCACCATGTTTAAGGAGTGATTGTACAATGGTGTGTCTGCAGGGGGAAGAGTCATAGATTCTAGGCTGTAATCATACATGGTTTCTTAACTATAGCTCAGAATCTTAAATTTTTCAGAAAGCTTAAACGGTATATTCTACCGACGACTATTATAGTGCTAGTAGCGATCTGGTGATAGAGATTATAGGTTTTACTCCCGTTAATTATTTTATCTATTTTACTAGCGATCGCAGGTGCTAATCTGGATAAATGCGAACTGACACAATTTTCTATCAGTTATTTTTAACCTTTCATGGATTGCTATTTGAGCTACTCGATCAACCAGTGCCCGATCGCAAAGATAGATAAATCTGTGACATCCTCCCGTCGCTCACCCTTGTAAACGGTTAGAGCGCGGGGCTTCCCGCTTGTTAAGCTAAAAATGAAATAGAAATCGATCAAAGTTATTAAGTGTGGGTTTGACTCCCACCTTGATTTATTGTTGTTGAAAATGCAGTTTATCCTATGGGTTTTCTCACTTTAACCAAAAAATAAAGCACCTAATAAAAAGCACCTAATAAATAGATGCTTCGTGTATTGGAAAACTAGCTTATAGATAGTTAATTAAGACTTGCAGTTGGGCTTTTAATTCGTTTGGTTAGAACTTCTAGGGCTTTTGCGTATTGTGGATCTTCGTTGCTGCCAATTTCAGTACGATTTTTCATTAGTTGTTCTTTTTGAGCATCAGTTAACTCTATAACCACATCAGGCTTAATTCCAGCGCGGTTAATATCTGTCCCATTTGGCGTAAAATATTTAGCGATCGTAACTGCCATACCCGATCCATCGCCTAAGGGAACTACCGATTGAACTAGTCCTTTCCCAAAGGTTTTAGTTCCTACTAGGATTGCTCTTTTGTTGTCTTGCAATGCTCCAGATAGGATTTCACTAGCACTAGCAGAGCCACCATCCACAAGAACCACCACGGGTTTGTCGGTTAAAGATTGACGGTTAGCAACTAGTCTTTCACTTTCGCCTTTGCGATCAACAGTGGAAACAATTGTGGCATTATCAATAAACATCCGAGCGATCTCAGCACTGGAATATAACAAACCACCAGGGTTAGAACGAAGATCTAAAATAAACCCACCCACATTTTTATCAACCTGAGCTTGAATAGCTTTACGCATGTCTGCTGTGGCATTGGCATTAAATTGAGTTAGACGTATATAACCAACTTTTCCCGTTGGTGTGTCCCTAATATCTGCCTTAACCACGTGCAGCTCAATTTTAGAACGGGTTAGCTCTACATCAAATGTGCGATCGCCTCGTTTAATCCCCAAAGTCACTTTAGTGTTGACTGGACCACGAATTAGAGCCACAGCTTGGTTAATATCCATGCCTTCAGTACTCTTGCCGCCAATTTTGACAACTATATCTTTAGAGATAATTCCAGCTTTTGATGCAGGTGAGTCTTCAATAGGTGATACAACTGTCAACTTTTTGGTTTCTTCATCCATGCCGAGCTGAATGCCAACCCCTGTTAGTTCACCTGAAGTATCAATTTGCATACTTTTGAATTGCTCAGGATCCATAAACCGAGTGTAAGGATCATCAAGGGTTTTGAGCATTTCCCGCACGGCTCTATGGGCATCAGCCTGTGAAGCATAGTCTCGACTCAGATATTGTTTACGGGTTTTTTGCCAATCAACCTTGTTAAAAGTGCCATCAACATACTCACGATTGATGACTTGCCAAACTTCATCTACTACTTCTTTAGGGCTGGGACGAAATGCCGCTATGCTTGGATTTACCAACTGAAAACCAACAACAGCCACAGTTGCCATTAATGCGGCTGTTGAACTGAGTATGAGTCTGTGCTTTGCCATGACTTTTAATTGTAGGGTTACTACCTGAAATATATTGTTAATCTAACACAATCGAATGTATCAAGAGTTAATCTAAGCCTAATATACTAGCTTAGGGTTCAAATCAGTCTAGTGAGATAGATCACTTGGGTACTTACCACCTCATTTGGAAAGTGTGGTAAGAGCTAATTTATAGTGAAATGTAATGCTAATATGCCTCCATTATTTGATTACCTCCATTATTTGATTAATTGATGAGTAAAATGGCTAGTCTACCTTCTGTAATTCATCCCGTCGGTGCATATACTCTCTATGGTTTGGTGTGGCAGTCTGACTATGCGATCGCCCTTGATGCCTACCAAGGACATTTATTAAAGATTGATCCGTTGACAGAAGGGGCAAGTATCCTCAATGTCTATAACTCTAAGTTATTTACTGATGGCACGGGTATTGCGATTACGGGTGAAACTTTGTGGTTGGCACTTGGCAATACGATTTATTACTGCAGTATGGACGATTTTGATTTGCAGCCTTTTATTCAACTACCCGAAGAAATTCATGGCATTGCGGTATCTGAAGGGGCTGTATATGCGAGCTCAAAGCAGGTAAATAAAATTTTTGTATTTGGTCGAGCAACTAGAGGCTTAATTCGGGTAATCGATGCGCCTGGCATTAGCGAAGAGGCGTTGACCTTTCATAATGGCGATCTATGGGTGTGCGATCGCCTAGAAGAAACAGTATATTGTTTGGATTCTAAAACTGGAGAAGTAAAATTTCGAGCCCTTACCCCATTCGCCAATCCGACAGGGCTAAGTTTTTATGAAGATGCCCTCTATGTTGTATACACAGGAGATGAAAATTATATTCGGGATAATCCTAATGATCCGATCCCTTTATCTGTAGCCATTCGCGATCGCACCTTTATCCATCGTTTGCATATTATTCGCCATCATGCTAAGCCCAGCTACACACTTTCTAATGGGTATTTAGTGGAAATGATTTATCTGGAGGAAACTGCTTGTACTGAACCTCAAGATTTGCATAATTTGAATTGGCGCATTGCTTTACCTGATCATACTGATCGCCAAAAAGTGATTTCCATTGAAGCGATCGGAATGCCCTTTGTGGAAGATACGATCAATGGTCAAAAAATAGCAGCATTTAAAATTGGAGAGCTAAGGGCAGAAGAAGCCAGAATGTTTGGTTGGAAAGCAACCTTGGAGTTGCGTGGGATTAAATATGAAATTAATTTTGATGAAGTTGATAATGTTCCGCCCTTGTCCAGCGAACTCCAAGCTGAATATTTAATTGATGATGATGGTTTAGGCATGGATATTCCTGCTATTAAAGATGCAGCAAGAGAAGCTGTGGGTAGTGAGCAGAATATTCTGAAAAAGATGCTGATGATTCGGGAGTATGTATATGACAAACTAGAGTATCGGATGATTCCTTATATTAGTGCTCCTGATGAAGTAATTGCTAGGGGTACGGCTTCCTGTGGGGAATATGTGGGATTATTATTGGCTTTGGCACGACTGAATGGAATTGCCTGTCGGACTGTAGGACGCTATAAATGCCCACCTGTGGCTGATCAACAGAATATTCCTTTAGCTCAATATTATAATCATGTGTGGATTGAGTTTTATATTCCCAGTATAGGATGGCTACCGATGGAATCAAATCCTGATGATACAGGCGATCGCCCCTATCCGACCCGTTGGTTTATGGGATTACCTTGGTATCATGTGGAGATTGGCAAAGGCGTAACTTTTGAAACAATTCGTCCCCAACCATTCTCCATTGGGGAGTTGGCTTTAAATCATGTCCGTTTTAAGATTTTAAGAGAACTTGATTCAGACTCTTGAGGAATTAAGAATAAAAGTGCCAACTTCTATGGGTTTTAAACCGATGATATTTGCTAATCGCACCGCAGTAATTGCTACTATGCATGGCAAAGAAAAGGTGATTGCCCCAATATTAAGGCAGGAGTTTGGGATTTCAGCAATAGTTTCACCAAACTTGAATACCGATCAATTTGGCACATTTACGCGAGATCTTAATCGAACTGGCACCCAAATTGAAGCAGCAAGATTTAAGGCTGAAGCTGCCTTATTGTTAGCCGATCAAAGCTTGGCAATCTCAAGTGAAGGTAGCTTTTTCCCTCATCCACTATTAGGTATTCCTTGCGATCGGGAAATTGTCATGCTTCTAGATCGAGCCAATGATTTGGAAATTGTGGGAGAAGAGATGTCTGTAACGACAAACTTTGATTGTAAACTTGTAAAAAATTGGCAAGAAATTGAGAAATTTGCCCAGAAAGTAGGTTTCCCTGACCATGGACTAGTGGCGATCGCTCCCAACGGCATAATTACTAAGGGCATTACTTCAGTTACTGAATTATCTGAAATTGTGGAAAGAACCTTTGCGATGTTTCCGTCGGAGGTATTACGCCTAGAAACTGATATGCGGGCGTTTTACAATCCTACGAGGATGATTAATATTGAAAAGGCTACTTTAAATTTAGTCAATAAAATGCATAGCCTTTGCCCACAGTGTCATACCCCTGGGTTTGCGATCACTGAGTATAAATCTGGCTTGCGTTGCAGTCTTTGTGGCAGTCCAACCGAACTAACTAGAGCCGCAGTTTATCGATGTCAAAAATGCGATTTTAGGCAAGAAGTAGCTTTTCCAAATGGCGCAGAAGCTGCAGATCCCCAATATTGCCCATACTGCAATCCGTAGTTAACGCAATGTGCAAGTACAACCAACCCTCATCCCCCCAGCCCCTTCTCCCAAAGCAGGAGAAGGGGAGCAAGAAATTATCAAAGTCCCTCTCTCGCTCTGGGAAAAGAAGTAGTGCAGGGCATTAGTTATTAAAAAACTAGTAGATAAGCTCTGATGAAAAATCTTGAATTTTAGTAAACCTGTATGCGCCAGCGATCGCTCCCCAAAGACTGGCACCTGTAATGATATCTATACCTTTGTCATAACTAAGAAATTCTGAGGCTGAAGCTGAAAACCCTAAACTAACCTGCTTAGTTTCACCTAGATAGCTAAAGCAGCATTTGGCATCGGCGGGTAGCTCTGCCGTATATATATTTGTGTGAAGGTTAACTTTGAGAGCGCAATCTGGCAGGGGGATCAGATCAGCCACGCTAAGTTGTTGTAGTTGCTCAGGTCTAGTTGCGGCACCTTGCCACAGGGCAGGATTTTCAAAAGCATAGTAGTGAACTTGGATATTGCCATCTAGCTCTCGGAGGTTCAGAATGCGCTGACGATATGGTTTATTAATATTGATGATATTAGCTTGCTCAGCAAATAAGGCAATTCCTGTTAAGCCAGAGTTAGGTATAGGTCTTTGCCACAGTCTTAAATTTACATACCACACTGGATCGGTGATCGCCTGCTCTCGATTGCCAAACTCACCTGCCATATAGCGAGCGAGAATTAAAAGCTGACTTTCCATAGTTTTTGAACTTTAATACTGACCACTTAACTATACAACTTCGCTCAAAGTGACGGCTCCCGACGCTGACGCTTAGGCGCACAGCGCGGGCTTCTCAGCAACACCACCAATCGGTTCGGTTACACTCTGAGCTTTAATCACTGTCCGCCCGACAGCAATATTTTTAATATTGATAGCAGCATTGATATCCCGATCTAGTTCAAGACCGCACACATGGCAGCTATGCCAACGATCTGCGATAGTTTTTGGGATATGCGTACCGCAATTAGAACAAAGTTGAGTAGTGTTGTATGGGTTCACAGCAATCGCCAATTTGCCAGCACTTTCAGCCTTGCAAGTAACAATTGATTTGCCCATCCTCGTTTTTGCTAACCCTTTGATGTTCAAGTCCTCATGACCAATCACATCATATTTGTCTAGCAAATTCTTGGAAGTTTTAAAGAAAAAATCACGCCGTTGCCTAGCAACTTTTTGATGATGCTTAGCCAACCTTTTGACGGCTTTACGTCGGCGATGAGAGCCTTTTTTCTTACGAGAAACAGCCCTACTTAAATATTTTTTACACTTCTCAGACTTTCTCGCAAACTGAGGAATAGGAAACGTTTCACCATCACTGGTAATCAAGAAATCCTTCAGCCCCATATCAATCCCAACACTGTTATCTAATTTGATATCAGCGCTGATAGTTGGTACGGTCACATCTTGCAAACTCAAGACGACATAGTAGCCATCCGCAGCTTTAACAATTTGTGCTGTTTTAATCTTAAAACCGTCAGGGATAGGGCGGTGTAGAATAATTTTTACTTCACCAAATTTCGGCAGATTAATCCAATTTGCTTTGATGCAATCCTGTTTCATCTGCGTATAGGTGAAGCTGTGGTATCTACCTACGCCCTTAAATCTTGGTTTACCAGAACGCTTACCAGCTTTATTAGCTTTGATATATCGATCAAAAGCTTTTTTGACCCTCCCAATACGATCTTGCAGTACTTGAGAATAAAGTTCGCCATACTCAGGAAACTGCTTTTTTGTATTCAGTAAATCTCGCTTTTGCCAATAATAATCAGGCTCTTCGATTATGGGAGCGATGCTGCATGATATGAGAGAGCATGAATCAATGGGGCAACGAGTAGACTCGTACCATCTGAAACGCTCACCCACCCGATAGTTGTACTGCATACGCAACAAATTAAGCCACTCGTCAAACTGATGAGATTGGGCTTTATTTGGGCGTAATTTGTACTTGTATGCGAGTATCATGCTATTAATTATAGTGCAGAGCTATACAAACATTGCTTATGAATCAAATTAATTTTCGAGTTACAGGTGAAGAGTTAGAGCATTTAAAAAAATATTGTAATATCAAAAAAAGGCAGCAAAGCGAACTTCTGCGAGAATTGATTAGAAAATTGTCAATCTCAGGGGTGTTGAACCCCATCGATTGACGCGCTTACATCCCGCCGCTCACATGAGTACAGGTAGAGCGCGGGGCTTTCGCTCAAACTAAAATGTGTTAAAACAAATGGGCTAATCATTATTTACAGCTTGGCAAATGGATTTTTGGTTGAAATTCTGGTTTACCACAAGTGGAACATGGATCAATGTTGCCACCATTTTGATCGGAACAATATGCGGATTTTTATTGCAAGATCGGCTGGCACCAAGAGTGCAAAAAATTGTCACTCAGGCGATTGCTTTAGTTTGTATATTCGTCAGCTTAAATATGGCGAGCAACCTCAATCGGATCAAAGCTGGGCATCTTGACGGCACTATTCTGGCATTAGTAGCGATGATTTTAGGGGGAATGTTAGGGGAATGGTGGCAATTGGAAAAAAGATTAGAAGGTATCGGTGATTGGTTAAAGCATAAATTTAAAGGGAGTGGCAAATTTACTGAAGGTTTTGTCGCCGCTAGTTTATTGTTTTGTATTGGACCGATCGCTATTATTGGCAGTTTAAATAATGGCTTGAGGGGAGATAATACTTTACTAGTTCTCAAAGCCGTGATGGATGGCATGATTTCTATTCCTTTTACCACTAGTTTTGGGATCGGGGTGGGATTTTCGGCACTATCAATTTTGGGCTATCAAGGTAGTATTTCTCTGCTGGCAGGGGCGATCGCTCAGGTACTACCCGATCCCACAAATGCTCCTCAAATATTACTGGTTTCTGGAATTGGCGGGTTGTTACTTTTGGGTTTGGGACTAAATCTTTTGGAGGTTACTAAAGTAAATTTAGCGGCTTTTTTGCCTAGTCTTGTCCTTGCTCCGATTTTTTATGCGATCGCTATATGGTTTAGCTAGTTTTTATGTTATGCTTATTTCCTCACTCAGGGGCTTGTAGCTCAGTGGACTAGAGCACGTGGCTACGGACCACGGTGTCGGGGGTTCGAATCCCTCCTAGCC
>CASBQR010000189.1 GCA_949127865.1 Synechococcales cyanobacterium PMM_0082
CTCGAACAACGGGTGCAGGAACGCACAGAGGAGTTATATCAAGCTAGGAACTTTCTGCGGGCGATTATTGATAATATACCAGTTGGTTTATTTGTCAAAGATGGGAGACCAGAATATTTAGGCAAGTTTTTACTATGGAATAATACGAGTGAAGAAATGTTTGGTATCTCCAAGGAGCAGGCAATAGGTAAAACAGATTATGATTTCTTCTCAAAAGAACAATCAGATTACTTCAACTCCCAAGATCGATCTACTTTTAAGCATGGCAAAATCGAAAATATCCCCGAAGAAGTAATCCATATCCCTAACTTGGGAACAAGAATATTGCAAACGTCCAAAGTTCCAATTTTTGATGAAACTAGTAATCCCCAGTATTTACTTGGTATTACCCAAGATATTACCGATCGCAAACGGGCAGAGGAAGCATTGCAGCAACAGGTAGAGCGAGAACGTCTGATCGGGGCGATCGCAAACCGAATTGGTGCTTTCTTACACCTAGATGACATTCTCAAAACCACAGTGGCAGAAGTTCGACAATTTCTCCAAGCCGATCGCGTGTTTATCTATTGGTTTAATGATCCAGTTGCCGATGTAAATGATATCAATGCGAGTTCTAGTAAAGGAAAGTTTGGGGGGATTGTGGCTGAGTCGGTTGAGTCAGATTACCCTTCACTTTCCTATATGCCGCTCAGTGAGATCTGGTTGGACGAATCCTTAGATCCTACTGGCGATCCTGCAAGTGGATGTTTGCATATCATTCACGACATCAAACAATCACAGCTAACAGATAGTAGTCTTGAGTTTGCTCGTCAACAAAAGATTCGCGCGAGCTTAGCAGTAACTATTTTGATCGATGGGACAGTAAGTAATGGGGAAGTCAAAAAAGACCAGCCACCGCGCATGTGGGGATTGCTAATTGCCAATCAATGCAACTCTGCCCGCTATTGGCAGCCGTTAGAGATTAACCTGTTGACTTCTCTAGCAAAGCAGCTAGCGATCGCTATTCAACAAGCCCAGCTATTTGAGCAACTCGAATCTGCCAATCAGAAGCTCAAAAATATGGCTTATCTGGACTTTTTGACCCAAGTGCCGAATCGTCGCCGATTTGATGAACAGTTGGAGTCAGAATGGCAGAGATTAGCGCGCGAGCAAAAGCCATTATCTCTGATCATGTGTGATATTGATTTCTTTAAGCTCTATAACGATACCTACGGTCATTTAATTGGAGATAGCTGTTTGCAACAAGTTGCTCAGGCGATCGAGCGTGCAGTTGAGCGACCCGCCGATCTGGTTGCCCGTTTTGGGGGCGAAGAATTTGCGATCGTGCTGCCTTATACCAGCATCCAAGGCTCAATAAATGTTGCCGAGAAAATTCAAAGCCATATCGCCGACTTAAAAATCGCCCATGAGAGTTCTATCAGTAGTCCATATGTGACTCTGAGTTTGGGCATCGCTTGTATGGTTCCAGTCACCAGTCACTCACCGTCAATTTTAGTCAGCATGGCAGATCAAGCCCTATATCAAGCTAAAGCCGATGGGCGCAACCAAATCTACTGCATTGGCTAGCCCGACTTTGGCGTTAACTGGGCATAAGGTTGAGGTCTTGTACGAGCCAGAGTTTCAGACTATTATAAATTTTGGATGTAAGGTTAATCTTGAATCAGAAATCGATCCTAATCTTCCCAGACCAAATGAGTAACCCCACCATTGTATGTGTTGATGATGACCGAGAGGTTTTACTTACCCTCAGAACTCAACTAACGAACTCTTTTCCTGACTATGCGATCGCCATAGCAGAGAGTTGAGAGCAAGCATTAGCATTGACCGCAGAGCTTTTAATAAAAAAGTGGAAGTCCCTTTGGTAATTGTCGATCAGAATATGACAGATATGAAGGGCGATCGGCTACTAATTAAAATCCAGAAGTTCTATCCTCAAGTCCTGAAAGTGATGCTAACTGAACCAACAGAGGATATTGGTAATGTGGCAAACTCGCAATATCTCTATCGCTTTATATCCAAACCTTGGAGCAAAACGGATTTGGTTATAACTGTGACTGAGGCTTTACGCAGTTATCAACAATCTCAAAAACTGGCAGAGCAAGAGTTAACTCTTCAAAAAACTAATCAAGAATTGCAGGTTATAAATACAAATCTAGAAAAATTAGTTCAGGATCAAGCTGAACAACTAAATAACTTCAGGATTGAAGATCGTCGCAACTTAGCTGAGATTAGTCCAGCGGGGATTTTTTGGAATAATCCTCAAGGGCAATGCATCTAAGCAAATGCTAAAACCTTAGAAATTACGGGACTGACTTTGGAAGAAACTCTCGGATCGGGATGGGGAAAAAATCTATGGTTTGTGGGCAGTGAGTTTACCGTAGCCGATATTCAGCTGAGCTTTCCACTAGAGATGGCGGCTTTACGGGCAGGATTGGACATCAGCCAACCGAAACTGATGGGGTTTCTTGATCGCATTCATGCCCGTCCCGCATACCGCCGTGCCTTAGAACGTGGCAGGGCATACGAACTGCTGAATTAATCAGAATTTTTGAAATGGATAATCTTTGAGTAGCGATCGCTATACTGAGGAGAAACCTATGAGGAAAAGTGATGACCAAATTTGACTATGACCTCTTTGTAATTGGCGCAGGAAGCGGTGGACTTGCCGCCTCGAAACTATCTGCATCCTATGGAGCCAAAGTCGCGATCGCTGAAGGTGACCTCGTTGGCGGAACCTGCGTAATAAGTGGTTGCCTACCCAAAAAGCTGATGGTCTATGCCTCCCATTTTTCCCATTTTCCCCAAGAAGCGGCTGGCTATGGTTGGGAAATTCCACAGGGGAAATTTAATTGGCAGAAATTGCGTGATGCTGTGCAAACGGAAGTCAAACGCTTAAATCAACTGCATATTAGCTTTTTAGAGAAGAACCATGTTGAACTAATTTCAGGATTTGCCAGCTTTGTCGATCCGCATACCATAGTAGTTGGCGATCGCCAATTTACTGCTGAACGCATCCTTATCGCCGTTGGCGGTGAAGCATTTAAGCCGAATTTAAAGGGAATAGAATATGCAGTTACTTCCAAAGAGATGTTTCTATTGCCACAGTTCCCACGACGTTTTGCGGTGATTGGTGGTGGATATATTGGTACAGAATTTGCAGGGATCATGCATGGACTCGGTGCAGAAGTCACCCAAATTATCCGCGATCGCTTTATTCTGCGTGGCTTTGATGAAGATATACGCACCAACGTTCAAGAAGGTATGGTTAATCATGGTATCAACTTCCATACTTGTATTGACAGCAATTCTCTCTCAATTAGTCAACATGAGCAGGGATTGACAATTAGTTTTAACGATGGAGAAGGTAAGCCGCAAACTGTGGAAGTTGATGAAGTCTTAGCCGCAACGGGTCGGAAACCAAATCTCACAAATCTCCATTTAGAGCTGGCAGGAGTTGAAGTGGTTAACAAGGCGATCGCAGTCAAAGAAGATAGCGCCACCAATCAACCCCATATCTTCGCCATCGGAGACTGTACCGATCGTGTCAATTTAACACCCGTGGCGATCGCTGAGGGTCGTGCCTTTGCCGATACTGTTTACGGACATAAACCGCAATACATCAGCCACAACAATATTCCTTCGGCAGTATTCTCGCAACCCGAAGCCGCTACTGTAGGCTTATCGGAATTCACCGCAAGGGAATTATATGGCAATCGCGTCAAAGTTTACAAAACTAAGTTTCGCCCGATGTTCCACAGCCTCGCAGGTGGTGATGCCAAGACCATGATAAAAATTATTGTCGTGGGTGAAGAAGAGCGCGTTCTCGGCTTGCAGATGGTGGGCAAAGATGCCGCCGAAATCATTCAAGGAATGTCGCTAGTAATCACCATGGGTGGTTGCAAAAAAGATCTTGATAATACGATGGCAATACATCCTACTTCTGCTGAAGAGTTTGTCACCATGATCTAACAATTTTGTCGATTACTAAGTAGGTAGGCAAAAGAAACCTTAAAATCTATAGAACTTTACCA
>CASBQR010000190.1 GCA_949127865.1 Synechococcales cyanobacterium PMM_0082
ACATAATTGGCTTTCCACTCGGCGAAACGTCTAATTTCAGCTTCAGAAGGATCGGCTAAGAGTACCATCACTTGATCGGGAGGTGTCGCAAACACGACTTTATCAAATTCTTGATTTTCACCATTGGATTGCGTGATTTTCACCATATCAGAACTTCGAGAAATATTAGCGATCGCCGCATTTAGGATAACTTCACCTTTAAAGCACATCAAGATCTTGTCAATATAAGAATAAACTCCACCCACAACCCTGAGCCAATCAACCGCAATATAATCTCTCAGCATCGGCACGGCAAGTTCGGCGGGGAAGTTATCAATTAGGTCAAAAGGGATTGAGTAGCTATACATGGTCAGCAACTTCAGCCAAGTCTGACTAACGCTTTTGTCTGTCACATACTTAGATAGAGGTTGATTGCAAAAATCTTCTTTCTCGCTAAATCTTGTCTCTAGCCATAGACCAAGGGAGCGCGCGTGAATAGCATCAAATCGCAAATGTTCGAGCCAGCGTTGCCAGCCTGAAAAGTTCTTATCAATTGAGACTGCCGATAGGAAGTGATCGCCATCTTTAGGGAATAAAGAAGAACCAAGACTGACAGGTTTTAGTTCTACTTCTAATTCTTCCATGAGCGCGACGAAGTTGTTAAATACGATCGGAAATTCCAATACGCCACATTCCAACATTTGATCGCAGTCAGATTGGTTAGGCTGGATATTTTGGTTTAAGGTACGAATATGTCCTCCCAATATCGGTTCACGCTCAAACACAGTAACGTGATGCTCTTGTTTGTTAAGCAAATAGGCGGTAGACATCCCACTAGCTCCACCTCCGATCACAGCAATTCTCATGATTTTTCCCCTATTTGTTCTCCTAAAAGCCGATCGCCCGATAAACGCTGATAGAGAAGTGCTCCCGTCCAGAATGTAGGGGCAAAGCCTGGATAACCCGATGAGGCATTACAGAAATAGAAATGATTGAGAGAGGTTTCATAATTTAGCCTGTCTAAACCCATATTGCGAGGGTTAAGACTGGAACCATAGGAATTACCACTGGGACACCAACAATAACGTTCATTTGTCGTAGGACTGCCTGTGATATGAAAAACCATGTGCTTTCTAAAATCAGGGACATAATTCTTCTCCACCACATCCAGAATGGCATCGAAGACCTCTTGTTTTTTGTGATTATATGCCCTGCGATCGCCTTTACCATCCTCTAATAATTTCTGAAAATAAGCGTAATTTGCTACTGTCAAAAATTCCACAATTTGGCAATCTTCGGGGCAATCTCGACTCGCTTCTGTTAATAAAGTGGGAGTTGTGATCGCAAAGCTGGGATTAGAAAAATCATGGCGATCGTACATTTGAGCAAAAGCTTCATTTAGATCATCATGTCCTGTATGGAAGAGATTCCACTTACCAAAGCCATAATCTCGGAGATCAATATCTTTGACCACACAATACGCCATGAAGTTGGATGCGGAATAGTCATAATTCAGTTTTTTGCGGACTTTGGGTGAGAACTTCTCTTCCCCGATCATTTTGGCAGCTTTCTTGGGGTCAATGTTACAAATTACGGTTTCACCTGTAAATTCAGAGGTTTGATGGCTAATGAGATTTATCGCCTCTACTCCCGTCACAGTTAAATTATGAGTGAGATCGCTAACTCTGAAATTAGTGACCTCATGATTTAGCACTACTTCTCCACCGTGGGCTTCTATCACTTTGACGAGGGAATTAATCACCTGTTCAAAATGTTGGGTTGGATAAAATGCTCCTGCTTGATAACCCCTGAATAAAGCCACCCAAGCATAGAATGAGAGTTGATTGGGAGGCAGTAAAAAATCTGCCCATTGTGAAGCTAATAGAGTTTGAGCCGCTAGGGGGAGTTGAAATTTATTGAATACATCTTGGAGGGTACTATTCAGATATTGGACGGCACAAATTACTTCGCCACCATGTTTTAGCAATTCTATTGGCTTCAGAGGCGGAGAGAGTCGTTTTAAGCCTTCACCAGTTTTCTCAACTTCAATTACAAATTTGCGTAGGCGATCGCTATGATCGGGAAATAGTTTAGATAATCTTTGAATTAGCTCCTCTGGTTCTGAGGGAATATCTAAGGCATATTCTGGCATTCGCATATGGTCAAAGCCCTGTGGATCATATCGTTCAAAGGTCACTTCTTGATCTAATCCTAATTTCTTAAGCACTCGGTTTACAGTTTGCCCTTCGCCACAATCCCAAACATAATGGAATTGAGCATTGAAAGTGTATTTCTTTGCCATCGTAAACGTATGCCCAAACCCGCCTGGATGCTCGTGTGCCTCAAGAATTTGTACATTTTTGCCAGATTTTGCCATCAAAGCCCCAAAGACTAGGGCGGACAATCCACTGCCAATAATTAGATAGTCTGGTTTCATAGCAATCTCCTTAAAATATTTAGGCTAAAGTTTCAATCATTTCTGATACAGGAAAGCGAACTTTCGCTAAATCCCCATATTTATCATCCTTGGCACGATAACCCGCCGCACAAGCCACTACAGTTCCATAGCCCTTGGGAGAGAGTTTCAAAACCTTATCGTAATTAGCAGGTTCTATGCCTTCCATCGGACAGGTATCTACGCCCAAGAGTGCGGCAGAGGTCATAAAATTCCCGAGGGCGATATAGGTTTGTCTCGTTGCCCATTCATTTACAATCAAACTCCTTGCACCATAGACGACATCGTTAACCATCACATCACGATACCCAATCAAGGATTCAGGACTAACATTACGAACTGCGGCTATTCTTTCAATGTAGCGATCGACATAATCGATGGTTAAATTTTTCCGAATTGCGAACACTACTAAATGAGAACAATCGGTTACCTGTGATTGGTTCCAAGATAAGTGTTTAAGTTCTTCTTTAATTCCGTAGTTCGTAATTATCCAGAATTTCCAAGGTTGTAAACCATAGGATGAAGGGGTTAGGACAAGAGCATCTGTTAAAGCTTGCCATGTAGAATCAGGGATGATCTGAGTTGGGTCAAATTTCTTGGTAGCATATCGCCAATTTAAGCATTCCAATAGATTTTCAGTGGTGATAGATTTCATGGTTATTTACCAAATGTTTTGTGGTTTCAAATTGAGAATACCATTGACTTAATTACTGCTGGCTACTAATTCCATCTGTGGTACGTCCGCTCATTTCCATAGTATGAATCCGATAGATTGCGATGATTTCCGAACGTCCCAAAGCATCGACCCAAGTACGATTGAGGGCGGGAGCAAGGGTAGGATTGCACTCTTTGATTAAGGGCATTACCTGATCGATTTCTGATTGCTGAGTTAGCAGTTCGGCTCGACCATTTACAATCACACTACGCCAATGGGAGGGATTATCGATATCTTCAACCTGTAAACAGACTTCGGGATTTTCATCTATGTCATGGGTTTTCATCCCGATTGTGGTAAAGAGATAGATATCTTCATCTTTGAGGTAATACTGCATTGGCATCACATAGGGTTTTGCCTCATGAATATAGCCCAGATGTCCGTATCCTATATGTTGTAGGAATTCATATATTTCTTTCTTCCCCATTTCATCAATATCTAACATTATTATTCTCCTTTTAAAATTCAGTTTTGGATACCTTGCCGATCGCTTGATTTGATTCGCCTGAATGAAGAATTATTTAGCCAGAATCAAATAATCAAAAGACTAGGTTTAGATTTTTGGGATAAAAGCTACTGGCAAGTCGATTCAAATCTACTTAGATCCAACTTTGACTCCATTTTTTGAATTTGCAGTTTCACGGATAGCTTTGGGTTGTAAGTGGGCTTCCAGAAACCATAAACGTTTATTGATCGCCCGTGAAATTTGAGTATAAATATCTGCCGTATCAGCATCTCCTAACTTATCAGAATGCTCAATCCCACTGCGTGTAGACTTGGCATAAATGGCGAAGCGATCGGCTAAAGCGGTGACATGATCCATACTATCTACGGCATCAAATTCATTTTCTGGCGATTCCGACAGTTTGGCAGCACATCTTGTCGTTCCCATGACATAGCCTCCAAGGGAATTAACTCTCTCTGCTACTAGATTGATGAATTCTTCTAGCTCGGTTGACATCTGATCAAATAGCAGATGAAGCTGATAAAAGTCTTTGCCTTTCACATTCCAGTGTGCTTGCTTGACTTGGGTTTTTAGGTCTAAGGTGGATGCTAGGGTTTGATTGAGGCGAGTTGAAAAATGAGTTGCGCGATTAGTCATAAATTTATTCCTAATGTTGTTTAGATGCCGTGATTGCTGGCTGCATTTACATACTGTGGGCGACTACTGTTTGATTTATTGAGTGAATTGAGTGAATACGATACAAATCGTTATCAAAATTCTAAAAATAATTTGATCAGGTATATTTTTGTATATGGGAGAGAAGGGTTAAATTTAGCTCTAATCATTCAAAATTACTTTGTGAGTAACCTGACCAGATGGATTAATGTCATAAACGATAGGGATTCCTGTTGCCAATTCTAGATTCGTAACTGCTTCAGGGCTAAGGTTCTCCAGCCTCATGATAATTGATCGTAGAGAATTCCCGTGGGCGACAATTAGGACATTTTCTTCTTTTTGAAGATGGGACATAATCTGACCGTTAAAATAAGGAACAACCCGCTTTTGAGTATCTTCTAAGCTCTCACCATTGGGGGGACGAACACTATAAGAACGTCGCCAGAGAAGCACCTGTTCTTCCCCATATTTTGTAGCGGTTTCCGCTTTGTTTAAGCCTTGCAGTTCGCCGTAGTAACGTTCGTCTAAAATTGAACTGAGATAAATTGGTAATTCTTGATGGCGATCGCCTTGATAATTATCCCAACCATGCCAGTCTTGATCATCGATCTCATGCTTGATAATCGGAACTCTCCCATCGCAAATATCATTCACTTCTGTCAGGATCACGATCGCAGTTTCAATCGCTCGAAATAGCATACTGGCAAAGCAAATTCTGACTCGATAATCTTTTAGTCTTGATGAGGCGATCGCGGCTTCGGCTCGTCCTTGCTTACTTAAAGGCACATCCACCCAGCCTGTAAATTTATTCTCAGCATTCCACAGGCTCTGCCCGTGACGGATCAAAATTAATTTAGACATTAGTGGTTGATTCTCCTTTGCGATCAAAAGGGACTGAGATCGAGAAGTAAATGATTACCAAAATCGTAATAGTAGCAGTACTCAGAAATGTAGCGGCAACACCAAACTTATACCAGATTAATCCTGCAAATGAACTAGCAATCATTGTGCAGATGCTTTGAAATCCAGCAAATGTACCGATCGCCGTAGCAGTATCCTTTTTGTCAGTAATATTGCTAATCCACGCTTTAGAAATTCCTTCTGTTGCTGCCGCATAAATGCCATACAAAGCAAATAGTCCGAAGAAGACATACAAATTGGTATTAAAAGCCATCCCTATATAAACGATCGCAAATATGCCAAGCCCTACCATAAATATCTTTTTTAAGCCGATCTTGTCAGCAAGAATTCCAATCGGTAATGAGAATAAGGCATAGATGAGATTATAGAATATATATACTCCAATCACAAACGAATCGTTTAATCCTGCCTGTTTTGCCCTCAATAAAAGAAATACATCGGAACTATTAAATAGAGTGAAAGCCAATAGCCCAATCACTACTTTTCGATAAATTAACGGACTTGATGACCAGTAGTTAAGGAAAGAGAAGAACGGGGTTGAAACTTTTTTGGTGACAATACTTTTTTTGGCTTTGAGCAAAAATGAAGCAACTATAGCCAGAACTCCAGGTAGGAAAGCAAGATAAAATAGGTTTTTATAATCCTTGGGAAAGTAATAGAGATAAATTAATGCTAGGGTCGGACCAAAAACTGCGCCAAGCGTATCCATTGCCCGATGAAATCCAAAAACTTCACCCTTTGTTTTGGCAGTTGCCTGATCGGAGAGTATAGCATCTCTTGCCCCTGTTCTGATTCCTTTGCCCAAGCGATCGACAGTTCGAGCGCCGAAAATCCAAAGCGGATAAATAGATATCGCCATCATTGGCTTAGAAATAGCACTTAATCCATAGCCAAGTTGCACAAATGGTAATCGTTTACCAGAATTGTCTGAAAGTTTACCGAAATATCCTTTACTTAATCCTGCTGTTGCCTCAGCAAAACCCTCTAATATGCCAATCAGGATCACCGAGAAACCGATGCTTTCCAAATAAATTGGCATAATCGGATATAACATATCGCTGGCTGTATCGGTAAATAAGCTGACAATTGATAAAATCCAAACCGTTCGAGTAATGTTCTTCAAAATCATTGCTTAAGTTTCGTATTTTACCTCAAGATGTTCCCACTAGAGTTCCAACTTGTCAAAAATGTCACGTAAAATCTGAGCGGAATAGATAAGCTGTTGTTGCTCTTTCTCATTCAGTGTGAGGTTGACCGTCTTTATCACCCCTTTCTCATTTACAACAGAGGGGAGGCTGAGACAAACATCTTGAATGCCATAGAAATCATTTACCAGAGAGCTAACCGTGAGAATACGCTCTTGTCCGTGTAGAATCGCTTTGACAATTTCTGTTGTTGCCAATCCAATGGCGTAGGAAGTAGAACCTTTGCGTTTGAGAATTTCGTATCCAGCATTTTTAACCTGCTCAAAAATCTCTTCAAGTTCGGCATTGTCTGAGGCAGAGCAGTTCTCGGCATAGAGGGGCATTCCCGCAATATTTACCTTGCTCCAAACTGGCACTTCGCTATCGCCATGTTCGCCAATAATATGAGCATGAACGTTGTGCGGAGCTATTCCCATCTTCTGTGCCAACAGAGTCCGAAAACGTGCCGAATCTAGCACCGTGCCTGTGCCAATTACTCTTGCAGCAGGAAATCCAGAGAGTTTAAGAGTTATATAGGTCAAGATGTCTACAGGATTGCTGACGATTAACAAGGTGGCATTGGGACAATATTTGACCACATCTGGAATCAATTCCTTAAAGATCGCAACGTTGCGAACAACTAGATCTAGTCGGCTTTCTCCTGACTTTTGACTTGCTCCAGCCGTAATAATTACTAGGTCGGCATTCTGTCCGACATCAGCAACGTTGCCCGCTTTAATCTCAACAGGCGCAACGAAAGGAATGCCGTGGATCAGATCCATCACCTCTCCTTCAAGCCGTCCTGTACTAATATCTTGAAGAATCAATTGATCAAAACAGTTTTGGATGATCATGGAATAGGCACACGCCATCCCCACCTGCCCTGCACCGATAATCACACCTTTGCGTGGACGGATGTTGACTTTAGTTTCATTAGGAGTTTCAAGGTTGGGATTTGGCGTAAACAGGGTTTCAAACATATTCATTGGGTTGGTAATAAAAATTTTAACTCTGCCTCGATCGCTCGTTTTTGAGCAGCAATTACTTGCGAAGAAGTAGATTGGAGTTCAGCACGAATCTCGGCATCATCTAATCGCATCGGCATCTGACCTTTGGTGATATTATCACCTTCTCTCACAGTTACTTCTTCCACTCGTCCGCCAGATTTTTACTGACATCGGTTTCATAGCCTTCGATGCGTCCACTAAAGGCGATCGCATTCTGCGCTTGAGGACGGAAGATATACCAACTACCTGCGCCGACAATAGCGATCGCGCCTAAACCTAGGGTAATTCCTACTCCCTTCCTAGTCAACAAATAGGCATAGGGACTAAGGGAAAAATGTGGTTTAAGGTATTCAATATTTGCTCTGAGTTCATCAGAATTTTGACATCCTCTAACTTTCTTTCGATTTCAGCAATATTTATATTTGCAGGTAAATTATCCAGTTTCTCTAATCTTAAAAGATGAATTTCATATTCTGCTAAATTAGAGTCTGGCGAATAATCAGGTGTATGTATTAATTCTACAGTCAATTTTTGGGCAATCCCTGAAGTGAGCGCCTGAACCCTATACTAACAATTGCGGTGATGTAGAAGCACAAACTGCGATTCCATTCTTAAAACTTAAATAATGTCAAATCCCTTCCTGAAACTTAACTACGAACCTGCTTTAGAAAACCTAGGAGATGAATATTTTGATGTAGTCACAGCCGCAAAATTTCCTACCTATACCCTGCGTTGGCGTAATGATCAGGTTTTAGCACAACTCGGCTTAGACCCCACTCAGGTTTCCGATCAAGATTTTATCGAGGCATTTGGCACCTTTGAGTCCGTAAAACCGCTTTTGGCACTGCGCTATCATGGCTATCAGTTTGGGGAATATAATCCTAATCTTGGTGATGGCAGAGGTTTCTTGTATGGGCAGGTGCGGGGAATCGACGGTGAACTCTACGACTTTGGTACAAAAGGATCGGGGCGCACACCCTATTCCCGTAGTGCTGATGGCAAGTTAACCCTCAAAGGTGGAGTCAGAGAGGTTTTAGCTGCTGAAGCTTTACAGCGTTTAGGGGTCAAAACATCCCGTTGTTTTAGTCTAATTGAAACGGGAGAAAATTTATACCGTGGTGATGAGCCTTCACCTACTCGATCGTCGGTAATGGTGAGATTTAGCCGATCGCATATTCGATTTGGTACCTTTGAGCGACTACACAATCTGAATCGAGGCGACTTAATCCGCAAACTTTTAGATCATGTGGTTGCCGTTTATTATCCCCATCTTGCCCAACTTAATCAGCCTGAACGAGATGCTTGCTTCTATGCCGAATTAGTAGAACGGGTGGCAAAGCTAACAGCGCAATGGATGGTAGCAGGTTTTTGTCATGGGGTCTTAAATACCGATAATATGTCGATTACGGGGGAAAGTTTTGACTATGGTCCCTACGCTTTTATTCCCACCTACAATCCCCAATTTACTGCCGCTTATTTTGATTACTATCGCCGCTATGCCTATGCCAATCAGCCCGCCGTTTGTTATTGGAATTTAGAAATGCTGCAATATCCGCTCAAAATGGTGATGCCGCAGCCTGATCTGGATTTAGGGTTAGCAAAATTCAAAGATTTTTATCGCCAAGAATATACTCTAAAAATGTCTCTGCGCTTGGGATTAGAAGTTTCTATGCCAATCGCGATCGCTCCTATCGAGTTAGAACAATTAATTACCCTCACCTTGCAATTTCTGGCAGAAACCCAAATGGGCTACCATGACTTTTTTGTGTACCTGAAAACTAGCTTTAGTCCAAATTGGCAAACAAATAAGCAAAATATAGTTTTAGGAATTGAGGCAAATCTGACACCTGAGCAAGCCCAAATTCTCGAAAATTGGCGATCGCTTTACTTTAACTTCCTCCAGCAAATACCCCCAGATCAAATACCAGAGGTTAGCCAAAAACTCCATAAATACAATCCGAGTAAGTTTTTATTACGCTCAGAGATTGAAGCAGTATGGGAAAAAATTACCGTTGATGAGGATTGGCAGCCGTTTTATCAGTTAATCAAGGAAATCCAAGCGTGACATCTCCCGACGCTGATTGTAAGCAATACAGCGCGGGCTTCTAAGAATCACTTCTTAGCATTTCTGGTTTTTCCTTGCGGGATTTCGGCACTTGGCTAGAAGTTTCCTTCCCCGCTAGAACGCCTGCACAGACAGTTTCCATTCCTCGATTGTCCACGAGTACTAATCCACGATGCAACACCATTTCAGCA
>CASBQR010000191.1 GCA_949127865.1 Synechococcales cyanobacterium PMM_0082
ACTTGGTTTAGCTTTTAACTTTGTTTCGAGAACTAAAATTGTTAACTTGATCCTTAGAAAGACTATTTTAAAATAAGATTAGTGCAGCTAGTTGTTAAATTTAGTATACAAAGCCGTTTCACAAGGACACAAACCCAATTTTTCGATAAAAATCTTTAAGAATATGCAAAAAAGACTTCTATTTGTCTGTTTAGGAAATATTTGTCGCTCACCTTCGGCAGAGAATATTATGAATTATCTTGTGGCTGAACAAGGTAAAAGTGATCTCATTATCTGTGACTCCGCAGGTACCGCCAACTATCATACAGGTGCAGCCCCAGATCGGCGCATGGCAGTTGCAGCTAAAAAACAAGGTATTACCTTAACAGGTAGAGCCAGACAGTTTACTATGCAAGATTTTGTAGAATTTGATCTAATTTTGGCAATGGATCGTGATAATTATCAAAATATTTTGGCATTAGACCCAGACCAGAAGTATCGGCATAAAGTGAAATTAATGTGTGATTTTTGTACTTCCCATAGCGATCAAGAAGTTCCCGATCCTTACTATGGTGGCGTAGATGGGTTTGATTATGTAATTGATTTGCTATTTGATGCCTGTAAGGGCGTATTAAACTCTACCCACTTAAGCTCTTGATTGTAAACGTTCTCGTTGTTGCACCCCTAAATCCGATTCAACCAGAGCAATCATATCGTCAAGACTTAGTATAAATAAATCTAGTTGCTTTGTGGATTCTCGTAGTCTTCTAACCTCTTCTTTACGGGTTTCAATACTAGGAATTTTTGGTGATTCATTCATGGCAAACTCCAATTAGACCTGATTTCTTGAATATTAGCATTACAAGCTTCAAGATTTATTTTCCCCATATCTATAGCTTGTTTCAATAGCTCCAACATAGTATAAGAGGCATTAGGCTAAGCTTCCATGATTCTGAGTAGTAAGACACTGAGCCGAGAAAATGCAGATGTAAGGCGCTCTTTAATATTTTACAGTTCCTCGAACTCTGGCATAGTTTGCTCATTTTCACCAATCATTTTTAGCAGTTGCCACTCTATACTTGATGTTTCAGCAATTGATTCAGCAACTGATTCTGCAATTTGGCGTTGCAACTCAAAAATAGCCGTTAGAGTTGAACTAGGTAAATTTGCCATTGCATCTGCTTATATTTGCAAAAGTAATCTTAACCTGAATATTAAGTCTGTCAGTATTTAAGTAGTTGGAGAAAATCTATGATTGCTTCCATTCTGTTATTTGATCGCAGTGCCATATTATCCAGTGATGCTCATTTTTGGCGAGCAGTTTCTAGTATTGGTACTTGTATGATTCCCCAAGCTGTTGTGGAAGAGATTAATTCGATAATTTCTGGATTTGGCGCAGATAATAACCAAGTATTGAGTGCCTCTGAATTTCAAAGATTCTTAAAGCAGAGCAATTGGCAAGTCACCGATATTTCTGGCTCAGATCCAACCCTAACCCAAAAGCTCAGTAATTCTGTTAGTCGAGGTTCCCGTCTTGATTTAGCGATCGCCGAATGTGGATATGGATTAGCTTTAACATCAACTACAGATGTAATTTTAGTGACCAATACCCCCTTACTTTTACAAGCCGTTAATGCCCTAAATCAAGACAAGCTCACGGCTGTAACTTTAGCTAATGTCCGTCCGTGGGTACAAAATCGACAAATCCCTTCTCAAAAATTAATTAATCCGACTATCACTTCTAGAGCCGTAACCGTTCGGAATGCTAATAATGCCCGTATTAATAAATTTGTAGTTACGATATTTAGTTGGATTGTAATTGGGGCAATTGGGCTAGTCGCATGGCGATCGTTTCAACCCAAGGAATTTAAACAATTTTGGCAAAAAACAGGATTACCAAATTTTATCAAGTGATTTAAGAGCGATCGCAATAATCTAAATACCGAAATTACTTTAGGTTTTCGATGGTTAGCTCAGTTACTTGGGCAATACTGAGCTCAAAAAGTATTTTCTATGGGTTTAGCTTTTGATTTAATAACTGATTTGTAGCCTGAGGTGCTGCTTGTCCATTGGTTGCCTTCATGACTTTTCCAACAAAGAACCCTAAAAGCTTGGTTTTACCTGCTCGATATTGCTCAAGCTCTTTGGGATTAGCAGCAATTACTTGATCGATTATGCTTTCTAAAGCATCCCCAGATAGCACAGTCAGATTTTTGGCTTTAATTAATGCTTTGACAGAACCACCATTTGCTAAAAGTTCAGGCAGGATATCTTTGGCAATTTTGCTGCTAATAGTTTGATCAGCAATTAGGGATATCAATTCTGCTAAAACTGTTGGTGTGAGGGGAATATCAGTAATTTTTAGCTTTTGTTCTTTTAAGTATGAAGTAATATCCCCCATAATCCAGTTAAAGGCTTGTTTAGCATCTGCACCAAGGGCGATCGCTGCTTCAAAATATTCTGCTACTGAGCGATCGTCGGCAATCAATTGCGCGTCATAACCTGTTAACCCCCAGTTCCGATATTTTTGGCGTTTGGCGGCTGGGAATTCGGGTAATTCAGCGCGATATTTAGCTAAGGTACTATCAGGCACAGCGATCGCCACTAAATCTGGTTCAGGAAAATAGCGATAATCACTAGCTCCTTCTTTAGTCCGCATACTAATAGTCCGTTGAGTATTTTCTTCCCACAGTCGAGTTTCTTGAATTACTTTCTCGCCAGTTTCATATGCTTCGACTTGTCGCTCAATTTCATAGTCGATCGCCCTTTGAATGGCATTAAAGGAGTTCATGTTTTTAATCTCGACCTTAGTGCCAAACTTTTCAGTACCAACAGGGCGGACAGAAATATTGACATCACAGCGGAGAGAACCCTCTTGCATATTGCCATCACATACGCCGAGGTATCTTAAAATTCTGCGTAATTCTTGAGCATAGGCGGCGGCTTCGGATCCAGAGCGAATATCAGGCTCCGAGACGATTTCACATAATGGCACCCCTGCTCGATTGTAATCAACTAAAGAATGACTAGATCCAGACAGGCGATCGCTACCAGCATGCACTAATTTGCCAGCATCTTCTTCCATGTGCAATCGTGTAATCCCGATTTTTTTGCTACTTCCATCTTCAAGCTCAATTTGCAACCAACCATGTTCAGCAATAGGTAGATCGTATTGAGAGATTTGATAATTTTTGGGGAGGTCGGGATAAAAATATTGCTTACGATCAAACTTACTCAGAGGAGCGATCGCACAATTTAAAGCCAATCCCGCTTTAACTGAATATTCCAACACTTTTTCATTCAAAACAGGAAGCATTCCTGGCATTCCCAGACATATAGGACAGACATTGCCATTAGGTGAAACCCCAAATTTGGTCGAGCAACCACAGAAGATTTTAGTCTCTGTCGTCAGTTGGCAATGGGTTTCGAGTCCAATAATGGTTTCGTACTGGGTTTTAGCCATAGTAAGTTTTTTTATGATTCTTGTTGTTTGATAATAGCAGAAGGAAGATTTTCTGCTTTTTACAGTATCTATTGTCTATATATAGTAAGGGGCAAATTACATCTCTTTATTAGAAAATTATTAATTTAGCTCTTGTCATTTTTATTAAGTCTGCTAAGATAGTAAAGCACTAAAGGGCGATTAGCTCAGTTGGTAGAGCGTCTCGTTTACACCGAGATGGCCGGCGGTTCGAGTCCGTCATCGCCCATAAACTACGAAACTATAATTAGCAAGGATTTTAGGAGTTTCAAATAACTTCTGAAAGTTCTATAATTCTCAATAAAAATATAAATATGGAATTTTAAGGGTTACTTAGTTTGTAAAGCTCCCCCGACAAAAATTATTACAGAAAACCACGACGGACGGCATAGGCAGCGTTGAGTATATAAAGGTAAATACTTTAGCTTATCGTGCGATGTTGATGTCAATGATACAGGTAATACCAAATCTCGAAATAATACCTAAAGACTAACTAGAAAAACTAAAACGCTGGTTTTCCCTGCGACTCCATAAATGTGTAGTCCTTGTTTGGGGATTTTGTGTTAGTTCCAATACAAAAATAGTAAATCAGTCCATCATTGCTAGGTTCTTAGGGAGTTTTTTATGTACCTCAACCTTATGTTGCTGTAAGCGTTTGCGTATGACTTGTTGCGCCCATTTAAGTACATTAGGTTGTTCTCTACTGTTCGATTTATAGGAACCATTCTAATAGTCCAATTATTTAAAAGTAAAATTTACTAGTTAGCGTGTTCTATGTGTAAGTGGCGATCGCATTCAATGCCAACTTCTTACATTAAAATATTTTCTGGTTCAGGATATTTAGGAAATAATGTGTCAACGCTGGCAAGTTTTGCACCATATTCTAAAGTGATGGCGATAATGAGGCGATCGCTCCGTTTAGGTTATCTGATTTCAGCAGAGATTGAGCAAGCAAAGATAGTTCTTTTTCTCACATCATTACTCATTCATCTTTCCTGATACCGTCACCTTGCCTTGTTTCACTACTTACGGATCACTATCGCCTTTAGAGCGCAAAGGCTCAACATATAAGTACTCAGACTTTTCTAATATGTTTGAAGTTAACGGGTAAGAAGGTGGAAATACTGACAGGCTATACTTTTAAATAAGCGGGTGAAGAGATTCGAACTCTCGACATTCTCCTTGGCAAGGAGATGCTCTACCACTGAGCCACACCCGCAGTCTAGTTTACATTTCAATAATATCGCAAATCTCGAAGATATTGTCAAGTTAATTAACCAAAACCCAGCAATTCTAATTATGAGGATTCAAGCAGAACTAGGGGGAAATTCTAGCTCAAGACCTTGAATCATAAAGTCAAGAAGGTTATCCCAATAATCAAAGAGGATGTAGCGAGTTAAAGCCCGCAAGTCGTCAAAAAAGTTTGGCGAGAGGATAGATTTTGGCGAATGAGTTGGTATTTATGATCGATAATTTCAAGAAGAGTATGAAAGAGAAAAGACAAGATATCAAGATATTAAAAGTAGCGAGTAATGAAAAGAGGTGGTTATTACCATGATCAAGGTGATAACCCTTAGTTTTTAGAGTATTTTTATTTTCCACCTTCCAACGAGACTGAGCGGCGACAACAAGAGCTTGGACATTATGCTTGGTAATTAAATGATTAGTCACAAAAGCATTCTTAAAAGTGACCTTACCCGTAGAGTCAGTAACAGTTAGACCTCTAGCTTTGGCTTTTTGGCTAATGTCTGCCATAACATCTTCAAGAGATCTCCGTTGCCTACCTAAATCATCTAGTCTGAGGCTGAGAATAGCATCGATCTTTTGCCGATCGCCAGAAATTGCGGATTCATAAATTCTTGCTGCTTCAGCGTCAACATAGATTGTAATTCCCCTAACTTCCACGAATTTTATGCCCAAAAATACTTACATAGACAAAGTTTGCCTGATTAAACCAATTGAATCTTTAAAGATCATCACCACGCCCAATCCCAGAAGTAAAACCAAACCTCCTTGCATCACAGTTGCTTGAAACTTCTCAGGTAAGGGTTTACCGCCACGCAGGGCTTCTATTAATAAAAATGCTAACTGTCCACCATCTAGGGCGGGTAAGGGCAAAATATTAATAATGGCGAGGTTAATACTGATGATCGCCGTAAAGTCAAAAATGCTAGAAAAATCTGATTTCACCAATTGAGAACCCATAGCTACGATCGCCACAGGACCCGCCACTTTAGATGCAGTATTCTCAAAATTAGTTACCAACTGTCCCAATCCACTCACCGTCATCACAATTAAATTCTGAAAATCTTCAGCAGCGATCGCCAAAGCCTCAACTAAATTCGCCACAGGACGACGGAAAGGTTTACCCGTAAATCCTAGCTTTACCCCAATTTTCCCTTTACCATCTACCCCAATCGGAATTACATTAATGTCAAGAAGTTTTTCCCCTCTTTGCACTTTTAAGTCCACGGGTTGATCAGGCTTAGAAGCAATTACGGCTTGAAACTGTTCTAGGGTTTTAAGGCTGCGACCAAAGTTCACTCCATCCGCCGCTAAAACTATGTCTCCCTCTTTTAATCCAGCGATCGCCGCAGGCATATCCGCACCATTAACCGAGATTTTAACCCCAGCATTCTCTACACTCCCGACTCCCACACTCAAGGTCATCAAAACTAAAACCAAGTAAGCAAAAACCAAATTAGCCGCAACACCCGCACTGATCACAATTGCCCGATCACCAATGGGTCGATTTTTTAATAAATTAGGATCGTCATCGGGGATAGTACTTTCTTCATCATTATCTGGAAACCCCACATAACCACCAAGAGGAAATAGACGTAATGCATACTCAGTCTGACTTCCTTGGTATTTCCATATTGCTGGTCCAAACCCAATCGAAAAGCGATTTACATGAATACCCTGAAGCCGAGCGGCAAGAAAATGTCCTGACTCATGAACGATCACTAAAATAGCAAGAACAGCAATGACAATGGCAATGGACATATTAAATTTTTTACTACTTTTTACTTAGTTTTAACTGGAATCTTGACTCTAAATTTTTGATATTCGATTAATCATAGCAAGCTTATCAAAATTAAGTTTTTAGAACCGCTACTAGAATACTAAATCTAGATCAAGTTCTTTCAAGTCTATAATCATGAGCTTACCGCCAGAATCAATCAAAGGTTTTACAGAAATTACCAGTACATTATTATTAATGCAAGCGATCGCCTGAATTAGACCATCCACAGTAAAACCGCCTATATTATTACCCTGAATATCCATAAAGTTTAGTAAAGAATTAGTCTCACCATGACTAGTGATGTATCCCCACTTTGTGGCTTTAATAATTTTAGGTCTATAGCCTAGTTCAATTCGGCTCACCCGATAAGGCTTCCAATCAATTAATAACAGATAATTTAGCTCACTTACAAGGAGCATTTTTTCATCTTGCTCAGCATCTTGCCCAAGGGCGATCGCCTGCACAGTTGCCACAGGTAAATCAAATTCTGCCATTAAGTTGCCGCGTCGAGAAATAATCCGAATCCTACTACCTTGATCAGTATTACTAACAAGAGCCAAATGCCTATTACTAATTTTAAGTAAAGCCACTACGGATGTTTTAGGTAAAATTAAAATCTTGGGAGCAGATAATTCCATAGATTTTGAGGTTTGCGACTTACGAATATCATAAATTTCTAGTTTTAGTAGAGAAGATAGCAGTGTTTGAATAGTTAGGATTCCAGCCCATTGATTAGAGATCGCCCAAAAAAATCTTTGCGTAGAAGTAAATAAAGCTTGGTGATTTCCACAATTTTCAATAATGATATATATAGAC
>CASBQR010000192.1 GCA_949127865.1 Synechococcales cyanobacterium PMM_0082
AGTTGAAGCCATTGCCCGTTGATACTGATCGAGAGTGTCTCCCAGCCGAGTTAGAGGCCAAAGTAAACGCTGAGTTAGGAATACCATTAAACTATAGTTACCAACCGAAAGTCTGCCTGCATTCGCTTCGATCCCGCCTAATAATAAAATGGCAATAAATCCAATAAAAATTAAAATCCGAATTAACGGAACATAAGCTGCGGACAGAGCGATCGCGAACCGATTACTTTGTCGATATTTTTCACTTTCCGCCCCAATTCTCCCCAATTCATAAGCTTCAGTTGTAAAACTTTTAATGGTGGTAATGCCACTAAGATTATTGGATAACTGCCCATTCAGCGATCCCACCTGTTCTCGCACCGCCGCATATCTGGGAGCTAAACGTTTTTGAAAGGCGATCGAACCCCAGAGAATAAACGGCATCGGCAACATTGCTAACCAAGCCACAGACGGCGCTAGATAGAAAAATATGCCACCAATCACAACTACGGTAGTCAGAACCTGAAGCACCTCATTCGCTCCAACATCAAGGAATCTTTCTAACTGATTAATGTCATCACTGAGAATAGACATCATCCCGCCCGTACTGCGTTCTTCAAAATAGGAAAGTTCTAATTCTTGCAGATGGGAGTAGGCATCAAGGCGCATACCATGTTGAATGTTTTGGGCTAGATTGCGCCAGAGCCGAGCATAGGCATATTCAAATAGAGATTCTAAACCCCAAATAATCCCACTAGCAACGGAAAGAAATACTAACTGGGTATATACTTCCTTAAATCCCCAACTGGCAATTAGGGAATCTTGCTTTTGTACCACCACATCCACTGCCGCCCCAATTAATAGTGGTGGAGCCAAATCAAAAATTTTATTAAGAATCGAGCAGGCGATCGCTTGCCTAATTAGAGAATTATAAGACTGACTATATGTAATCAGGCGTTGGAGGGGATGGAGTTCCTGAGGATTTTGGGGCGATCGCATTTAGAATTTACAGAATTAAAAAAAGGAATTAAAAAACTACTATAAGTTTAGCAAACCTATGAAACCTCACCAGAAATCCCAAGGTTAACTCTGATTTAACTGCAAAATCGCCATGAAAGCTTCTTGAGGAACATCCACAGTGCCAATGGACTTCATCCGTTTTTTACCTTCCTTTTGCTTCTCTAGGAGTTTCTTTTTCCGAGATACATCACCGCCGTAGCACTTACTTAGAACATTCTTACGCATGGCAGGAATATTCTCACGGGCAAGGATTTTGGTGCCGATCGCCGCTTGCACAGGAATCTGAAACTGATGGCGGGGAATTAATTCTTTGAGCTTAGAAACCAGATTTTTACCTAAAGTATAGGCTTTATCTCGATGGGCAATGCAGGCTAGGGCATCTACAGGCTCATCATTTACCAGAATATCAACTTTAACCAGATCATTTTCGCGATAACCGATAAC
The DNA here is from genome assembly GCA_949127865.1 of Synechococcales cyanobacterium PMM_0082. Classification (GTDB taxonomy): domain Bacteria; phylum Cyanobacteriota; class Cyanobacteriia; order Pseudanabaenales; family Pseudanabaenaceae; genus PCC-7502. The sequence goes on from CASBQR010000192.1 coordinate 1,444, forward strand.
TTCATATTCCATACTGGCATAGCCCTTGGTGCGAGACTTCATCTGATCAAAAAAGTCAGTGACAATTTCTGCTAAAGGGACTTCGTAGGTGAGGGTAGCCCGATCTTTGGTGATATATTTCATATCGATATAGATGCCTCTACGGGTTTCGCATAGCTCCATTAGGGTGCCAATATAGCCCTGTGGGGTCATGATATCCAAATGCACGTAGGGTTCTTCAATTTTTGTGCGTTCTTGGGGATTTGGCAATTCACTGGGATTATCAATTAGCACCACTTCACCTTTAATTGTGGTGACTTGATAGATTACGGAAGGAGCCGTCACAATTAAGTCGAGATTATATTCCCGTTCTAGTCGCTCTTGGACGATTTCCATGTGAAGTAAGCCTAAAAAGCCACAACGGAAGCCAAATCCCATAGCATTAGAGCTTTCTGGTTCATAGTTGAGAGCGGCATCATTAAGTTTGAGCTTTTCTAATGCTTCGCGCAAGTCTTCAAACTGATCGGCATCGGTGGGAAACATTCCACAAAATACCATGGGCTTTGCTTCGATATAGCCTGATAATGCTTCGATTGCAGGATTTAGAGCAGAGGTAATTGTATCCCCGACCCTTGCGTGTTCTACCATTTTGATCGCCGCCGCTAAATAGCCCACTTCCCCAGCATGCAGTGAATCCACTTGAATTTGATTTGGGGCCAAAATACCAACTTCATCAATGACATATTCCTGCCCCGAAGCCATGAACCGCACCCGATCGCCTTTTTTAACGGTGCCATCCATCACCCGAAAATAGACAACTACGCCACGGTAAGTATCGTAATAACTATCAAAAATTAGCGATCGCAATGGTTGATCGACAGTATCTTTGGGCGCAGGTACTTTTTTGACAAGTTCTTCTAAGATTTCAGGGATGCCAACTCCTTCTTTGGCTGAGGCGCGCACGGCTTCAGAACAATCTAAACCAATTAATTCTTCAATTTCAGCGGCGATCCGTTCGGGTTCGGCACTGGGCAAATCTATTTTATTTAAAACAGGAATGATTTCTAGATTATTTTCCAGAGCTAAATACACATTTGCTAAGGTCTGTGCCTCCACGCCTTGGGACGCATCAACTACTAATAAGGCTCCCTCACAGGCAGCTAAACTGCGGGATACTTCATAGGAAAAATCCACATGTCCAGGGGTATCGATGAGATTTAAGATATATTCCAAACCATCATGGGCGATGTAACTCATGCGTGCTGCTTGGAGCTTGATTGTAATGCCCCGTTCCCGTTCCAAGTCCATATTATCGAGGAATTGCTCCTTCATCTCCCGTGACTTTACGGTACCTGTTGCTTGCAGCAAGCGATCGGCAAGGGTGGACTTACCATGATCGATGTGGGCAATGATCGAAAAGTTACGAATTCGAGATACGGGAACGTCAGTCATAGCTTAAATGTTTCTGTCGGGGCATATACTTTTCTCATATTAACCGTAAACCATATCAATTAGTACATGAGTCTGGGGTATGGCAGCAATTCTAAATTAGAAAAATAATGTATTAACCCTAATTCCATTGATTGAGATTAACAAACTGGTTTTCAAGCACACAACCCGAACCTTCAAAATTAGCGATCGCTTTGCTAATTCCTTGATAGCTCATATTTTTAGCTTGAGAATCCTCGTCAAGCAGCAGTTTTAAGCTCAAAGCTAACTCCTTTTATTGTTAAGCGATACTGCTCTTCATCTGCTTCTAGCTTTAATAATTCTTGATGACTTTCACAATAACGGATAACTTCATAAATAGCATCTAAGGGCAAATCCCAGTTTTCGGCAGCTTCCTCGTTTGACATCTGATTAGATAATATATCCTGCCAAATGGTTGAAGCAAGAAGTTTACGACCTTTAATATATAGCTGTCGTCGCCAAGGATGTGAGCGTTTTTCCAAGTATTGCCAATCTGCAATCTCTACAGAACTTTGCAAGGACTGAATGAGTGCAATGATTAAATCAAGGCGATCGTTTGTTGATAATTTGTAAGACTGTTCTTTAAGTTCTTGCAGTAACACGAGAATTACCTCAATTTAGCTATGACATATATTTTAGTGAAAGCGATCGCTATTTACCCAATAAATCTCATTTTGACTTTTAAGTTGCCTAGATGCAAAATCTGCATAATTAGAATTGTTGGGAGAATGGTCTTATCATGATCTTAAATTATGTAACTATGGCAATTAAGGAATTTGATTCAGATTTTCGGCATATTATTTGTGGATAGATTTCAAATCATGGGGCAAAGTAATCTTCATAATTTTTCATAGAAGTTGGAATATATCGTGGCAAGATCGACGTTGGTATGAATCCTATCTCCTCATTTATCGCTCAGTTATTAGGTAGCTTAACTTTTTATACTGCCTTACCGATTCCCCAAAATTGGTCGATCGCTTTTTCTGGTATTGCTAAATTTGCGCCTTTAGTTGGCATATTAATTGGTGGATGTTTGGGATTATCTAGCCTTGGTTTAAATTATCTAGGAATGCCTTTATTAACCGTAAGTTCTCTAGTTGTGGGGCTATGGATATTAATCACGGGTGGGCTACACCTAGATGGGGTTATGGATAGTGCTGATGGATTGGCTGTTACAGATAGCGATCGCCGCTTAGCAGTAATGGCAGATAGTACAACTGGGGCATACGGGGTGATGGCAGGGATAATTTTAATTTTGCTTAAAGCTTCAGCTCTCTTTAATTTGCAGGATGATCTAAACTTAAATTCTCAAATTAATCTCCAAAATGGCACAGATTTCTTGTTTATGATCATGGCTGTTTGTGGTTGGAGTAGGTGGGGGCAGTTGCTGGCAATTTGGCGATATCCCTATTTGCGATCGCAGGGCAAAGGCGCATTTCACAAAGAATCTATTACCTCTGCTTGGGATTTAGTACCTGCAACTTTACTATTAATCGGAATAGCGATCGCTCAAATTTTGATTAATCCTAGTCATTGGCTATTAGCAGTTTCAAGTCTGGGCATGGGAATGGCGATCGCCTATCTAGTAGGGGCGTGGTTTAATCACAAACTAGGCGGACATACGGGAGATACCTACGGGGCGATCGTCGAATGGACAGAGGCATTATTACTATGTGGTTTAACCGTGGTAGTAAATAGTTTGGGAATAGCAGTCAGATAATTATGTTCTAATTTGAACTGGCATAATCAAATAGGTCATATTTACAGTCCCAATTGGGGTCAGAATCACAGGACTGGTGGCAGTATTAATTTTAATTTGGATTTCCTTACTGGATAGGGCTTTTAAACCATCAAGTAAATACTTTACATTAAAAGCAATATCTAAATCGCCACCAGAGATTTGGGCAAGAATGGACTCTTTACCAGTTGCCACATCAGGAGCATCTACAGAAGCAGATATTTCCTGAGCAGTGGCATTAAGTGATAGTTTAACAATATTATTCTTTTGGTCTGCTAAAACGCCAATCCGTTCAAGGGCAGAAATAAATACTTCTCTTTCTAAGGTAATTTGTCGTTCAAATTGTTTAGGAATTAGCTGGTTATAGTTGGGATAGCTGCCATCTAGCAATCTGGAAGTCAGAGTTTGATTTGCTAAAACAAATATCATCTGATTCTGATCAAACTTAACTGTAATTATTCCTTCCTTTTGATTTTTGAGCATTCTTTCTAATTCCCGCATTGCCCTAGCTGGAATTGTTACTTCTAAGCTAGTCTGATTTTCAAGCTTAGCGGTTCCATCCTCTTCATCTAAAAATTTAGTTTGAATTACCGAAAGTCTATGTCCATCGGTAGCAGCAAATTCTAAAAAGTCTGATTTAGCGGTAATATGCACACCTGTTAGAACTCTCTTACTTTCATCGGTGGAGGTGGCGAATAGAGAAGAATCTAAGCCTAGGAGGAGTGATTCTACGGGTAGGTAAGTAATTTGTCCATCATCAGCAATTTGGGGAAGTTCAGGAAATTCTTCTATTGGGAGTCCGTGAACTTGATATTTACCTGAACCACAGATAATTGAGGCGATCGCATTATCCACAGCCAAAGTAATATCTTCGTTGGGTAAACGGGAAACAATATCGCCTAGCAATTTTGAAGGCAAAGTAATTGCTCCAGGTTCAGATACGATCGCAGGGAAGACAACTTGAATTCCTAAATTTAAGTCAAAAGCAGTGAGGCTAAGGGTTTGGGATTTTTGATCAGCTAAAAAAAGGATATTTGCTAAAACTGGATGCGTTGGACGACTGGCGACAGCGCGACTGCAAAGAGCAAGGCTAGAACTAAGTTCAGATTGGGAGCAAACAAACCGCATATTGCTGAATTTAGGCAGAGAGTGATTTGGAAGAAAAAAAAGTTTTGATGAAATTTAATTATTTCAAAATTAGAAGCTAATCCTAGCACTGTTGCTCAGAGATGCAAATAAAAATCCAGATTTTATTTTTTGAATTTTTTTGAATTGCTCTACTTCTAGAATATTTTAAAATTTAAACTCTTATAGTAGTAGTAGGGGCTGTGGAAAATGTGGATAACTTTGCGATCGCTATATAGGTCAGATGTTTTAGAGTTTTCAACCTGTGGAAAAACCTGTGGATAAGTAGGGGCTTTTTCCACAGGTTATAAATACCTAGTCAAAGTTTTCCACAGGTTTGATAGAGTTTTCCACAGTAATATCAAAGTTTTCCACAACGTTTTCCACAGGCAAAAATGGCGATTTACAAAACTTAATGTAAAATCTTAATAAAAATTTACAACTTTTGCATCCTAATTTTAAAATTTGTTAAGGTTATGTTCAAGATTAATGGGGTATAAAAGTGGCAAAATTAAAATTATTCTTACTTCTTTTTCTGAATTTCAATCTTTAAATCTTAAATACAACCCTTAAAATACAAAAAATATGAGTCATCATCAAAAATTCCCAATGACAGTTCAGAAAATTTTTCAGACATTTTTAGGTTTGCCCCAAAAAATATTGGTAGCTACCTTGAGCTTAATGTGGGCATTTCAAGTTTTTAGTGGGGTAGCGATCGCCTCAGAAGTAGTGGATTTACCTGATTTGACTGCCGACGATCGAACATGGGTGATTGATTTTGCCAATGTGATCAGTAGTTCTACAGAAAATGCTACTACAGAAGTTTTAGAAAAGTTAGCAACAGAAACTGGCAATCAAGTGCGATTTGTCACTGTCCAACGTATAGATTTTGGTCAGCCTGCTAATGAGTTTGTGTCTGAACTATTTGATAAATGGTTTACAACTCCTGAGCAAAGGGCAAATCAAACTTTAGTTCTATTGGCAACGGAAGATCATCGAGTGGCAATTAAGACTGGAGACGCAGTGAATCGGCAAATGTCTGAGGAAATTGTCGAAAGTGTAGCAGCAGAGACGATGCTATATCCTTCTCAAAAATCTAACTATAATCAGGCTGTAACTGATGGGATGAATCGGATGGTTGCTGTCCTATCTGGACTAGCTGATCCAGGAGCACCTGTAATTGTTGCAGAAACTGATTTGTCAATCAAGCCTTCAGAAATTAAAACTGAACCTGTTAGTGCTAGTTTAGTTGTAGGTGGGTTTCTAATTGCGGCTACAATAATTCCTATGCTTACTTACTATTGGTTTCAAAATCAGTCCTAGAGATATTTATGATCATTTCCCTTTAATTTTCAGTCATTATGCTGAATGTAAGCTCAGATCTGGCGGCTTTGGCGCGATCGCAAGTCGTTTTACTTACTCAAACCCTTGGGGCTGTATCCAGTGTCATGTATGTTGCTGAAGATATATCTGGAGAACGTCAGCCTAATCTCATTGAGGTTGTGACCTATCCAGATTCAGCCGCGCCTAACGATCATCCTTTTGGTAATCAGCTTATGAATTCATTTTTGCTGCTGCCTGCTATGGAAGATCGGGGTAATGCCATAGTTCATCAAGGGAGAATTGTGATTCCCTTAATCTATCAAGATGGGATCATGGGTTTTTTGATGACAGGTCGTTCTGATCGGGACTGGACAGAGCAAGAGCAAATTCAGATTCAACAGGTTGCTAATACTTTGGCGATCGCCTGTGCTTTAGATCGACGGGCGCAGTGGCTACGGGAGCGGATGAGAGATGTACAGAGAGATTCATACTTAAATCAACAAGACTTTGTAGCTTCGCTTTTACACCAACTTCGTAATCCTTTAACAGCTTTAAGAACTTTTGGTCAGCTATTAATGCGCCGTATTTTACCTCAAGATCCAAATCATCAATTAGTATCAGGAATTGTTCGAGAAACAAGGCATATTCAAGATTTATTAGTAGAGGCAAATACCTTATCAGTTCCACAGTTGCCCAGTCAGATGGATATGATCTTTGAAGCTGTTCCTATCTTGCTACCTCCAGTTTTAGAAGGAGAGCAGGTTAACCTTGAAGAGATTTTAGAAAATTTAGTAGGATCAGCCCAAGCGATCGCCCAAGAAAAGAATCTAAAACTTAGCAGTTATATTGCCAAGGGACTACCGCTAGTAGAAGGAAATGCCTTGGCTTTAAGAGAAGTTTTAAATAACTTAGTCGATAATGCCATTAAGTATACGCCTGCATTTGGGGCAGTTGATATTCATGCTAGCTTTAGTTCAGAACAGGTAGAAGTTAGAATTAGGGATACAGGTGTCGGTATTCCTGAAGCAGATTTATCTCATCTGTTTGAGCGTAACTTTCGGGGACGGCAGGCAGTAGGAAATATTTCTGGAACTGGTTTAGGTTTAGCGATCGCCCTTGATCTAGTGCAGAAAATGGGCGGTGAGATTAAAGTGGAAAGTGAAGTGAATGTTGGTACTTGTTTTATAGTGGTGTTGAAAATAGTTAAATCTTAATAAAAATATTATGTTTAGGATAATCAATAATCCGTATCACCAAAGTGAAATACCAGATAACAGGAGAGGGCGGCAGTTATTGAAAGAAATACTACCTTTGCATAACTTTTTCAAATAAACTACCATCCGCTACAGAATCTGATAGAATCCCAAGCAAAAGTCATTAAATATGGAAAACAGTGTCATGAAAATTTTACTAGGGCTAGGTATGGGCTTAAGTCTACTAGCATTTATACCCCAAGCTCAGGCACAGCCAGCCTATGGTAGTTATGTAGGTGGTGGTCTTAGTTTTGGGGTTAGTGAAGGGAATGTTAATAGTGGTGAAGGCAAAAATACTTCAGTCGTTGCTGCTATTAGATATAAATTCTTGGAAATTCCGATTTCTCTTAGAGCTCAAGTCTTATTTGGAAGTAGTACCGCCTTTGTTCCTACGGTTTCCTATGACTATCCGTTAAATTTTGATACTGATATTTACCTTGGGGCTGGAGTAGCACTAACCAATAGCGCTTCCAATACTCCTGTGGGCAATAAAACTGCATTTGTGATTCAACCTGGTATTGATTATACGATTCCTAATAGCAGCTTAGTGATTTTTGGTAATATTATATTTGCGTTCGATGGTTATCGTAATGGCGGCGGCACAGCTACAGCTTTGCAGACTGGTGTAGGAGTTCGCTTTTAATCACTCAAGTTGCAGGCGATCGCTTCCGCATTCTATCAGGCAATCCCACGACTTTAGTGGAGAGGGGAACAGTGGCAGGAGCGAACTTAACGGCGGCGGCGACTACGGCATTTGCGGGAATTGGGGCGGGGGCTGCGGGCTTCTTTACTTGGAACTGTGGTCGGTATTTGGGGATAAATAACGGTACAGCGGCGTTTAGTGCTACTGCGGATTTAGTGGCAAATGTGACGGGTCTGACTCCTGCGCCTGTGCTTTCTGTGGGTAATTATTTTGTGTAATGAGAACAGAAATTAAGTCGAAGGGAGATAGAGGCAATGTTTACATTAGATGATTTGAAACAAACTCGTTTTTATCAAGAAGCTTTTGAAGAAGGCGAGAAAAGAGGTGAGAAAAGGGGGAGAGTTAGGACATTACAGCGACTACTAAACCGTAAATTTGGGCAGATTAGTTCTGAGTTAGAGGAGCAGATTAATGGGTTATCGGTGGCTCAGTTAGATGATTTAGCTGAAGCAATTTTAGATTTTGATAGTGTGTATGATCTGGAGTCTTGGCTGCAAAGTTAAATAAGGTGACTTTAATTTCCATGAGAACAGATACGCTATTTTACAAACTGGTTGCCGCATAAGAATCTCTAACTATTTGAATTAATAGAGCGACCATATTCCGCAGGCTATCAGTTTACATCGGCAGCGATAAAAGTTAGTCCGCTATGTTCAGAGGTTCGTCCGCTATAACAGTGAATTTGACTTTGGCTGTTACTGATATTTGCGAAGATATATTTTAGTACTTAAGTTCTTGGGGCGTAAAAAGATCGCTATCTAATTTACTTAAAGTCATATCTACAGGGCGAAAGGGTTAATAATTTAGTCTTTTGTCATGGACTTAAGCAACAAGTAAATTGTGTAAATATGTAAATAACCGTTTCTTAACTTGAAAAAAATAATTTTAAATAGTAGTGTTGTTTATACAATGTTTACTCTTTGATTACCCCACTAAAAAGTTATGGCTATTACTGATATTGACATTTTTGCAGGTGTTGGCGATGGTGGGGTAGATGGCAGTGGTACATTTAGAGGAAATCCATCTAATAGTATTGGGCAGGTTTTAGCTACAGACAATAATCCTATAAGTATCTTTCAGTCTGAGCTAGAGGGTTTGTCCGCAGGTACGACTGTAATTTTGCAGGCTAATCGTAACATTTCTAGTCAGAGCGATCTAAACTTTGCAACTTTGGCAGGGGGCGGTGGCGGTAATATTAGCTTCCGTGCTGATTTTGATAACAATGGGATCGGCTCATTTAATGCTTTTTCGATTTCCGCAGCAGGTCGAAATATTAGTATCTCTGGGGCTGGGGTCGGCACTGGGCGCATTGATAGTTTTACTGATGGCATTGGTAAAAATGGAGGAGCAGTAGCACTAAATAGCACAGGGAATATCAGTACAGGTATCATCAGGACATATTCAAGAACAGGTACAGGGGATGCAGGGAACGGGGGAGCGATCACTATCAACGGCACTAGAATTGATGGAGCTTTTCAAGACTTTAGCTCATACTCACAAACTAACGATGGGAATGCAAGAAATGGAGGGGCAATAAACCTTACAGCAAGTGTAGGAAACATCAGTAATATTGGTAGCATATCAAGCTTATCACTTGTAGATTCAGGTAATAGTGGCAGTGGTGGAGCAGTAAGGCTGAATAGTGCAGGCAACATTAGCGGCATAGGAGACATAAATACATACTCACAAGTGGACCGCGCAGGTAGTGACAGTGGGAGTGGTGGAGCAATAACACTTAATAGTACTGATCTTAATCTTTCGACAACAGCCTTAAGAGCATACTCATTTTCAGCTACAGGAAATTCTGGAAATGGAGGACAAATAACCGTAACCAGCAGTAGAAATATCAGCTTAGCGGTAGCAGAAGCGTTTTCAAGTGGTAGAGGTGGTGGAGGTGCAGGTAGAGTTGGCAACGGTTCAGGAATAACATTAAACGCAGTAGGGAACATAAGTATAAATGACATCAGTACATATTCATCTGCAGGTGGAGGCAATGTAGGAAACGGCGGAGCGATCACTATAAATGGCAGCAGTATTTCAACATCAACATTACAAAGCTTCTCAGGTACAAATACAGACAATGCAGGAAATGGCGGAGCAGTAGCACTTAGCAGTACAGGTAATATTAGAACAAGTATTATAAATTCCTACTCAGTTGCAGGTACAGGGAATGCAGGGAATGGGGGAGCGATCGCATTAAACAGTATAGGAAATATTAGTGTAGTAAGTAGCATAAGTTCCTACTCATTTGCAAATACAGGGAATGCAGGGAATGGGGGAGCGATCGCATTAAACAGTACAGGAAATATTAGTGTAGTAAGTAGCATAAGTTCCTACTCAAGTGCAAGTATGGGGAATGCAGGGAATGGTGGCGCTATTAACCTTATTGCCAATGCTGGAAACATCAGTATAGATGGTATAGATTCTTACTCAGTATTAAGTTTAGGTAATGCTGGGAATGGTGGCGCAATCAATATAGTTTCTTCCCGCAATGTCACCATAAACAGTGACATAAATACTTATTCACAGGTTTTTTTCCAAGATGGGAAATCAGGAAATGGCGGCGCAATTACTATTAACGGTAACGTTACAACTATTTTTTCAAACTTATTCTCTTTTTCCAGAACCGATACAGGGAATGCCAGAAATGGCGGAGCGGTTAATATTAATGGGACAGACATCAATATCGCAGGCACTATAATTACTGGCTCATCAACTAATAGCGGCACAGTTGGAAGTGGAGGAAGTATTAACCTTACGGCTGTTGGCAATCTAAATATCGCCCGCATTAATGAAGATGGTTTTAGTATCAGCTACGGCAATATTACCCTCACAGGTAATGAGATTAATCTGACTGGAGGAGCCAACAGCATTATCGGTAACAATAGAAACTTAATTCTCCAAGCATCCAATGCCAGTCAAGCCATCCAAATTGGTAGTACTAATACTGGAAATACCAATATCTTAGACATCACTTCTACAGACCTCGCAGCAATTTCTGATGGATTTAGCTTGGTAACAATCGGCAGAAGCAATGGCACAGGCAATATTAGTATTAACTCCAACTTAAACCTCAACGATCCAACCCTGCTCAGGACTAGCGGCGGTAATGTCAGCATTAATAGCGTAATTAACTTAATCGATAACGGCAGGCTCAGTATTAATACCTTCAACAGTACTGGTAATCGAGGTGGCAATATTGTCTTTAACAGTTCAGCGAATATTAATACATCTACTTTAAACTCCTTCTCTTCTAACAGCGTTGGCAATAGTGGCAGTGGCGGAGCGATTTCCCTTAATAGTTCGGGCAATATCAGTACTGCGGGTCTAGCTTCCTACTCTTCTGTAGCCACTGGCAACTCTGGTAATGCAGGACAAATTAGCCTAAATACAACTAGAAATATTAGTATTGGTAACGTAGATTCCTATTCTCAAACTACCGTCACTGGCAATACTGGCAACAGTGCAGGGATTTCCCTTAATACTTCGGGTAGCATCACCACAGGTATCATCAATACATACTCTGCGTCCGCAGGTACAGGCAACTCCACCAATGGTAGCGGTATCAACCTCAATGGTTCTAGAATCTTAACTTCTGCTCTAAACTCATCCTCCTCAGCAAATATAGGTACTGCCCGAAACGGTGGATTAATCTCTATTAAAAGCTCAGATAACATCACCACTGGCAATTTAAGTTCTTATTCTTTAACTAGTAGCGGCAATTCTGGAAATGCAGGACAAATTAGCTTAATTACAACAGCCAATATATCTACAGCAAATATCAGCTCCTACTCTCAAGCCACTGTCACAGGAAATACTGGCAACAGTGCAGGAATTTCCTTAAATACTTCTAGAAATATCAGTACAGGCAATATTAATACATTCTCTTTAGCGGGTATAGGCAATGCCACTAGCGGTAGTAGTATCAGTTTGAATGCTGCCAATATTTCAACATCAGCATTACAAAGCTACTCAATTACAAGTATAGGCAACACTGGGAACGGTGGCGCAGTAACACTGAATAGTTCAGGGAACCTTAGTACAGGTAGCATAAGTACATACTCAAGAACAAGTACAGGGAATGCAGGGAATGGCGGAGCAATTAATGTTAATGGCAGTAGAATTAATGGACAGTTTAATTTCTTTGGAAGCTACTCTAGAACCGATATAGGAAATGCAAAAAATGGCGGAGCGATCAACCTCACGGCGAGCGTAGGCAATATCAGTGATATTAGTGACATATCAAGCTACTCACAGGCAGATGGAGGTAATAGTGGTAGTGGCGGAGCAGTAACGCTTAGTAGTACAGAAATAACATTAACCACAGTAGCTATAAGTACATATTCACAAGTATTCTCCTCAGGAAATAGTGGCAGTGGTGGAGCAGTAAGGCTTAATAGTACAGGTAACATTAGCATAGGATCCATAAGTACATATTCACGAGTACTCGCCACAGGTAACAGTGGAAATGGCGGTGCGATCGCGCTTAATGCCTCTGGTAATATCTCTACGGGTTCTCTAAATTCCAGCTCTTTTGCTAGTTTTAGTAATAGTGGGAATGGCGGGGCGATTACGATCAATGGCACGAATTTAATCCTAGGTCCCATCAGTTCATACTCGGCAACAAGTAGCGGCAACCTAGGTAATGGCGGAACAGTCTCGCTCACAGCAACTAATAACTTAAATGTATCAGCTATCAATAACTTCAGTACAGGGATAGTCAACTATGGAAACATCACCCTAAGAGGTAATGAGATTAATCTGACAGGTGGAGCAAGCTCAGTTAGAGGAAATAACAGGAATCTAGTTCTGCAAGCAACAACAGCAAGTCAAGCCATTCAGATTGGTAGTCCTGATAGTGGAAATGCCAATATTTTAGATATCACTTCTACAGATTTAGGAGCGATCGCTAATGGCTTTAGTCTAATCACAATTGGCAACGGTACAGGCAACATCAGCATTAGCTCCAATATCAACCTGAGCGATCCAACCTTGTTAAGAACTAGCGGCGGTAACGTCAGTATTAATGGTGTAGTTA
>CASBQR010000193.1 GCA_949127865.1 Synechococcales cyanobacterium PMM_0082
CCCCTGAACCTGCATATATTCCCGAACTCCCGCCGCCGCCGCCTCAGTAGCTTTAGTGCATAAGAGATCTCGCCTTTACAACTTGACAATTCTCTTATATCAATAACCAGCTAAACAAATCTCTGATTGTCAGATTTAGATTACTGATAAATGACGGTACTGGAAGCAAATTATCTGGTTCGTCAAATACCTCAATTTCTTGTTTGGGACGATAAACAAACACAGCTTTCTCGGCTGGGTCAATTAACCACCCAATCTGGGTTCCATGTTTTAGGCAATGAAGAATATTTTTCGTGACTTTTGTATGACTTTGTTCGGGAGATAGGATTTCAATCGTCCAATCTGGTGCTAGGGGAAAAATATTGGCAATTTCTCCATTTTGGTCGCAGGGAATTCGATCCCAAGTCAATACGACAATGTCAGGTACTGTTGATCGCCCGCCAAAAGTACAGCGTAATTCAGGAAACGCACAAGCAATTTTTTGTGGCTCAACGATCGCATTAATGATAGGGACAATTTTTCCTTGGATTCTACTATGTTTACCTTGGGGCATCGGCTTCTGAATAATTTGACCATCGATATACTCACTGGCAGGTTTAGTTTCAGGTAGTTTCAGAAACTCCTCTATTGTCAGTATTTTAGATTGTATTTGCACCATTTCGAGTTGCCTCCAGCTTAGTTAATTTAAGAGATTTAGACTCTATCCCATTTTACCTCTGAACAGTTCAAAAGTTGATTACTTGCTGGTATTCAATCCTCTCTAGTTTGCGGCGAATGTACGATCGCAATTTACCATTCTTAATTTTTTCATAGCAGTCGATCATATTCGTCGTTAGAAGTTAAATTTTTTATATTTACTAGCCTTATTAAAATACAGTTGCAATAAGCTCCTAAACTTGTTATATATATTTCATGTTTAATTAACAATAAGTGTCAATAAATGTGGTCTATTCTTCAGCCTCCTAATTTACATAAAGCTCGCGATCGCCTCATCCAAACTATTGGACTCTTGGTATTTGGCTTAGTGATCGTTATTGGAATTTCCCTGTCCTTTGGAGCAGTACCTTTAAGTTTTGCGGAAATCTGGGAGGCTCTACTGCGTCAAGGTGAGCAAATTAATCAAACCATTATTTGGGACTTGCGCCTACCTCGCACTCTGGCAGCATTGTTAGTGGGAGCGGCATTGGGGATGGCGGGTACGCTTTTGCAGGGAATGTTGCGGAATGATTTAGCCGATCCATTTGTATTGGGGGTTTCGGCTGGTGCGGGTTTGGTGGCGATCGCACTAATTACCTTTGGGGTATTTTTAGCGTGGATTCCTGTAGCTGCTTGGGTGGGGGCAATGGCAACCTGCATCTTGGTATATAGCTTGGGCAGGGTGGGCAACAGCCTTTCGACTGAACGTTTAATTTTGGGTGGCGTGGCAGTAAGTTCTCTATTTGGCTCAATTCAAGCAATTTTGTTATTAATGGCGGAAGATGGCAGGGTGCAAACCGCTTTGAACTGGTTGGTTGGTAGCTTGAATGGACGAGGCTGGGTAGAGGTAAATGCGGTGGCTCCCTATTTGATCGCAACTTTATTAATTGGGGCTTGCTTGGGGCGATCGCTCAATGTCTTGAATCTAGGAGACGAGGCTGCTTTGAGCTTGGGGTTGTCTTTAGGCTGGTCAAGGCTTTTGGTGGGAGCGATCGCTTCGATGTTGGCGGCTAGTGCGGTGAGTATGGCGGGGCTGATTGGTTTTGTAGGCTTGATTGTGCCCCACGGCGTGAGGTTATTTGTAGGTAATGATTACCGAGTCTCTTTACCTGTAGCGGCAATTGGTGGCGCGATCGTTTTAACTTTTGCAGATTTAATCGCCCGCATTGGCACGGTGGAATTACCTGTGGGCGTGGTGACTGCATTGTTTGGATCGCCTTTGTTTATTTGGTTGCTCTATAGTCGTAAATCCAGGGGAATCTAGTCATGCCATTATCTGCAAGGAATCTAACAGGTGGCTATCACCAAATATCAATCGTTAAAGATGTTAATTTAGACCTGCGATCGGGAGAATGGTTAAGTCTAGTGGGGGCAAACGGTTCGGGAAAATCTACCTTACTTAAACTCCTGAGTCGGATTCTGCAACCTGAACAGGGGCAAGTACTTTTAGATGGTAAATCGATTCATAGTCAGCCTTCAATAGCGATCGCTCAAAAATTAGCAATTTTGCCGCAGCAACAACTTATTCCCTCTGGCATTACCGTTAAGCAATTGGTTAGCCTAGGCAGAACTCCGCATCAACCTTGGTGGCAGTGGGAACTAGATACTCTGGGGCAGGAAATTGTAGAGCAGGCTCTAGTTCAGACAAAATTAACTCAATTTAGCGATCGCTCTGTATCAGAATTATCAGGCGGAGAGCGGCAGAGAGCATTTTTAGCAATGGCTTTGGCACAGGCTCCAAAAGTTTTACTGCTGGATGAACCTACTACTTATCTGGATTTACGCTATCAGCTAGAACTATTGGAATTGCTCAAAGATCTCAATCTCAATCATGGTTTGACCATTATTACGGTTCTCCATGAAATCAATCTGGCGGCAAGATATAGCGATCGCATTGCCTTAGTAAAAAAAGGGGAAATTATGGCGATTGCCCTTCCCAAAGAAGTTCTGACTGCTGAATTATTGAGGTCATGTTTTGAAATTGAAGTTGCGATTCTGGAAACCCCCGTAGGTATTCAAATCTGTGCAATTAGTCCCTATAAATCTCCCATCTTAACTACAAATATCTAAATTTTTTTGAAATTCTAATGAGAAATATTCCTATTTATTATTTGATATTACTATCCGCTTTAGTGCCTACTCAGGCGATCGCTGGGGAAGAATTACCCCAAAAAATCGGCGATCTTCCCTCTGTATCTACCCGTGCGGAGAACCTTGCTCAAACTCTCGAATCAGATAATGATGAAAATGACGAAATTGAAATTACTGTCAGTGGCACCCGCACTCCTCGCCGAGTTCAAGATGCGCCTGCTTCAGTTCGTGTTATCAATAAAGAAGAAATCGATACCAATCAAGTGCGTAATCTTCGAGATTTAATTCGCTACGAGCCAAATGTATCCGTCGGTAACAGCCCTCGCTTTGGCTTCCAAAATTTTAATATTCGAGGGGTTGAAGGGAATCGGATTCTGTTTCAAGTGGATGGAATCCGACTGCCTAGCCAATTTGATTTACCTCCCTTTGGCACGGGGCGAGATTTTGTGGATTTATCTACGCTCAAAGTTGTGGAAATTCTTAAAAGTCCTGCTTCTACTTTGTATGGTAGTGATGCCCTCGGCGGAGTTGTTACCTTTGCCACTATCGATCCTAAAGATTTACTAGATTTGGTCGGCAAGGATACTTACTTCGGTATCAGTTCTGGGTTTAGCAGTGCCAATAGTGGATTCTCTAATACTCTCTCTTTTGCCACTAGAATCGATCGCCTCGAAGCCGCTTTAATTTATACTCGCCGTGATTTTAAGGAAGTACAACGCAATGGCGATCGCACTTTTACCGATACTCAAACTGGCAGAAGTAATAGCTATTTCGGTAAATTAGTCTATCGCTTTGATGATTTTAATGCCCTTAAATTCACAACCGATGTTCTTAATCGTTCCACTGAGACTACTATTGCCCGTGCCAACTTACTTCAAGAAACAGGAGGAGCTACCACCGTTGGCAGGTTACTTTCTAATTTCAGTACCAATCGCACCCGTCTCAGTTTGGAATATGAATTTAATAATCCCAATAGCGACTTTTTTATTCAGTTAGCAAAAGTACAATTCTTCTATCAAAACACTGAAACCCCTGAAGATACCCTCGAAAATCGCACAGCGGGAGGTCAACCCGTATTCAGATTTGGACAAAATAACTTTAGCGATCGCATCTTTGGCGGAAATATTCAGCTAGAAAGTAACTTTCGCACTGGTGAGGTTGCTCATAAACTTACCTATGGATTGGACGTTTCTAGTCAGGATAATCAACGTCCCCGCGATCGCCTCCAAACCAATTTAATTACAGGTGTCCAAACTCGCAACTTCATCCCTGATAACTTCCCATCCAGAGATTTTCCCAACTCTAATACTTTTCGCCTTGGACTCTATACCCAAGATGAAATTAGCTTTAATAATGGCGAATTTAGCCTGATTCCCGGAATCCGCTACGATCTGTATAGTCTTGCCACCTCTCCCGATGCCGACTTCTTTCGGAATGGCTCGCCTGCCCCTGCGAATTTCAACTCTGGAGCAATTTCTCCCCGACTGGCTCTTCTATGGCGGGCTAGTCCTGAAACGACAGTATTTGCCCAGTATGCCAGAGGTTTCCGCGCTCCGCTCTATGATGAAATTAATAGTGGATTTGCCAATACTCTCTTTGGCTACCGAGTGGTTCCAAATCCAGACCTCAAGGCTGAAACCAGTGATGGGTTTGAATTGGGAGTGAGAGGAAATTATCCCCAAGGTAGGTTCAGTTTAGTAGGCTTCTATAATGCCTATAACAACTTTATTCAACAATTTGTCGATACTGGCACCGAAATTGTCCCCGGCTTTGCTCGTCCTTTCATACGCTTTCAATCTCAAAATATTGGTGATGCTAGAATCTACGGATTAGAGGCTAGTGGTGAATATCGGTTTAGCCCGAGTCCTGATGGATTCAGCCTGATTGGCAGTTTGGGTCTAGCCGTTGGGGATAATCTTACTGATAATGAACCCCTAGAAACCGTGAATCCTTTTAAGGCTGTGGCAGGTTTACGCTACCGATCGCCTGAGAAGGTCTGGGGAACTGATTTAACCCTAACCTTTGTTGGTGCACCCAGAGTTCCTGAAAACTCCACTCTCTTTATTCCTGCCAGCTATGCCACCCTAGATTTACAGAGCTTTTATAACTTCACTAAAGATCTGACGGTTAACTTAGGCATCTTCAATCTTCTTAATGCTAAATACTATGAATACTCAGATTTAAGAACTTTCCCCGCTGCCGATGCGGCTCGTGTCGATCGCTTTGCCCAACCAGGAATTAATGTCAGTGCTACGCTTAATTATCGGTTCTAGTGTTATCGTTTTTAAAATTATTAATCATGCCAAAAATTATTTTATTTCTATTCGTTCTTTTAGTTCTTTCTCCTAATCTTCAATCTAGTGCGGATATTCTATCTCCCCCAAAACTCAGTCAAAATCGGCTACCTGCCACTAAAACCCTTACCAGAGTAGTTGCCCTCACTTCTATTTCTGCCGATATAATCCAGCAATTAGATGGTAAAAAATTAGTGGGAATGTCAGGCAGTTCTTTATTTGACAAAGATGCCAGATTTAAGAATATTCCGACCGTGAGCACTGGACGGACTGCGCCAAACATAGAGAAAATTATCGCGCTCAAACCCGATTTAGTAATTGGGGCAGTGGGATTTCACGACCAAATATTAAAGAGAATGAATCAATTAGGTATTCGGACGATCGCCACCGAACTCAATAGTTGGACAGATATAGAAGTTCTAATTAAACAGCTAGCGGAATCTACTCAATCCGATCCTAATTCCATTCTCAAGCGTTTTCAGAACTGTTCTGTTAATGTTGCCAAAAAATCTGCATCTACCCTAGTGCTGGTAAGCCGTCAGCCAATTCTATCTCCAAATCGTGAAAGCTGGGCGGGGAGCTTATTAGAAAGATTTAAAATTAAAAATGTTACAGCAAAACTGCAAGAAAAGAGTCCCATGCGTGGTTATATTACGCTCTCAGCAGAAAGAGTATTGCAAGCCAATCCTGAAGTGATTATTTTAGTTGATGTACCAATGGGAGATGTCTCTCAATTCAAAACCC
>CASBQR010000194.1 GCA_949127865.1 Synechococcales cyanobacterium PMM_0082
GATATATGGGAATTAATTTGTGGTATGTTTGAGTATAAACCTTCTAATTTAAATTCTCTTTATTTCTTCAATAATTCAAACAATACTTATTCAGAATTGGTAGCTCTGAAACTCCATCAAGCCATTAGCGAGTATTTACAATATATTATCCAAACATAGGTCAAGATTATGAGTGAAATTAGCGTTGTTATTATTGAGGATCATGCTGTAGTTCGGATTGGACTAGTAACAGCATTAAAAACATATCCAGGGATTAAAGTAATTGGCGAAGCTGCTAATGCTATCCAAGGATTAACACTTCTAAAATCCACGCAGCCCGATGTTGCCATTGTTGATATTGGTTTACCAGGGATGGATGGCATTGAAATGACCCAACAGTTTCGTAAGTTTCAAACTCAGGGGCAGGCGATCGCTACCAAAGTTTTAATGTTAACGATGCAGGGAAATGAACAGGCAGTCTTAGCTTCCTTTGCCGCAGGTGCTGATTCCTACTGCCTAAAAGATATTGCCATGGATCGACTAGTAGAAGCCATAGAGTCCACCCACCACGGCAGTTCTTGGATCGATCCAGCGATCGCTAGTATTGTCTTGAGACAGATGCGCCAAGGTATCCCCAAAGCCAATATTGACAAAAAAAATACCGTAGAAATTCAGGCGGTGGAATCTAAATATGAAGATGTTTTAGAAGCTTATCCCTTAACAAATCGTGAACATGATGTCCTAGAACTGATGGTGAGTGGATGTACTAATGCGGTGATTGCCGAACGCTTATTTATTACAGTTGGCACCGTCAAGACCCATGTGCGTAATATTTTGAGTAAGCTTTGCGCTGACGATCGCACAGAAGCCTCAGTGAGAGCATTGAGATCGGGCATTATTTCTTAAACTAGGCGAGATTGCTTTCTTAACTTGCCCTTAAGCCAGATTCCCTCCGAGATTTTTACCCCATTGATTTCCCATAGCTTGCCCCGCTAACCAACCCGTTGTCCAGGCACTTTGAAAATTAAAGCCTCCAGTTACTCCATCTATATCTAAAATTTCTCCCGCTAGATATAGATTGGGACATTTGCGGCTTTCCATCGTTTTAAATTCCACTTCCTTTAGATTTATCCCACCACAGGTTACAAATTCTTCCTTAAAAACTCCCTTGCCTGTAATTGCATACTTCCC
This sequence comes from Synechococcales cyanobacterium PMM_0082, assembly GCA_949127865.1. Classification (GTDB taxonomy): domain Bacteria; phylum Cyanobacteriota; class Cyanobacteriia; order Pseudanabaenales; family Pseudanabaenaceae; genus PCC-7502. The sequence continues at coordinate 1,171 of CASBQR010000194.1, forward strand.
TTCCGTTAATTCAATCACTAATTGATTTAATTGCTTTTTTGATAAATCTGCCCAACGGAGAGAACTATCGATGGCGATCGCTCCTAATAAACTCTGCCATAAACGTTTGGGAACTTGCTTAAATAGACAATTACCTGAAATTAAGCGTTGTGCTAGTTCGGTTTTAGCTGTGGTTAATTGCGATCGCACTTCTTCAGTTTTTAATTCTGGCAACCAATTTATTAAAATATTTGCTTTATAGGATTGATCGCCCAATACCCTTGCCCCCCAAGCTGATAACTTTAAGATCGCTGGTCCACTCAAGCCCCAATGGGTAATCAATACTGCTCCCCTTTGCTCAAGATTTGGATCGGGTTTCTTCGCTCCATCAACCAGCTTGATCTGTACTAATTCCGAACTAACACCTGCTAATCCTTCTAGTCTTGGATCGGGAACATTAAAAGTGAATAGAGAAGGTAAAGGTTTAATAATTTCATGTCCCAGACTCCTTGCCATTTCATAACCCGAAGGATGACTACCCGTGGCTAAAAGCAGGCGATCGCAGGTTAAAATTTGTCCTGACTGCAACTCTACTGAGAATTCTTGGGTATCTGAAATGACGCTAACTGATCGCACTCCTATCCCTGTCCATAGCTTCACCCCCAAGGATTCCGCCCTTTGCATTAAGCACTGGACAATAGTTTCCGAATTATCAGAAATTGGGAACATTCTGCCATCAGATTCAGTTTTGAGTTTTACCCCTTGCTGGGCAAACCAAGCGATCGTATTTTGGGGCTGGAATCGACTAAAAGCTCCTCGCAGGGCATTGCCACCCCTTGGGTAATTTAAGATTAACTGGTTCGGATCAAAGCAAGCATGGGTAACATTGCACCGTCCACCGCCAGAAATTCGGACTTTAGCTAAAGATTTTCTCGCTGTTTCTAGTAACGTCACTGCACTTCCTTGCTCACAGGCAGCGATCGCCCCAAAAAAACCAGCCGCCCCACCGCCAATTACGATTACTTTTAAGGATTTAGTTGACAAATTTATTACTCCTAGTGTAATTAATCCTAATTTATAGGAGAGGTAGGAGTTTCAGTTTTTGTTATCCCGAACTCACGTTTATTTTATGAGAGAATGGATCCATCTTAGAAACCAAATAGTTAACTTTTGCTGCTAATTTTGCTCCAAAATTATTAAATTTTTTGCCTATGAAATCTATGAAATCATCCTAGAACCGATCGCCAATACCAAAAATACAAATTCAGCATGACCAAGCCCAATATCCTTATAGTTGACGATACCCCATTAAATTTGGCACTTTTAGATCATATTCTGAGCCAAGATGGCTACCAAGTGCGTCCTATACCCACTGGTAAACTCGCCTTAATAACTGCCAAAGTTACCATTCCAGACTTAATTCTCTTAGACATTATGATGCCTGACATGAATGGCTATGAAGTATGTCAGAAACTTAAAGAAGATCAACTTACTAAGGATATTCCTGTAATTTTCATTAGTGCGATCAATGAAACTTCTGATAAAGTTAGAGCCTTTGATGCAGGGGGCGTGGACTATATTGTTAAACCTTTTCAACCGCAAGAAGTTTTGGCAAGGGTGAAAACCCATCTGGAATTGCGATCGCTCCAAATTCAACTTCAAGCAAGCAATTACAACTTAAAAAAGCTAAATGAAGAGAAAAATCATTTTTTAGGAATGGCTGCCCACGATCTACGTAATCCCATATCGGCAATCCACTCCATGTCTGATTTATTACTATGTGAGAATAATTTAGATCCAGAGCAAACCGAACTTATTTCTGATATTAAATCGGCAACTGATTTTATGCTATCTCTACTCAAAGACCTGCTAGATGTTTCAGCGATCGAATCTGGCAAACTTAATCTGCAATTGGAATCCGTAGATATTAAAAAATACGTAGAGCGCATTGTTAAACGCTATCGTATGATTTCCAAGTTGAAAAATATTCAAATTAAATTTGAAATAAAAGAGCCACTTCCTCCTATTAGCATTGATCGAAATAAATTCGAGCAGGTTTTAGTTAATTTGCTCACTAATGCCATCAAATTTTCCCATAGCGACACCATCATTCAGGTTTCCGTTACCAGCGATCAAAATCAAGTTTTATTTAAAGTTGAAGATCATGGTCAGGGTATTCCCACCTCAGAACGTGAGAAATTATTTAAGCCCTTTTCCCTAACTAGTGTCAAATCTACGGCGGGAGAACCAAGTACAGGGCTGGGGTTAGCAATTACCCAAAAACTAGTATTAGCCCATGATGGTCAAATTTCTGTAGAAAGTGAAGTAGGTAAAGGCTCGATTTTTTCCGTGTCTATTCCGATAAAGTAATGGTTAAGATTTTGCTAAGGCAATCTCTAAACTACGGCTGCCATCGATCGGCTCTTAAATTAATTTTGCCTTGGGGTGAGAACTGAACTCCCTCTTGCTCAAGAAGCGATCGCTGTAAATAATCTCCACCATTACGAAAAGGCGACTGAGAAATTTCACCTTTAGCATTTACAACTCGATGCCAAGGTACATCAGAGGTTTGCGGATCAATGCGATACAAAGCATAGCCCACAAGTCTCGCTTTGCCTGCAAGATTTGTAAGCTCGGCAATCTGCCCATAGGTGGCAACTTTACCCTCTGGGATTTGGTGTACTGTTTTATATATGCGATCGTAGGTTGATTCAGTCAAAGTAAATATTTATGATTTGGAGCAAACCTCTTGGGGAATTATCTCAATTCTCACACCTAAATATCCCAAAATCGAAGCTTACCTAGTATATTCAAAATGCTCAAATTATTAATCCTTATTGTAATTCTTAGTTGCAGCTTAATTTCCCCAGCTTATGCCACGCCTTATCAATTTCAGACAAATCACAATCCTGATGGGATCGGCAAATTTTATATGGGTCGGGAAATTGCTCAGGTCATGGGACATCAGGGAGCAGGCTGGCTGGAGCGATCAACACGAGAATGGGAAGAGCAACCTCAAAAAGTTATCAATGATTTAAATCTCAAACCTACGGATGTAGTTGCTGATATTGGGGCTGGAACTGGGTATTTTAGTTTTCGCATTGCTCCTCTTCTCACAGGAAATGGTAAGGTCTATGCCGTGGATATTCAGCCTGAGATGATCGAGATTTTAAATTTTTTGAAGGTAGAAAAAAATATTCTGAATGTGGAGCCAGTTCTCAGTAGTGATATGTCGCCCCAATTACCGACTGGCAGTATAGATTTAGCGCTAATGGTGGATGCCTATCACGAGTTTAATTACCCTCATGAAATGATGCAAGGTATAGTTAACGCCATGAAACCTGATGCTAGAGTCGTATTGGTCGAGTATAAAGGTGAAAATCCTTTTATTGCGATCAAACCTCTACATAAAATGACGGAAAGACAGGTAATTAAGGAAATGAAATCCGTTGGCTTAGACTGGAAGGAGACGAAAAGAGATATTTCTCAACAGCATTTACTGATATTTACTAAATCTAATTCAACTCTGAAATCCTAAAACCCTATGGAGTATGGATTAATTAAATGCTATACCAACTATGAGAATGGCGATCGCTGGCTACGGAAATATACTGGGATACGTCCGCTTATTACCTGTGTGTTGGGGTTTACAGCGACGGGCTTAATTCCTCATATTTCGGCGGCGGGGGCAACAAGTAGCGATCGCCAATATACTGCCTTAGCTGATGCTGAGTTTTTATGGCATGGGGCAGAACATATTTGCTCCTATCCATTGCCACCATTGACAGCGGGAGTATCACCTGTAGTTATAGGGCGAGCTATAATTGAAAATCTCAATCTGCCCTTACAAATATTTAATGCTGGCTTAAACCAACCGCCCAATGTGCCTTGTATCGACTTAGGCGGGACATCTGCTAATTCTGTTGAAACTGGCAAAGCTATGTCCATTGAGGTGGTTAGGCATTTATTTCAGCAGGGTTTAATCTGGGGAAAGAAGTTATCCCAAGATGCAAATAACTATATAGTAATTGGCGAATGTGTGGTGGGCGGTACCACAACAGCTCTGGCAGTACTTACGGGATTAGGAATTGATGCCACGGGTAAAATTAATAGTAGCCATGTCCAGTGCAACCATGCTCAAAAAGCAGAATTAGTGAAATTAGGATTAAAAAATTTCCAATCACCAAATCCCCTAGATTTAATTGCTGCCATCGGTGATCCCATGCAGCCTGTAGTCGCAGGAATGGCGATCGCTGCCAGTCAAAATGGGGGAGTATTACTGGCAGGAGGAACGCAAATGTTGGCTGTATATGCTCTGATTAGAGCGATCGCTGAATTTGAATATTTAGATTGGCAGCCTAACAATATTGCCATCGGAACTACACGCTGGGTGACAGAAGACCCCACAGGCGATACGATCGGACTAGCTCAAGCAATTACGCCAGAGCCAATTTTACTAGGGACAAAATTAAGTTTTACCAAATCAAAATACGCTCAGCTTCGTATTTATGAGCAAGGATTTGTCAAAGAAGGTGTGGCGGCTGGTGGCTGTGCGATCGCTGCTAGTCTTTATCAAAATTGGGGTCAAAATCAAATCCTCACAGCTATTGAACAAGTTCTTCATAAAATGGGAATGCAGCCAACACCATGATTACTCTAGTCACAGGAGCCACCCGCTCAGGTAAAAGTGAATGGGCAGAAACCTTAGCCACTGAATTTGGTCAGCCCGTAATTTACATTGCCACAGCTTGCCTTGATCCGAATGATCCTGAATGGAATCAAAGAATAAAACAACATAGCGATCGCCGTCCTGAGCATTGGCAAACTTTGGAAGTACCAATTAATTTAGTTTCAGTAGTGCGATCGGCAAGTGGGGATACCTGCTTATTAATAGATGCCCTAGGAACTTGGGTGGCAAATCTTTTGGAATTGGCAGAACAAGAATGGAACCAAATTGTCATAGACTTTTTAATTAGTCTTCAAACTATCTCTAATAATCCCAAGATTAATGTAATTCTAGTGGCAGAAGAAGTAGGATGGGGAGTAGTTCCCGCTTATCCCATGGGGCGATTATTTCGCGATCGCTTGGGAGCATTAGTCAGACAAGTTGGTTGTATTGCCAACCCAGTATATCTAGTGGCAGGCGGACATATTCTTAATTTAAGTATGCTAGGTACACCCTTATCCTGAAATCCATATCACTTTTACGCGGTGAGGATGTCAACCCCATACCTAAAGCAAGGGGAACCAATCTACATTTCGTTTTTCGGTTAAAAAGTAAGATTTCTCTACTGCGTCTCGTCCTTATCTATGATCAACTCTCGTCAACTGGCTTTTTATGCCCTTAGAGCCATAAATAAACAGAAAGCCTACGCTGATATTGCCCTAGATCGCATATTGCAGAGTCATATAGATATTTCTAAAAGCGATCGCTCCCTAGTTACCGAATTAGTCTATGGCATTACCCGTCGTCAGCGCACCCTAGACGCTCTAATTGCAGAATTTACAGGCAAACCTACCGCCAAACAACCGCCAGACCTCCGTCTTATTTTACAGATTGGCATATATCAAATTTGTTTTCTAGATCATATTCCCAATTCTGCTGCCGTAAATAGCAGTGTGGATTTAGCAAAATCGGAAAAGTTAAGTGGGCTATCAGGATTAGTCAATGCCGTACTCAGAAAAATTTGTCGAGAGCAGGAAAAACGCTCACTTTTTAGCAATATTCAAGACCTTGGCACATTACATAGTTTTCCTGATTGGTTAATTACATTATGGCTAGAGCAGTTTGGCACAGCAGAAACTGACCAACTATGTCAATGGTTTAATCAATCCCCCCATATAGACTTGCGGGTAAATACCTTAAAAACATCAATTACTGAATTAAGCGATCGCTTTCACCAAGCCCAGATTGAATTTGCCCCATTACCAACCATCCCCAACGCCCTACGCTTAAGCTCTGGAGTTGGCAATATTCCGAGTCTCATCGGATTTACTGAAGGACTATGGACTGTCCAAGATGCCAGTGCCCAACTAGCCGCCCTCATTCTAGATCCCCAGCCTCAAGAAGTAATTATTGATGCCTGCGCTGCTCCAGGGGGTAAAACCACACACATTGCTGAACTAATGGGCGATCAAGGTTTGATCTATGCTTGCGATCGCACCGAAAATCGCCTCAAAAAACTACAACAAAATTGCGATCGCCTTGGTTTAAAATCTATCCAAATTCGCGTAGGAGATAGTAGAGAGTTTACAGATTTTCAAGGGCAAGCAGATCGAGTTTTACTGGATGTCCCATGTTCAGGATTAGGAACCCTTCATCGTCATGCCGATGCCCGTTGGCGACAAACCCCAGAAGAATCCACAAAACTAGCAATTTTACAAACTGAGATCCTAAATCAAGCCGAAACATGGGTAAAAACAGGAGGGATCTTAGTTTATTCAACCTGCACCATTCATCCCGCCGAAAATGAGTCTATTATTGAAGAATTTCTGGCAAATCATTCAAATTGGCACCTAGTACCACCAAGCTTACCAACACAATTAGAAAGCAAATTTCAATTCTCCGAACACCGTCCATGGCTGAAAATTCTGCCCCACCAACATAATATGGATGGATTTTTTATAGCTAAATTACAAAAAATTTAATGTATGGAATTAACATAAAAGCATAAGGAATTTAATGCTAAATTATGCCTAGAACCTTACCTTTTTAACGCTTTCATAAATATTCTTGGACTAAGGTAATTAACTTTAGGATGTTAATTTCAATTAGTTAAGATAAATTAAGTTTAGATTAGCTCTATCTGTGATAGCATTCTCATTGAGCATTAATTCGGCTGACAGGTTCTCTAATCTAGCAATCATCTTCCCGAATCTAAATCTCTTCAATAATTATTTGATTCTGGAGATACATTTCATGTCTATTTACGTCGGTAACCTCTCTTATGATGTTACTCAACAAGATATTTCTAACATTTTCGCTGAATACGGTGGAGTCAAGCGCGTGCAACTGCCCACAGATCGTGAAACAGGCAGAATGCGTGGTTTTGGTTTCGTCGAAATGAACACAGATGCCGAAGAGGAAGCAGCGATCGCTGCCCTTGATGGTGCTGAGTGGATGGGAAGAGACCTTAAAGTTAACAAAGCTAAACCTAGGGAAGAAAGAGCCCCTGGTGGCGGCGGACGCGGTGGTAATAGAGATGGTTTCTCTCGTCGCTACTAAATCCTGCTAACTAAGTTCAAGAATTACTTACAATCTTGAGCTTAGAAAAATCAACTAACAACTAAATTAAAAAGTTACAGTGAAGTGACGTGAATTCTCCGATCTCATATCTACTTCACTTTTTTATCCATTATTTTTATCTATTCATAGATCAAGTAAAAATAAAAAGTCTTAATAATAACTAAATTTTGAGTAATACAGAATGACACAAGTGAATGTTGGGGAAAACGAAGGAATCGAGTCGGCTTTACGACGATTTAAAAGGCAGGTAGCCAAAGCTGGAATTTTTGCTGACATGAAACGTCTTCGCCACTTTGAAACACCTATTGAAAAACTAAAACGCAAAGCGATCGCTAGAAGAAGGAAAAAGCGATTCAATTAACTTGCAAAAAAATACTAATAAAAATCTATTGACTATTGACATAACTTAGAGTGGCTGACATTATTAAACTAAATTTCCAACTGATTTAAGGTTTGGCTTAAAATTCCAAAGTTTGATACTGCGGATTTATACATCAAACTCTAGTAAGTAAATCGTGTGTGAGTGGTTTAATGA
>CASBQR010000195.1 GCA_949127865.1 Synechococcales cyanobacterium PMM_0082
AACTATGTCACAACGTACTAAGCTCGGAGATATACTCAGACCTCTGAATGCCGAATATGGTAAGGTCGCTAGGGGCTGGGGAACTACACCTTTAATGGCACTGTCAATGTCACTTTTTCTGGTATTTTTACTAATTATTCTGCAGCTATATAACTCTTCTTTAATTTTAGAAGGCGTTAATTTAAACTGGGGCGGTTAATTATCGTAGATACAAGTAGAATACTTACCAAAGATGAGTGGTGATTAATTTACTGTTCATCTTTTTGCTTAGGCTGGTTTGGGGTTTTTATTGATCCTGCTGGTATCTAGTCGATTTGAAATTAGTTTTGGAGAATGTGGATGAATATTTTTGGGCTAGGATTACCGGAAATGATGGTAATAACTGTAGTTGCGCTGCTGATTTTTGGACCTAAAAAACTACCAGAAATAGGGCGTAGTGTAGGTAAAACTATCAGAGGTTTTCAAGACGCTTCCCGTGATTTTCAATCCGAATTTACTAAGGAGGTAGATCAGCTCGAAAAAGTTACTCCTACCAAACCTGAAATCAGTTCCGATGAATTAGCAGTTGATGATAAGTCCTAAGGAAGTTTCTGAAATTAATTTAATTGTGGGGTTGGGAAATCCTGGTACTGAATACGATCGCACTCGTCACAATGTTGGATACTTACTCATAGATCATCTCGCACATATATGGGGTATTAACTTAAGCCCTGAGCGTAAATTTAAGGGTATATATGGGGAGAAAAGACCGATACGCTTGCTTAAACCCACAACATTTATGAATTTATCTGGGCAGTCATTACGTTTGTGTTGTAACTGGTATAAGCTCGATCCTAGCTCAGTTCTGGTTATATATGATGATATGGATCTACCCCTAGGTAAAATCAGAATTAGAATATCTGGATCGGCTGGGGGACACAACGGAATTAAGTCTATTATCCAAGATTTGGGTACCCAAGACTTTCCACGGTTGCGCATTGGCATTGGTAATAGCGAAATTGGTGGCGCAGTTAATCATGTGTTAGGGAAATTTACGGCGGAAGAAATGGTGAAATTAACGGAAATTTTTAAGGTTACTGAGCAAGCGATCTCGGTGATGAGAGCGAGTGGTATCGCCAAAGCCATGAGTTTGTATAATGGCATATCCGTTGGTAGTCCTTAGCTATGACTAATATTGCCATTCTTCTGGATCAGGTGTACAAGCGCTATAACCAAGTTCCAGTGGTTAATAATCTGTCTTTGCAAATCCGCCAAGGTGAAATGTTTGGTTTACTAGGGGCTAATGGTGCGGGCAAATCTACAACAATTAGGATGCTAACAACCTTAACTCGTCCCAGCCAAGGCAAAATTCTCGTTAGTGGTTTAGATGTAATTAAACAGGCACAACAGGTAAAAAGACTGATTGGGGTGGTTTTGCAGCAGATTAGTGTGGATTTGGATTTAACTCTATGGGAAAACATGGAGTACCATGGCAGGCTACATCATTTACCATCTATGGCACGAAAAGACTTAATAAAGCGTTGTTTGGACTATGTTGATTTAAGCGATCGCTCCCAAGTCTTAGTTAGAACCCTATCAGGCGGAATGAAACGCCGTCTCCAAATTGCTAGAGCTCTACTACATCAGCCGCAGATTTTGTTTTTAGATGAGCCAACGGTGGGACTTGATCCACAAACTAGAAGACGATTATGGGAAATTATTCAAGACTTAAAAGAGCAAGGCATGACAATTTTGCTAACAACCCATTATATGGAAGAGGCAGAATTTTTGTGCGATCGCATCGGGATCATGAATAACGGCAGTCTAATCGAAATTGGTACTCCTACAGAGCTAAGGCAAAAATATGGTTTAGCGGTGGTGGTCAGTCAAAACGATCAACATATTGGCTATAAATTCTTTGAGACCTTTGATCTAGCTCACAGACATCTGGAACAACTATCTGATAAAAGAGGGATTATGGTGCGGGATTCTAACTTAGAAGATATCTTTGTAGAGCTAACTGGACGCAAATTAGAGTAAATCAAAGCAAAATTTAAAGAGGAGAATTGATTAACAAATGAAAGCCATGATTCTTGCCGCAGGTAAAGGCACTAGAGTTAGACCCATTACCTACATTATGCCTAAGCCCATGATTCCAATTATGCAAAAGCCCGTAATGGAATTTTTGGTGGAATTGCTTAGACAACACGGATTTGATCAAATTATGGTCAATGTTAGTCATTTATCTGAAGAAATCGAAAATTATTTCCGAGATGGTCAAAAGTTTGATGTGCAGATGGGGTATTCCTTTGAAGGGAAAATTGTCAATGGGGAATTAGTCGGTGATGCCCTAGGCTCGGCAGGCGGATTAAAGAAAATTCAGGATTTCTCACCATTTTTTGATGATACTTTTGTGGTGCTATGTGGCGATGCCTTGATTGATCTAGACTTAAAAGCGGTAGTAGAGTGGCACAGGGCTAAAAAATCCTTGGCAACGGTGGTGATGAAAACTGTACCCAAAGAGGAAGTTTCGAGCTATGGAGTTGTAGTTACTGATCAAGATGGCAAAATTTTAGACTTTCAAGAAAAACCTAGTATTGAAGAAGCCCGCAGCAATAATATCAACACAGGCATTTATATTTTTGAACCAGAAATATTTAACTACATTCCGTCTGGCGAACAGTTTGATATTGGTGGGGATTTATTTCCGAAATTAGTAGCTGCCCAAGCTCCTTTTTATGCGATCGCCATGGATTTTCAGTGGGTAGATATTGGTAAAGTTCCCGACTATTGGCAAGCCATTCAAGATGTCCTTAAGGGTAAAATCAATAATGTCAAAGTTCCTGGTCACGAGGTCAAACCGGGTATATTCACAGGGCTAAATGTTTCTGTAAATTGGGATAAAGTTGATATTACGGGACCAGTTTATATTGGAGGCATGACCCATATTGAAGATGGCGTAAAGATTGTGGGACCAACCATGATTGGACCAAACTGTCATATTTGTACGGGCGCAGATGTGGAGCGCAGTGTAATTTTTGAATATTCGCGTCTGGCTGATGTGCATTTAGTGGATAAATTGGTGTTTGGTCGCTACTGCGTGGATAAAACTGGCGCAACCATAGACTTACAAGCTGCTGCCCTTGATTGGTTAATTACCGATGCCCGTCATGAGAATCATCCCAATCCTTCCCCCTAAGCCCCTCTCCTCTATAATTTAGAGGTTTAGATTATTAAACAATACAAAATTAAGAACTATGACTACAGCAACTTGGCATAACGTGATATTGGCAGAAAGTAATAAATGCGAAATCGTCGAAGGCAATAAATATTTCCCTCCCGATGCCATTAAATCTGAATATTTCAAGGAGAGTTCCACCCACACAAGCTGCCCGTGGAAGGGTGTTGCCAGTTATTACACCATAGTTGTAGAGGGTAAGGAAAATAAAGATGCCGCTTGGTATTACCCCAAAGCTAAGGATGCCGCTAAAAATATAGAAGGCTATATTTCTTTCTGGAGAGGAGTACAGGTTTCGGACTAATGATTAAATTACCTGATACCTTAGAAGATGCTACTGAACAGGCGATCGCTGCCACCATGAATGCGATTAATGCAGGTTGTATGCGTGTGCAAATTGATATGCGCTTTCCTGAATTGGC
>CASBQR010000196.1 GCA_949127865.1 Synechococcales cyanobacterium PMM_0082
TAATGTTGGAGAGGAAACTCAAAAACTAGAACCAGATTTAACTATTTATTCTGTCAAAGAAGACTCGAAGTTGGATAGGTGTATTATCCTTTTTCTGAAAACCTCTTTAAAAGAAAATCTTGATCGGGTGTATGAATGGAAGCTGCTCATGGAAATTGCCATGTCAGATTGTGAAGTCCGTGATAAGTACGATATTTCATACAATCCTCCAACAATTCCTTTAGTTTGCTTTGTCACAGTTAATTTTTACGATGAGATTAATAATCCTCAGCACAGAGGGATGTTTAAGTTTTTTGATCGAGCATTTATTGGCAAGCCTATTGATACTCAATCCACTAATTTTATTTCTCCTCTTTCAACTTTGATTGATTTTGCTAATCAAAACTTAACGTAAAATGTTACGATTTCTACCAATGGCAGTGGGGATTTTAGGCGGGTTGGGATTAATGCTCAATCGGTTTTTTACACCTGCTCTGACTGCTTCTCAATCTCGTTCCGATGCTTTAGCTGTAATTGAAAGTGCGATCTTAATTTTGGTAACGATCTTGTGGCAAGAGGTACAGGCAAAAATTCCTGAATCTGTGGTTTTAGAAGGAGAAGAAGGATTTGAGATTGAGGCATTATTACCTGAATCTATTAAAACCGAACTGGCTTGGGCTTCCCATACCCTTTTAACTAATAGTGCCACCAAAGTAATTCTGATTTGGTATCAGGGTAAGGTTCTCTTGAAACGAGGTATTTATCCTAAAGCGAAGGATATAAATTTGGGAGCGATCGCCCAGCGAGTAATAAAAACCCAAAAACCAGTTTATCTAGTCAAGCTATCTCTTTATCCAGGCAAAATTGAGTTTGATTATTTACCAGAAAACACCCAAGGGCTAATCATTCAACCATTAGGCGATCAAGGATTAATGATATTAGGTGCAAATGCCCCCCGCAGTTATACCAAGCAAGATGAAAATTGGGTAGAAGCGATCGCTAGCAAAATTCTGTTTAACCTTCAATCGGCAGAAACGAAGCCTTAGCTAATACCTAGTTCTAGCTTTAGTAATCTAATCGACTCCCCAGAAATATAATTTCCTGAATACATGACTTCTAACGGACGAATACGATCGCTATTTGCCATCGCCTGTTTAACCACCTGCGCCGAATGTCCAGTAATAACTAAATCCACAGTTTTTAACATAGACTGCAATCTGTATGTATCCTGAGCTAAAACTGAAATTACCAAGACATCTTTACGAATACTTTGAATTAAGCTTTCAGCTAACCGTAAAACGCCTGTACTCACGGAAACCAGTCCTACAGAACTGCCTTGGGGTAATTGCCTAATTCGAGCGATTTCTTGGCTGTAGTTATAAATATCAATGGTGAATACTCGCATGGGGCGATCGCCTAGAATTTTATGTACCATTTCCGCAAAGTAACGATTAGTGACAATGGTACTGGCGAGGATAGGCTGCTCTTGATTAATTTGACTTTGGTTAATTTGATCAAGAGTATCAACTAAATTTTCCAGAGCTATAGTTTGAATAGGAATATTCAGGGCTTGAGTTAATTCTGCTGCGATAATTTGCCCTACCCCCAAATCTTCTTGCCCCGAAGTCACAATTAATTTGGCATTGCAACTAAGCCGCCAATTCAGTTCCGTATTAAATATATTTTGAGCTTGATTGAGGGAATAGCCTAACGTCAATAGCCGATCCAATGCTTGGCGAACCACCTGTATCGATACATCCAAGGATTGAGCTTCTTGTTTTGGCGTGGCAGCATATACCCCCGATCCGCCCTTTGTCTCCACTAGTCCCGCTTGTTTGAGCTGTTTATAAACCTTATTAATGGTGTTGCGATGTAATCCTGTCCACTGAGCTAATTGGCGGGTACTGGGTAGTTGCTCGCCATTAGTATAGGCACGGGAAGTAATGGCAAAGCTAAGCTGATCAAAGAGTTGAGTTGCCGCAGGAATCTCGCTATCAGTTTGAATAAAGAACTGTACCATCGGAGATGAATATATGATTCAGAAATTGATCTAACCATAAGTGTAAAGCTAAAGCCTGAATAAAATAACTAAGCGATGGCTCCAACTGCATTAGAAAGTTCAAATTAGACTCTTCATTATTTCTTTATCGAAAAGTGAACTATACCAACGCTGCATCCTGTTGCTTATAGAGACAATAGTAACGTCCTCGTAGAGCCATCAGTTCACTATGAGTGCCTTGTTCGACTACCGAGCCTTTGTCCATGAGCAGGATAATATCGGCGTGCTGAATTGTGCCTAGACGGTGGGTAATAAAAAATAAACTTCTACCCTTAAAGGCACTGGTGAGATTGATACATACTTGACGTTCGGTATCATAGTCTAAGGCGCTGGTGGCTTCATCTAAGATTAGCATTTGCGGATTTTGTAAGATGGTGCGGGCGATCGCAATTCTTTGTCTTTGTCCTCCCGATAGAGCAGAACCTCTTTCCCCAACTTTAGAATTATAGCCATTGGGTAAATTCATAATAAATTCGTGAGCTACGGCTAAACGGGCAGCTTCCACAATTTCCTCGCTGGTGGCATCAGGGCGGACAAGGGCAATATTATCTTGAACCGTGCCATCAAAAAGTAGTGTGTCTTGGGGAATAATACCAATTTGGGATCGCAGGGAATATAACTCCACCTTAGCAATATCGTAACCATCCACCAAAATTCTGCCACTAGCAGGCTCATAGAGGCGGGGTAGAAGTTTCATCATCGTGCTTTTACCCGATCCACTCTGTCCGACAATTCCGATGAATTTCCCTGCTGGTAGCTCTAGGTTAATGTTATTAAGCTGCATTGCTCCAGTGGTACCAAAACGGAAGCATAAGTCTTCAAATAGCACTTGTCCTTTGACTGTAGGCATGGGAATATTCTGGCGATCGAGTTCGCTAGCTTCTTGGGGTGTATCAACAATATCCGCCAAGCGTTCGAGGGATAGGGCGGTTTCTTGAAAGTTTTGCCACAGTTGCATCAAGCGCAGGAGGGGGCTAGTAACCATGCCCGAAATAATTCTAAAGGCAATTAACTGCCCTAGGGTTATTTCCTGTTGCAGTACTAAAAATGCGCCCACACATAGCACCATCAAGCCCGATAACTGATTTAGAAATCCACTAATGGAACTGGCGGCGGTAAAAGTCAGAACTGTCCGAAATCCTGAAGAAACATATTTTGCATAGCGTTCCTGCCATTGCCACCGCGATCGCAATTCAATATTTTGAGCTTTGACAGTTTGCATCCCTGATAGAACTTCTACTAATAGGGATTGGGTTTGGGCATTGCGTTCGGCTTTATCTCGTAATTGCTCTCTGACAACGGGCGCAACAATAAAAGTGAGGAGGGCAAACAAAGGAATTGTCGCCAATGCCACGATACTCAGGAGCCAACTGTAGAGAAACATCACAATTATGTAGATCACAGAGAATACCGAGTCTAGGACTACGGTTAAAGCTGTACCTGTGAGAAACTGGCGGATATTTTCTAATTCATTAACACGGGTGGAAAGTTCACCGACAGGACGGCGATCAAAATAACGCAATGGCAATCGCAATAGGTGATCGATAATTTCTGCTCCTAGGGCGAGGTCAATCCGATTGGTAATTTCTGCAAATAGATAGGTTCTGAGAGCAGTTAAAATTGCTTCAAATACTGCGACTATTAGCAATAAAATTCCCAGTATAAACAAGGTGTCGGGGGCATTTTGGACTAGTACTTTATCAATAATGACTTGAATCATTAAAGGGTTAGCTAAGCCAAATAGTTGGACAAAAAAGGAAGAAATTAAAACTTCAAATAAGCCCTGACGATATTTTTGCAGAGCAGGAATAAACCAATTTAGCCCAAACTTCTTTTGCGGAGTTTCTGTGGTGGGTTGGAGGAGCAGAACTTGAATCGGTTCATTGGGCTTGAGGTTACTTAGGGTTTCGGTAAAGTCGGCAAATTTTTGACTAACAATGCCAGTTTCAGGTATGGCGAGGATAACAGAGCGATCGCTAATTTCATAGACAAGGGCATTACTATCTTGCCAATCCACTAAAAATGGTGGTTGCAGGCGGCTCATGGATTGAATCGGCACATTGACTAACTGCGCCCTGAGTCCCATATACTCAGAAATACCAGCGCAAACCTGAAGGGAGACTTCACTGCCAGCATTTCTAATAATTAACTTACGAACAACATCTTTTTTGAACGGCATTCCTAGGTATTGACTGAGCATCTGCATGATCGCTAGGGTCGCATCGGGAACTCCTTTCCCAGAGACAAAGGGATATTTAACCTCTGGCTCTTGAATTCCTGTACGTCTATAGGATTCAGCTATTATGGTTTGCCGATCGCTCGTACCAATGGATACACCCAGAGGAATAGAGTCTTCAAGGGATTGGGAATTAGGTTTATGGGTGGAATTGTGACTGGAATTGGCGATCGCCTCTAAGCTTTCGGTCAAATGATCAGACCCGACATTGACCAGTTGAAACCCCACTAGACGGGCGGAAATTTTTTCAATTACCTCTATGCTATCTTCTCGCTCTAAATCAATGGAGGTACCGACGGGATGATTCGCCACTCCGCCCCCACCACTGACAAACCAAACTCGGTCACGATCAAGCTGGGTCGTAGGATTTTTGCCAAAGGTCAGGTATTTAACTGTAGCTGTAGATTCAGCAGCGGTCGCCAAGGCTTTAAGATCATAACTTGCCGCATTTGCTAAACCTTGGATTGATGTTCCTAGTAAATCAAACGCTTCAGAAACGCTACAGAGTTGACTAAAATAGTTAGAAATCAACGGCTCCCGATTTAATAAAGCCAAAAAATTCTGTCCCGATAAAATTAAAAATACCGACTCATCAGAAGCGATCGCGGTCTCACAGGGAATATCTCTAAGGATGCCAACCCAGCCAATAATTGCTCCAGGCTGAAGTTTTTGGAGGGTAATTGCCATTTGATTGCGGGGATCGATGCCAATCAGTCGCCCTTGTCCCGTATACAAAATCGCAATACTTGTGGGCATTTGTTTTTGCAGTAGCACCTCCTGACCCATACTGTAACGCCGCAATTCACATTGAGATGCAATTTGCTCTAGATCGCTTGCAGCTAATTGATTGAAGGGTGAAATACTAGCAAGAAATGATTGAATGGCAGAACTCATAATATTTTTTTAGACTAAATGGGGACTAAATAGCAATGGGAATTAAAGGTTCGGAATTTTGCTGAACTTGTGCCACCTCTGATTGCAACCAAGTATTAAACATTTCATTTAAAAGGCGTTGGGTCATGGCTTGATCCATCTGGGCAGGAATTAGTTTTTCTAAGCGCACAATTACGATCCACTCTCCAACTTGTTTGGGTACCACTAATTGTCCAACTGGACTGCTGATCAGTAACTGGGCTAGGGCTGGAGCAATATTTCCTATTTCCGCAGGACCTGAAATCCCTTGGGTTTGAGCTTCGATACCTTCTGAATATTTTGCTGCTAGCTCGGCAAAGGTTTGTTCGCCTTCTTGTAGTCGAAAATATAGCTCCTGTGCCCTATTTCCATCCTTAAGCCTGATTAGAGAGTAAATTACCCGATCAAATTGAGATTTGCGACTGAGAAAGTAGGTTTCAAGTTTATTACTCCAAGTGGCTTGCTTATATTTTTCAATGCGAAGCGATCGCTCGATTAATTCCCCCATCTGGGTTCTTGTCATCTGTCTTTGTTCTAGCCATGATCCTAACTGAGGCTCAGAAGTAATCTGGTTCTGGGCATAAAAGTTTCGCAGCCCCATTTCCTGCTCTTCAGGGGTACAGGTAATATCTTTTATTTCTTGATCAATGATGAGGTCACGAATTAACTGCGGTAAATGTTGGTAATGGGCAAGCAGTGAGACGATTTGATGGGACTCTATAGTTTGCCCCCGTACTTTTAAAACAACGGTCATTTTTACAAGACACTTTGGATGATTTAAGAATTTTTAGAGATAAAGTCCAATTTACGTTACAACCGACATCATAATGATTATGTAATGGTTAAGAATAAGCAGAGTATGGGAAAATTTCATAGAAAAGCTTCAAACTAATAAACTTCATCATGAGTACCAAGATCAACTAAGATAATTGCTTCTTTTGACTGATCTTGAGCAATTTCTAATGCAAATAAAATTCTACAGTCATAACCACAAGAACAAGCTTTTAATCCTAATAATTTCCCCTGTAACAAGTGGGTATTTAATTGAGGATTAAAAATATCTTCTTTCATTAATTGTAAAGTTTGAATAATTTTTGTCTCAAGTTGA
>CASBQR010000197.1 GCA_949127865.1 Synechococcales cyanobacterium PMM_0082
ACCTATATCCAGCTATGATCTAGATTCACCAATACTTCTAGATCATCACCGCTAAATTTTTCAACTAGCGATCGCTAATTTATGCCAAGAAATCTCCACCAACCTTTGGTCAGAAAACTGAAGATCATTTTGGTTTAGGCTCTTTAGCTAACCTCTGGGGTAATATTTAGTGAAGTCCCTTATTTTGAAACTTTGCACAATTTAACAATTGGAATTATGAGGATTAGAAATCATTTAACAGCCATCATCTTTGTCGCAACAGGCGGATTTTCGATCTTTGCTCAGTCAGCTTGGGGTAGTTCGGCGATCGCAGTTGGAAAAATTGCCAAAGCGGTTACTGTCTTGATTACTGCTCCTCAATCTAATGGTTCTGGAGTTTTAATTCAAAAGGATGGCAATAGTTACACAGTTTTGACAGTTGCCCACGTTGTTAACGATCAACTTCAACCCCTATCTATTACCACCGAGGACGGTCAAAAATATCAGAGTACAAATATCAACGCCACCAAAGATACGGATTTAGCAGTAGTTAAGTTTGAAAGTAAGACCAGCTACCAAATTGCAAAGTTAGGAGATGTAGCTAAATCTTCGGAAGGTTCCATAGTCTATGTGTCTGGCTTTCCCTCCACAACTCAAGTAATCACAGATACGATTTATAACTTCACAGAGGGTAAAGTAACGGCAAATGCTTCTCGTCCCTTGTCCCTTGGCTATGCCCTTGTCTATAGCAACAATACTCTACCCGGAATGAGTGGAGGACCAGTTTTTAACACCGATGGCGAACTAGTGGCAGTTCATGGACGGGGAGATTTTCAGGAAAGTAGCAAGAAATCTGACATTAACGAAAATGTACGGATCAAAACTGGGTTTAATCTTGGTATCCCCATATCAACGGTGCTGAAATTATCTAGTGGTTTGGGTTTAAGCTTTTCAAGTGCGATCGCCTCTGCCAGTTTAAATAAGCTACCATCTGCATCTACCACTCCTGTGACAATCGCCCCTAAACCTGATGACTTCTTTTTACAGGGAGTTGATCGCTTCCGTCGAGGTGATTGGGAGGGAGCAATTGGGATGATGGATCAGGCGATTCAATTAAATCCTAAATATCTGCGGGCTTATACGGCTAGGGGTGCAGCTAACTATATGCTAAATCGGGTCGCCAATGGACTAATGGATATGGAGAGTGCGATCGCCATTGATCCTAAATATGCTACTGCTTATGTTGGCAAATGTTTTTTACAGAACGAACTCCAACAATGGTTACAG
Organism: Synechococcales cyanobacterium PMM_0082; assembly: GCA_949127865.1. Taxonomy (GTDB): domain Bacteria; phylum Cyanobacteriota; class Cyanobacteriia; order Pseudanabaenales; family Pseudanabaenaceae; genus PCC-7502. Next base: position 1,267 of record CASBQR010000197.1, read on the forward strand.
GCTCTGGGAAATTGCGATCGCGCCTTAGATTTAGATCCAAAATTATCAATCGCCTATAATGTCCGAGGTTTACTTAATGCTAATCTCGGAAAGTTAACGCCCGCAGAAAATGATTTATTAAGAGCGATCAAGCTTGATCCAAATTCTTACTATGCTTATAACAACCTCAGCATAGTTTACGCCGCCCGTAATAATCTCCAAGCTGCATTGAAGTACATTACCCTAGCTATGCAGAGAAACCCTCAGTCCGCAGGCAGCCGAGTGATCTATGGGCAGCTATTGGTTTTTAGTAAAGATTACCAACAGGCAATTAGCATTCTAAATCAAGCGATCGCCATTAATCCCAGAATTAGTAGTGCTTTCGAGTATCGGGCTGCGGCTTATCTAGGGCTTGGTAATATTAGGCAGGCTCAAATTGATGCTCAGATCGCCCAAAATCTTGCAGAATCATCACCCCAAGGCTTTATTGAAGACCTAAGTTTTCTCAACCAATAGTCAATTTTTATTTAAATATTTCATACACTCGATTATCTTAGGACTTAGGCAGTATACAACCCAAATCTGACATTAAAAAAATCGCTACAAAAATAGAAAAAACCAGAAAGTCTGCAATCAAGAGCTACAATCACTAGCAAGTCAAGATTTTGCCTGTCAAGCCGATGCCTTAGCTGATACGGAAAGACTATCAAAAAAGTTTAAGTGGCATCAACTTTCAGATATTCAGATAGTAGAAAACGCCACTATTCTAAAACGCCACTATTTTAAACGGGGCAAGCCTAAGCCTGAAGCCATAACTGTCAGTATCAGTTATCGGGTTAATGCCAAGGTTACGCCTTTAGAAGCTGAAATTTCAAATCTATACATTGGCTGTAGCAGGTTTATTTTAGCTACAAATATCCTTGATTCTTCAGAATTCACTTTGTTGATCTTGACGGCGTTAATGAGGTTGTTAATTTATCGCCTGCTCGATTGCATATTCTAAGTTTCGGCTCTTATGAATGCCAACGCTACTATCTATTCCCTGCAAAGATTTCATAATTATTTTTACCTCCCCATTTAGAGCGGAATGTGGGCTGCAACCTAGGTATCTTAAGTTTACCGATGCTTACTTACTAGACTTACGCATCCAAACTTCTCTTAGGTTCTAACCTCCATCTCTGAATCCCATTCTACCAAGGCAAAAGGCGTAGATTTTTTTTATGGTTCCTTTTGAAAATATGCCATTGGGTAGAGACGAATTCTAGGCTTCAGGGACTAAGCTGATTGACATTCCAGCACTATAATCTTGGACATACAAGCCATGTCTGAACCAATTAAAGAAAGAATTAATACTAATCTTGAGAAAGCTAAAGAAGAAGGAAAATATAGAGTTGGCAACATTCAAGAAATTGTCAGAGATGCAGTTTCCCAAGCTGTTTCCGAACTCAAGGAAGGGTCAGAAGAAATTGGCAGCATTATCAAAAGTGCAGTTTCCAGTACGATCGCCGACTTAAAACTAAGAGGACGGCGTGATCCTGATGAAATATCAGCTTCTATTACTGGAGCGATCAGGGGTAGCACCGAGCAGAAACAACAAGAAATTGCTCAACATCGAGCCAGACTCCAACAACTTCAGGCTCAGATTGATGAACAACAACGTCAATTGGATAATGAAATTAATGGCGTCCTAGTTGATATCCATAATGAAGATACACCTGAAGACGGAATGAAATTAGCGGTGAGCCAAGCCATTGGTACCGTTATGGAAGAACAACAGTCGGGGGTCTTACAACAGCAATATCTTAAACTTAAAGCTCAGTTAGCGATATTGGATGAGAAGTTGCAAGCTCGCTATGGCAATCGCTACGTTGAAGTCAAAGACCAATGGGAAAATGCCAAGGTTTGGTACGAAAAAACTAAAGCTGAAGCTGAAGCGAATGGAACTATCCCCTTGCACCAAAAGCAATCACAATTGGAAAGCAATTTGGGCAACTTAGGAGAAACAGTTGCTCGTAAAGAACATGAAGTTAAGGAAAAATTAACAGATATTATTCAAGACTTTTGGCAAGCCAAGGGTTTGGGAAACCAAAGTAAACGTTAATCACATCTACCCAAACTACTAGAAATTACTTAGGAGATTAATTATGAAAATATTGCAAATTGTTTTAGGAGTCTTGATTCCCCCTGTAGGTGTTTTTCTCACATACGGCATTAGCACCACCTTGTTGATTAATATCTTACTCACATTTTTAGGCTATATCCCAGGATGTATCCATGCTGTGTGGGCGATCGTTAAGTATCAAGAACAGGCAACAAATATCTAATTACCGAACTTATAAAAATTTATTAGGAGAAAAAATATGATGGCATACCTTGTGACGATTTTAGCAACTGGCTTAGGGCTATTGGTCGTAGATACTCTAGTTCCAGGTGTTGATATTGCTAACTTTCCATCGGCTTTGATTGCCGCGATCATTATCGGATTGGTTAACTCCTCTATCAGACCAATACTTTCAGCTTTATCGCTTCCGCTTACCTTTTTGACTTTGGGAGGATTCTCCTTAATTGTAAATGGATTCTGTCTGTGGCTAGCTTCTCTTTTTGCTCCAGGTTTCAGTATGAGTGGACTGATAGCATTTATCCTTGCTCCCGTTATTCTATCTTTTACAAGTACTTTCTTAAACAAGTATTTTGCCGAAAGAGCGATCGCCTAATCTATTCTTACAAATTCTTTAGTTTATAGGAGTAAAAGATGAAATTTTTCCAAAATGTCCGCAATCTGATGTCTATATTAGCTTTAGTGCTAATCCTGAGTTTTACAACTGCCTGTGGAACTAGTTCAACTAATCAGGCGGCAGTTCGTGCTGTTAATTCTGTTCAATTAAATCAACAACAAAATCAGTACGGGCAGCTAGCTCGAGGCAACTCTACCCAAGGGCAGAACTTTGGTGATTGGGTGATCTCGGCTAGTAAGGGCTTGATTAAAGATGTCTATGTCCGTGATAACAACAAATTGGGAGTTGTGATTTCTCCAAAAGTTTTGCCTACGGATGTCAAAAATCTGGCAAAGTCCCTAGCCCAAGGTTTCCATCAGAACTTTCCTGACCAAGATTTAACTGTTTTAATCTATGCCCCAGACAAACAGCTTATTCTCACTGCCCGTTACGACATCCAGTCCAAACAGGTTGAATATCAGCAACCTAGTTAAAATCCAGATCATTTTTTAGATTTATCAACTTACTAAAAAAGAGAGGGAACTTGATTTTGTATCCCTCTTTAATTTTAGGAATAGTATATCAAATCACAATTAATGAATTACTTGCAAAAGGTCAAAAGAAAAATTAAAAGGGAAAGTAATGGATATCAAAACTTCTAATTTTAATGATAGTGATTGGCGCGAAAGTTATAGTTCACGTCCCTATGTGACCAAGGGAAGCCAGTATGAAGACTACCAAAGTGCCTATCAGGTTGGACATGAGAGCTACGATCGCTATCCCAATCAAAGCTTTGACGAAGTTGAACATAATCTGAAACAGGAATATGAATCTCTCTGTGCCCATCACGGACGAGCAGGATTGCCTTGGGAGGAGGCAAAACATGCAGTTCGTGATGCCTGGGATCAAGCAGGGACAACCTAAATTAATTTCGTTAACTTTTACAGGAAAACTAAAATGACTATTTCAGACTCACTTTCACAAGGAAGCATTTCTGCTTCACGTCGAACATTACTCAAATGGGGATTTGTCAGTGTCGGGACAGCGATGCTAGCAGGAGTTCCCCAAGCACTTATGGCTCAGAACATGGGTAATGTGAAGGTACTGACCTTTAATGCTGATGATAAGGGTATTCTCAACTTCGCATTGTTATTGGAAGAATTAGAAGCAGCGTATTATCCAGCCGTGATTGCTAGCGGTAAGATTACCGACGCTAAGGAACTTGACTATTTGAAAGCACTTGGCAATCATGAAGCCACCCATGTTAAATTCCTGCGAGGTGTTTTGGGGAAAGATGTCTTATTTCAAACTAATGAATTGAACCTCAACCAAAATGGTCTAAATGCTTTATTAACCGATCGCACCAAAATTTTAAATACGGCTGTTACTTTAGAAGACTTGGGAGTTCATGCCTATAACGGTGCGGGTCCTAGCTTAACTAACCCCACTTATATTCTGGCAGCAGGTTCCATTGTCTCCGTTGAGGCTCGTCATGCCGCAGGAGTTAGATCCCTTTTAGGACGACCGACCACCCAAACTGATAATGAACGTTTGGTACAAAATTCTGACCTAAATGCGAAGATGAATCCATTTAAAGGACGTGCCTACGATGAGTTGTTTACACCCAAGCAGGTGATCTCTGCGGTTGCCTCACTTAACATTTTGAACAATCCAATTAACGGTTCGTTAGTCGCTTAACCTAGGAGATATTAAATTATGAAACTGATCTTTAACTCAATCGCAAAACCAAAAGTAATAACTGTATTGCCTTATCACTCTTTCAGCAATTTCCTCGATAAATTAAATCACACCTTGAATTACATTTTTGGCGCCTCTAGGAATATTGCCATAATTCTACCTCTATTATTACTATCTCAGTTCTGCACTCCAACCTTACCTGCCTATGCCCAAAGCCCAACTCTCAGCCCTCGGCAGGTTGTGGAATATGCTCTGACCTTAGAAAAGCTGGAAGCTGATTTTTATCAACGCGCCATTAGTGAGACCAAAGGTGGGAGGTTAGCTGGAGTTCCTGATATGGCAAAATCAATATTGGTATCCTATGGTGAGGACGAAACGCAACACGTCACCGATTTATCCTCTGTGTTGGTATCTATGGGTGGAAGTCCTGATTCTATAGTCCTTCCAGCTAATCCGAACTACAGTGCTATTTTAGGTCGAGATCCTTTTGCCAATCCTACCGATCTGCTACTTGCAGGACAATATGTTGAGGATTTGGGAGTCGCAGCCTACAAAGGACAGGTGCAAAATCTGCTGGCTGCGGGTGAATCTGGTAAAGTAGTTCTGGCTGCGGCATTAGCAATTCATTCTGTTGAAGCTCGTCATGCCGCAGGTATCCGCTTCTTACGGCAAATGTTACTTCAGGCTGATATCCGTCCTTGGATTAGAAACTCTAACGAAGTCATTTACGTTGAAAATCGTGGTGATTCACCGATTCCCTTTAGCTCTGAGGCGTTTGATGGGTATGCCACTCAAGAAGAAGTCTTAGCATTAGTTGGTCCCATTCTCAATCCCTCTACAGTTAGTCGGTCAGATGTTCCTATGGCTAAACCAGCACCAGTTCCAGCCCTATGGTAATTTAGCCGAGAGACTGATTTTACTAAAACCAAAAGTTAAATAAGGGTAGAGAGAGTCTTTATCCTTTTTAACGACAGACATAAATCCTTTTGTCCAATTTATCTATTTTAAGAAAGAATATGCCAAACACAAATGATGACTATAAACGCCAGATAATGAACGATTTGGCTTCTGGAAGCAAAGAGACTTTACCAGAAAAAGAATACGACAATTTTGATGACTTTGCTCAAAAATCCTCTAAAGAAGAACGACGAAATATATTCAGTAATATTTTTAATCCAGAAAAAGTTCCTGCTGCCCAAATGGAACCAGAACTGCAAAAGGCGATCGCTAGCATTAAACCAAACGAACGAGATGATGTGGCAAGGGAATTCTTTAACCATCTAAAGAAAAGAGGTCTGAGCGATCGCGATTTGGAAAAGCAATTAGGTCTATCCACCCACAACCCCAACCGTATGAAATCCGAAGATGTCGGCAAGTTAGCAGGTTTTGTCTATCACTCACATCCCGATATTTTTCATGATGTTCTAGCAGATCAACCTGCTCTAGTTAAGTTTCTCAGCAATCCTCTGGTTGGGGCAGCTTTGGGAGCGATCGCCGCAAAATGGATGGGTAAGAAGTAGTCCAATTTTGAACTAAATATCAAATAATTAACAGTTTAAAGGAGTAAATCTACATGAATAGTAATAAAGAGATAAATGAAATTGATCGAAATGATGCGAATCTTGATCCTATTTCTAATGAGCCAGGTGCACATCCCGTCGGTACAGGTGTAGGAGCTGCCAGTGCTGGAGCAGTTGCCACTTTGATCGGTGCGACCGTGGGCGGACCAGTGGGAGGAGTTGTGGGCGCAGTGATTGGCTCTGTAATTGGAGGACTGGCTGGTAAAGGCGCTGCTGAGAGTATTAATCCTACTTTTATCGATACAGATTGGCGCGAAATCCATATCACTCGTTCCTATGCCGACCCAAACCTGCAATACGACGACTATCAATCTGCCTATCGCATTGGCTATGAAGGCTTTGATCGAGCTGTCAGTCAAAGTTTTAATGATGCCGAACCCCAATTAAAACGAGAATACGAATCGTACTGCACCAATCATGGACGAGCGGGCTTGCCTTGGGGAAAAGCTAAACATGCGGTGCAAGATGCTTGGGAAAAAGCTTCCATAGATAGCAATCCCTAACATCTATAACGGGGGTATCCCGCTATAATTCACCTAATCCTAAGCGTTCTTTTTTCCTTCAGATTATTACGATATTCTGAAGTTCTGGCAATGCTATTCCCTATGAATATGTTGATAACAATATTAGTAATCGGCGGATTGAATCTCTAGTAGATGGAGCTTATCAACTTTTTGTCTTTTCTATTAACTTCCATAGCCCAAAGAGATAGAACCAGCCTTTAGGATTGATGTGTCTAAACTATTTTGCCACTGTACTACCAAATCACCTGTAGCGGTAATATCGATAATTGAGCCAAAGCGATCGCCAATCTGAACTGAGCGACTAGAAATTAACTGCATATACATCGGTAATATAGATTCAATTCCGTATTTTTGCCAATATTCCCAGCCATGGCTAATTCCCAATAAAACTAAAGATTCAAGACTTTCTAAGTTCTCTAAGTTGCAAGCTAAATCTGCTAAAGCAACTCCCACATCAGGCACATCATTCAACCAGTTTATGCCCACTCCTAATACTGCATAGGTGATAATTCCCGAAGACACCCTAGTTTCCGTTAAAATCCCACCTAATTTACGATTTTCGACCACTAAATCATTTAGCCATTTAATCTTAAGGCTTGGCACTATATTGCTCAGAGTACTAGCAATTCCCCATACACTCCAAATTGTGATCTGTGATCCTAAACTTGCAGGAATCTGGGGTTGTAAAATTACAGATAAATACAATCCACCATTAGGCGATCGCCATTCCCGATCCCGTTGTCCCCGCCCAGAAGTTTGACTTTTGGCAATAACTACCATTCCTTCAACGCCTATACCGCTATCAATCAAGCGCCATGCCTCACTATTTGTAGAATCAAGGGTGTCATGATATATGGGTTGTAAACTTCGCATTATGCCTAAGATCTATAAGGTTCTGAATCCTATCCATTAACCTAGCAGATACAAAGACAAATGCAAAATCTGCATAATTAAAATTGCCTGTTTTTAAGAATTTAGGATAAAGAAGCCGACTGATTGACTGACAAAAGTAATAGGCAAAGAGATAAAAGTCAAGTTTTATATGCGGTTGCCCTGAATGCCCAAGTTACTTAATTAATATGGCTTAGAGATTAAGTTAAAACAGCCTATCGGACTAGGTTTTTGAAAGCTTCAAAGGCGTAGCCTCGCATTTCATCAGCAATTCGCCATAGCTCTTTTCCAGTATGTAAGTGGTGATCATCAAAATTTAGGGTGAAATAATTAAGTTCCTCAATCCCATCACCGACTTGATTAAGGCAATGATATAAATAGGAGGCTACTCCAGCCGCAGACGAAGGGTTTGGCATCCTCCGAAACAAGATTTGGGCAAAATTAAAGGAAGTACGACAATTATGAATATATTCTTGAAAATTTTCTAGTAACTCATCATCATAGGGGTCGGCTGCTAGTTCATCAATTTGTTCATCTAGATCATCTAGGGTTTTGTTAAGGATTTCAATAATAGGTTCATATACTTGCGTTAACCAAATATCTAGTTTGCTCTCTTCGTCTAAACTTGGCGATCGCTTTTTTATAACATTAGAGTGATTACCAACTTTAGCCGTCTGTAATCCCATACTGTGGTCGTAGGAAGCACGAGACTGGGGATTGCTTAAGATTTCGTAGGCAATATTAAGCGCTGAAATTTGCTCGTGACTACCAATATTGTGATTGCAATCAGGATGAAATTTTTTTACTAGTTTGCGATATGCCAATTTAATCTCCGATTGCGGAGCTTGGTGATGCACTTGCAAAGTATTGTAGTAGTTGTTCCCCGCCCGTGACATGATCTAATCTATATGAACCACTGGATTAGTTTACTCCAACAACATCGAATTATTGCAATAATCCGTGCCAAAAATGTTAATACGGCTTATCAAATGGCGATCGCTGCTGCTAGTGGCGGAATTAAGCTTTTAGAAGTCACTTGGAATACCGAATCTGTAGAATCTTTAATCCCTCAATTACAATCAGAATTTCCCGATTGTCAAGTTGGTACAGGCACAATTTTAAATCTAGAAATGGCAAGTCAAGCGATCGCCTGTGGTTGCAAGTTTATATTTACACCCCACGTAGATCGAGAGTTAATTAAGCTAGTAAATAATGCTCAAGTACCAATAATTGCTGGGGCTATGACTCCGACCGAGATTTTGCAAGCTTGGCACTGGGGTGCAGATGCGGTCAAGATTTTTCCGATTAAAACCCTAGGCGGCAAGGAGTATATTAAATGTTTGCATCCTGTCTTGGAAAATGTGCCTTTAATTCCGACGGGCGGGGTAACTATGGATAATGCTATGGGTTTTTGGGAATCTGGAGCGATCGCCTGCGGTATTTCTACGGATTTATTTTTAGCTCATGCAATTGCGACTCAAGACTGGCAAAAAATTAGCGATCGGGCTCAGGCGATCGTCGAGCAAGTACAAAGATTTAACTACAATTAACATGGCTTAAATAATATCGCTAAAAGCTTAATAATCAAAACTCATACCCAACCATTTTTACGATATTAGTCTGTTTGTGGTGATTCAGGTTTTAGCGAACTGATTAAAACCTTATCAACTCTAGTTCCGTCCATATCTACTACTTCAAATTGGAAGCCTCTCCAAATCAAGTGTTCACCACTAATAGGAATATGTTTTAATGATGTCATCATAAATCCACCTAAGGTATGATAATTTTCATCGTCTTCGAACATATCATCAACTTCGAGAAATTCTTGAAGCTCATCAACTGAAATCATGCCATCTACAAGCAACGATCCATCATCTCTTTTAGTGATTTGAGATTCAGTTTGTTGATTTTGTGAGGGTAAATTGCCAACGATCGCCTCGAATAAGTCATTTATTGTGATTAATCCCTCAACTCCACCATATTCATCGGTAACTAAAGCGATATGATTACCAGTTTGCTTAAAAGATTCTAAAACACTCAAAGCAGTAGCACTTTCAGCTACATAAAGTGGTATGTGTAAGTTAGCTTCTAGGTCAATCTCTTTTCCTGTTAAAGAAGCAACCAGAAAATCTCGAATCCCCACAATTCCTAAACATTCATCCAAATTTTCCCGTGCCACAGGAAATTGCGAACAGGAACTATAAATTAATTTTTGTTGAGTTTCCACTAAAGGTGCGTCCAAATCTAGCCACATAATTTCTGTACGTGGAGTCATTAATGCTTTAATTGAGCGATCGCCTAATCTAAATATCCGATCCACCATTTCTTGCTCGGATTCTTCAAATATTCCCACTTCAGCACCTTGAGCAATTAGTTCTTTAATCTCTTCCGCACTCATCGGTTGGTCTTCAATATTTTTAATTCCGAAGAGCTTTAGTAAAGCTTCCGTGGATGAGCTTAAAAGATAAACTAATGGCTTACCGAAGTTAGCTAATAACTGCATAGGTTTTGCCACAGCCGAGGCAATCTTTTCAGGATTACTAAGGGCAAGGCGTTTGGGTAGCAATTCTCCAATTACCAAGGAAAGATAAGTAATAACAGCAACGATAATAGTGAAACTTATAGTCTGGCTATAGTCTGAAAGCACGGGAATAAATTTAATTCCAGCTTCTAGTTTTCTAGCGATCGTGGCACCACCTAAAGCTCCACTTAAAATCCCAATTAGGGTAATTCCAATTTGGACGGTAGCCAGAAAATTATTAGGATTATTAGCGAGTTTAAGGGCTGCCTTTGCC
>CASBQR010000198.1 GCA_949127865.1 Synechococcales cyanobacterium PMM_0082
CGATCGCTTCTGGCGATCCACTAGAATCATCATTCCTTGAGTCCCATCGATCATCATATTGATCGCTTCTCAATTCTTAAGTGTGCGGCGGAACGCATCCTGAAAGGAATCGCTAATAACCTTTCTGAACTAAACAACAAAGCCAACCATTATTGCTTGCTTAATCTTTATAACTTAAACGGAGCGATCGGTTCGGCATAACGGCTGAACTCACCCTCCTTAGATAACTTTTGCATTGAAACCAATAAGCCGTTGGGGGGGGTGTGTATAGGAATTGTTATCCTCTATCACTATAAACATTTCTCCTGAGAGCTTTTGATAAGGCGATAATCTAGAACTGATTCATCGTCATTAATCTCAATCTGCACAGCCAACCAGATCTGATCAATATTTCTGGGCATCTCTAAAGATTGTATCGCAGGACTAAAATGTTAGATAAAAAGCTCGAAATATTTGTGTGCGGCTCAAGAATTAGAATCCTAATACAATCACTATAATTCTCAAATTTTGGAACTGATCTCTTGATGATTTTTGTTAACTCTGACTGGACTGGTGATATTAAATCATTGATCTCTTGGGCATTGTAAAATTTCAGTGACCCCATTAACCGAACACCTACACCACAATCTACAGGAACATCTTCTCGATCTATATCGGATACGGATACTCGAAAGAACCTAAAGGGATTGGGATCATCTGCCCCATCTAAGTAAACCTCCTCTGAAGCCTTAAGTTCTCTTTCATGCATTAAAACATCGTTTGTTATAGTGTCCACCAACTTAAGCATGTCTTTCCTTTTAGTTGGTATATCTACATCTTTAATTTCAAGAATGTATAGATTATCTGAAAATACTTCGGATAAGTTCTCAAATATTTTATCTCTGAACTCATGCCAAAGTTGATGTTTTCTGATGTGATCGGAACGAAATGGAAAAACTTTGCGCTCGATTACCATCTTTGAATCGCCATCGCAGAGTAAAATTTCTGGCTCTGGATTATTTCGATTGTCATTCTCAGGAAATGAGTCTAGAACGTAGTTCTTACCATAAGTGAAGTTATAGATATCAACAAAACGACTGAGGTTAAACCACTCATTTTCATTACTTGGTGGCAAACAGCTAAACGATAGTACCCAGTCCATTTCATCCATTGAAAAGTCCTATTAACCTACATCAGAACGCAACATTAATGAACCTATATTACATTGCCCTCACTGATGGGGCGTAGCGGAGTTGCCTCCACCGCCTTGTTCAGCATGAGTTCATAATTGTTGTCCTTGCAGTATTCTCGAAATTTTTTGGAGTAACTTTTGACTTCAAATCCACCCTCACGGATGAAATCTCTTTGCCATTCCAGCATCCACCTGACAGTTGATCGCCATGAACCCGAACGAGGTGCTATCTCAAATAACGATTCGGTGATTGCAAATTTGCTGTTATTATACCAGTGGTCTGATTGACTGGTGGAAGTTATTCCCTGATCAATATTCAATTGATTGAACTTCAAAAATAATTCAACACGCTGCGACTCACGTGTTGATCGTTGCGTGGTGTAAACCTGCCATAATGCTACTATTGCGACGAGGCACGCAGCAATGGTTGAAATATTAGCCAATGCGGACAAACAGTCCTTTGATGCGAGAAACAGTTCCATGTTTATTGGGTCTTATCGTGCGTATTTATTTTTGCCCAACTGGCTATTATACGAAAAGCTTTCGTATATGTAAGATGATTATACTGAGACTTTCTAAGTAACACAACTAACCTGCATTATTCACGCTAACCAATAGCTTATCTTCCATTACCCGATCGCACTGTTATTGCTGCAAGTTCTATCTTCATAAAGATAAAATCTCCTCCCTAAATCTTTCAGGTACAAATCTCGGTGCATTAGTTTTTTACATGCGGCAACGGTAAAGCGATCGCTATAATTTTTTACCATAATTGCTGAAATTTTAGTATTGCTTAAGTCTGTCGAATCAATAATCTGCGATAGGAGTAGCCTACATTACCTATCAGGTTTTTGCTTTAAGTTACATTGATTTTCGCAGGAACTTATAACCTTGACACCCTTAACTGCGTTACTTACTAATCTACCAATTGCTAAAACTAAATCATGCCTAATCAACTGAAACAGTCTAGGTGGAAATTACCTCTGATTTTGCTCACGCTCGTAGTGGCGATCGCTATTACCACTATGATCTTGACGGGGACAATTTCAGCTCAGTCCAAACAGATTACCCATCCGTTAGAACCCCTATCGGCATCAGAAATCAAGACAGCGATCGCTTTAGTGAAAAAAGAGAAATCCTTAAGCGATCGGGCAAGGTTTCCTAATCTTTCGTTGCGAGAGCCTGAAAAACAAGCGGTTTTAAACTTTAAGCCCAATAGTGCGATCGCCCGTGAAGTATTTATTGTAGTACTGGAGCCAGCGCAAAATAAAACCTACGAGGCTGTGATTGACCTTCAAAAAAAAGCGATCGTATCTTGGCAGCAAGTTACCGATGGGCAGCCCGCCCTATTGGATGAAGATTACGAGACCTTATCAACTTTGGCTAAAGCCGATCCTAGATGGCGAGCAGCAATGAAAAAACGGGGGATTACCGATCCCGAAAGTGCCGTAGTCGATGGCTGGGCGGTGGGATTAAAGTCTGAGGAGGAAAAAGCCTCTGGTAAACGCTTAATGCGAGGTGTTACCTACTACAAAGATAAAAAGCGCATGAACTATTACGGTTCTCCTATTGAAAATTTAATGGTGTTAATTGATTTGAATGAAAAGGCAGTAGTTGAGGTTGTTGATCGGGGCGTAGTTCCTGTTTCCAAGGCAAATTTTGATTACGATTCTGCCTCCCTTAAACCTTTACAACCTGCGCCTAAGCCCCTACTAATTAGGCAACCTCAGGGCGTGACATTTAAATTATCTAAAAATCAAGTAACTTGGCAAAATTGGAAATTTCGGTACTTGATGCACCCAAGGGAAGGGCTAACTTTTTACCAAATTTCTTACAATGACAAAGGCAAAGACCGACCGATTCTCTATCGAGCTGGAGTATCAGAAATGATAGTTCCCTACGCCGATACATCTCCATCTTGGACTGTGAGAAGTGCCTTTGATGTGGGGGAATATCGGTTTGGTTGGCTCTCTACGGCTTTAAAAATGGGCAAAGATGTACCAGAAAACGCCATGTTATTGGACGCATTGTTTGCCGACGATGAGGGCAAACCTCTGGTGGGCAAAGATTTAATGGCTATTTACGAACGGGATGCGGGGATTTTATGGCGGCATTATGATTCTAATACCGAATCCTACGTGGGGCATAGAAGTCGAGAATTGGTCATGACCAGTGTGGCGGCGATCGGCAATTATGACTATGGTATTAACTGGGTTTTCCATGAAGATGGCACCTTAGAAGTGCAGACCGATTTAACAGGAATTATGCTGGTAAAAGGGACAACAGATGTTACCGCAAAGCATGGCGATAATCAAGATACTATCGGTCACTTGGTTGCACCGAATATCCTCGCCATAAATCACCAACATTTTATTAATTTCCGTTTAGATTTTGATGTGGATGGTACGGAAAATGCGATCGCTGAAATGGATGTAGCCGCCCTACCTAAAAGTGAAACTAATCCTGCTGCTAACGCTTTTAGTATGAGGGAAAAACATCTCAAACGGGAATTAGAAGCAGTTCGGGATATGAGTATGGCAGCCAGTCGCACTTGGATGATTAGCAACCCACAAAGGAAAAATAGCCTCGGGGCAGAACCTAGCTATATGATCATGCCTGGCGGTAACAGTGTGTTTTATCCTTTGCCCGAATCCAATGTTTATCAAAGAGGCAAATTTGCCACCCATCATCTGTGGGCAACCCGCTATAAACGCGATGAACTCTACGCAGGAGGTGACTATCCCAATCAAGGTAAAATCAATCAGGGCTTACCCCAATGGATTGCCGATGACGAGTCCCTCGATGGTAAGGACTTAGTCGTGTGGTACACAATGGGAGTTACCCATATTCCCCGTCCTGAGGAATGGCCTATTATGACCGTGCACCGAGCTGGGTTTAAGATTATGTCCAGAGACTTTTTTACCCAAAATCCTGTTCTCAATGTGGCAGATTCTAGTTCGTCTAAGCCTGCACCTAAGAAATAGATTTGAATTAGTGAAGTGAATTTTCCCATCATATTATTAACAATAGTGGTGGGAATTTTTGTTTAGTTAAATTTTTGTATTAACACTTCTCTTTATCTTCTTTATAGATCAATAATCGCTGATAAATTTGTTCTAATTTGTCTAAAACAGGTTCAGGGCTACAGGTTACTTCTAGCATCTGCCGAGCGGCTTGGCGATATTGCTTAGCGATGTGGGGATTGCTTAAAATTTCGATAGTGCGCTTAATTAAATCATCATCTTCAAGACAAACTCCACAATGCACTTGATCCAAGGCAGGTAAACCTTCTACTCCATCGGGTGCAGTTACCACAGGTATGCCTAGGGCAAATGATTCCATCACTTTAACTTTCATACCACTACCAACAAGGGGAGCATAAACCATAACGTCAAGTTGATGAAAATAGGGCATTGCATCAGCTACGTTTTCATGGATTTCTAAATCAGGAATATCTTCAAATTTTGCCAAAGCTGATTTTGCCGATCGCCCCACCATCAGGAGTTTTGCATTTGGGAATTGTTTTTTAATTGGTTGCCATAGTTTAGTAATTAATCTTTCCGCCGCCGCATAGGTGGGAGTCCAGCTAAAACTACCAATTAGTCCTACTGTTAATTGATCGCTAATTGGCTTGGATTCTATGAATGGATATAAGGATAAATCTATGCCTAAAGGTAAAATATCAATGTGAGATTTAGGGGCAATTTTATGGATTGCCTGAGCTAGGCGATCGCTCAAAGTAATTAAATGAGGATAAGCTTTTAGAATCCTAGATTCAGCCTGTGCCGCTAGCCATAGTTGGGGCTGTGGTAAACCTCGATCAATAGAATGAAGAAAATGCACATTTACAAAAGCTTTATGTTTATATTTTAACCCTAGCCATCCTGCCCAGACTTGCTCTAAATGCAGAATATCAAAAGGTTTCGTAAGTTCTTGATTTAATTGCTGTTTTAGTTCAGGACTAAAAACGTAGGAGTAGGGTTGCCTCAAGGTTTCTAACTTTACACCTAAGCCTCTTCTTTCAGGATGCAAAAAACATCTTAAATCGCAATTGGCAAATAGTTTTTGGGCTTGATCAATGTCTGATGGATTACTGCAACTAGCAAAGGCTGTAACTTGGTGTCCCCGTTCGATCAAACCCTTCAAAAGAACATAAAGCCATCGAGCAGAAGCATCCCCAAAAGGCAGAGGCGCTTCGATCATGACTATAATAATTCGTAAGGATTTCATTGATCTTAGTAAAGGTCTTTCAGTCTGCGCAGCTTTGTGAAAACTCTAACGGGGTCAGTAAATCCGACTTTAGCTTGAATTTCAGGGCGATCGCCACCCAAGAAAGGATTAGTTTGTTTCTCTAGTCCAATGGTTGAAGGAATAGTTGGTTGATTTATTGCCCTTAATGCCGTTGCTGCGGTTAAGCGTTGTTGTAAAGCGATATTTTGGGAATCTACAGTTAGAGCAAACTTGAGGTTATTAAGGGTATATTCATGGGCGCACCATACTTTAGTAAGATCAGGCAGTTGGGCTAAGGTTTGCAATGAGTTCAGCATTTGGGCAGGAGTTCCCTCAAATAATCTGCCACAACCGCCGCCAAATAGCGTATCGCCACAAAATAGATCTCCCGAATTCGGAAAATAATAGCCAATATGGGCAATGGTATGACCAGGAATGAAGAAAACCTCGGCAGGATTATTGCCAAAAGTCCCATTAAAATCTAGGCGATCGCCACCATTGAGAAAAACCTGCTGATGGGGAATGCGTCCTTGATCCAAAGCTCCACCATAGATCACAAGGTTAGGAAAAGCCTCTAATAATTCCTGATTGCCACCAATATGATCCCAGTGGTGATGGGTATTGAAAATAGCAATGAGGTCGGCACCAAGTTCGGCTAATTTGGCTTTAACGGGCGGAGCGATCGCAGGATCAACAACAATTGCGGTATTTGTATCGGGGTTGTGCAGTAAAAAGATGTAATTATCGTTAAGAACGGGCAGAAGATAGACTTGCATCTGGGTTAATGACCTGTTTTGAGTTCGTTATCTAAATCCTCTAGCCCTAAATTATCTCCTAACCCTTGATGAATTGTCTTCACCCATTTGAGTTGTTTGGGACGAATCGCCATGCGCAAAGTAACACTAACCATAACAGGAA
Source organism: Synechococcales cyanobacterium PMM_0082 (assembly GCA_949127865.1). Classification (GTDB taxonomy): domain Bacteria; phylum Cyanobacteriota; class Cyanobacteriia; order Pseudanabaenales; family Pseudanabaenaceae; genus PCC-7502. Next base: position 6,320 of record CASBQR010000198.1, read on the forward strand.
TCCAGTGCAGCATATAAACTGCCCCGCGCAAAGTTTGAACTAGGGTCGAAAATAGCGAGGATCGATAGGATTGTCTAACCCCTGCTGCCATGCCAATAGTGGAGAGGATTGTGGCGAGGGTGAGAATGGGGGTAAGGAGTGGTCTTTTATGTAAAGCGATCGCTCCGATCAAATCGGGAATCATCGCTGTCGGTAAAACATATTGAATTAATAAAAATACGACCAAATCAAAGGTTTTACTCCATCCCATTCTATTCGTAATAATTAAACTGCCATAGTCAAGATAACGTTGATAGCCACCTTCTGCCCATCGATTACGCTGATGCCATAATTGCTTGAGGTTTATTACGCCTTCTTCATTGACCGCAGGATGAATTAAGCAGCCAATATCCCACCCATCAAGGTGCAGCCGTATAGTTAGGTCTAAATCATCAGTAATCGTCTGCTCGTTCCAGCCACCACAGCTAATTAGAGCCGATCGCCTCACAAATTGCCCATTGCCCCGCAGTTCACCAATCCCCCCAACTTGATTACGCCGATCTTGAAAGAAAATATCCAATGCCATTTCTGCCGCTTGCCCCTTTGTCCAAAAGTTATCCGCAGCATTAGCGATCGCTTTACGCAACTGGACTGCCCCTATTTGAGGCTTCTGAAATAAAGGTAATAAACTTCTTAAAACATTATCTGGAACTTGGGCATCAGCATCAAACACGCCAATAATTTCGCCCTTAGTTAGAGGTAAAACCTGATTTAATGCTCCAGATTTTCCGCCTTTGGCATCTTTGCCTCTTTTAAAAACCTTTAATTGTTGATATTTTTGCTGGAGTCTCTCTAGGATTGCAGGTGTGCGATCGCTACTGTTATCATCAATTACCCAAATTTCAAGGCGATTAGGATCATAGTCAATTTGACATAAGCCATGTACTAAATTCGCAATTACCGCTTCTTCATTTTTGGCAGCAACCAGCAGGGAAATCATTGGTAATTCAACTTGATTTAATTCGAGAATTTGCGCTTTTTTACTTGTAGGAGCAAGGAGACGAACTGCGTGAACAGTCATCAAACTAAATAAGCCAATAACAACATAGATTCCCCATGTTGATAGATGTAAGACCAAAACACTGCTATAGATCAAAGCTAAAGCGATCGCTGCCTTTAATCTTCTCATTTCACTTTTAGGATTGAGAGTATTACCAAGCTCAGTCTCATCTCGCTCTATATTCATGGATCTTTTAGTCCCAAATTTCTATCTATTAAGAATATTTAAGACCATAATGCCATAATTAGGGCTAGGAAAAATGTAGTTTTCAGATGTAATTACCCCAAATGCCCTACCGTATTCCCTCTATAATGGGAAGTGATCAAATTACGGAAATTCTATGTCAAAGGTTGAAATTTATACTTGGAGATCTTGTCCTTTCTGTATTCGTGCCAAAAGACTCCTAGATAAAAAGGGTGTTGATTATATGGAGTATGTAATTGACGGCGATGAGAATGCCCGTCAAGATATGGTGGATCGAGGCTCCGACGGTAAACGCTCTGTACCCCAGATTTTTATAAATGATCTGCACATTGGCGGATGTGATGCAATTCATAGTTTAGATGCCCAAGGTAAACTCGATCCTTTGTTGGTTTAAGTAGAAAGAACAAATTAAAGTTAATGGCGTTATATTCTAAAAATACAGGCAAGTATTGCGGCGACCTTAAATATCTTTAGTTTACTCATGCTTACCTAATGCCAACTAGATAAAAAGAACTTTTTAAAGCTGCCTCGTATCAATCTTAAGCTGTGATTTAAAACAATAATAAATCTCAAATCGTCCTCGACAATAGTTGATAGTAAGTTAATAACTTAACTAAACATTTAAAGTAGGTAAAAAGTAGGGGCTTTCTGAACTAAAAAGAATATGAGTAAAATTCTTCCGATTAAAATTGCCTTTGGAATTCTCATTATTAGTGGGATGGCAGGTAACGAAATTTCCAGCATGGCGATCGCAAATTCCGTGAAAGCTCAAGTGCAAATCATTGCCCAAAAAATTAAGCAAACTATATATGGTCTAGGGCTTCCCAAAACTGCGGGTACAGGGGGTAGTGTCAGATTAAAAGAAGAGTTGGGAGGCTTTGAAAGCTCGGGCGGTAAAACTCTACCAATTTTGACTTTGATGGTACCCGAAGATGGGGCTAGAACCGCATCAGATCAACCAACGGTTTACTGGAATATGATTTTGAATGAGCCTCAAGATTATAAATTAACTTTTTTCCTGCAAGAGGCTGCTGCCGAGAATTCCAAGGTTATATTTGAGCAAGAAATTACTATTACCAAAGGTGGCTTATTTAAGTTTCAACTGCCCCAATCACTAGATGCTAATATTCCGCGCCGATGGGGAGTTAAATGCAAGTGGGCTTCAGGTAAAGTGGTGGAAGCAAATGGGATTTTAGCCTTTACCGAGCCTAAACCAGAATTCAAGGTGGCTTTAGAATCTGCCCAGTCAAGTCTCGAAAAAGCAAGAGTTTATGTTAGTTATGGTTACTGGTACGATGCCTTGGATGCCTACAATAACTGGATTACCGCTAATCCTCAAGATGCTAAGGCAATTCAAGAACGGAGTAGTCTAATTAGTGAAGGCTTTCAAGGACACAAAGGTTTAAATACTAAGGCTTTCATTGCCCAAATTAATACTGCCGCAATTCAGGAATTTAAATAGAAATCGACAATTTTCAAGAAAAGATTCTGAAGCCCAAAATTACAATAATTATCTAATTTGCTAGAACAAAGGATAGAAGACACTCTCCTACCCCTTTCTAATATCGATTTTTCACGGAGTAATTACTTAAATTGCAATTCCTAGTCCAACTGCTCCTGCATAAACTGCCCGATCGCCTAATTCCGCCTCAATTCGTAGCAAGCGATTATATTTAGCAATCCTTTCACTTCTGCATAAAGACCCAGTTTTAATTTGCCCTGCCCGCGTAGCCACTGCTAAATCGGCAATGGTGGTATCTTCGGTTTCTCCCGAACGATGACTAATTACAGAACGATAGCCATTTTTATCGGCAGTAGCAATGGTTTCAAGGGTTTCAGTTAAGCTGCCAATTTGATTGAGCTTAATTAAGATGGCATTAGCGCAGCTTTCTTTGATCCCTCTTTCCAGACGAGTCTGATTGGTTACAAATAAATCATCACCAACTAATTGCGTATTTGTTAATTGTTTGGTCATCAGTTGCCAGTTCGCCCAGTCTTCTTCCTGTAACCCATCTTCAATGGAGATAATGGGATACTTAGAAATTAAACCTTCGTAGTAAGCGATCGCTTCCGTTGCGCTATGTCCTTTACCATCAAAGTAATATAATCCATCTTTGTAAAGCTCATTAGAGGCAACATCTAAAGCCAAAGCAATATCTTTGCCGGGGGTATATCCTGCTTGGGTAATTGCTTGAATTAACAGTTCTAAAGCAGCTTGATTAGATTCCAGATTAGGGGCAAAACCACCTTCATCCCCCACACCTGTAGCTAAACCTTTAGAATGCAAAACTGATTGCAATTTAGCAAATACTTCTGCTCCATAGCGCAAAGCCTCTTTGAAACTAGGTGCGCCAATTGGCACAATCATAAATTCTTGAATATCGACATTATTATCGGCATGGGAACCACCATTGATTACATTCATCAGTGGGACGGGCAGAACATTAGAAATGCTAGTACCTAGATAACGATACAGAGGTAATTGCAGATAATTAGCAGCCGCTTTCGATATTGCTAAGGACACCGCTAAAATCGCATTTGCCCCTAAATTAGATTTATTGTGTGACCCATCTCGTTTGAGCATGGCGCGATCGCAGGTTTCCTGATCTAAGGCATCTAAACCTACTAAAACAGGCAGAATTTTCTCGGTTACATTACGCACTGCCACCAATACGCCCTTACCGCCATATCTACTTTTATCTCCATCTCGTAGCTCGTGTGCCTCAAAACTACCTGTAGAAGCACCACTTGGCACTTGAGCTAATCCTATGGCTCCAGATTCGAGGATAACTGTAGCCTCAATGGTTGGTCTTCCTCTTGAATCTAGGATTTCTTGTGCTGTGATATTAGCGATCGCACTTAGTTTAGTCACGGTTTTTCCTTATGCATAGTGGGCTTATGCTTACTATTAAACTCAAGTCTCTGTCATCTGGCAAGGTATAACTCGTTTTTAGCCCCACGATTTAAAGCAAAGTTAACGCAAAGTTTAAATTGAACAGGCTAAATTAACAGCAATTCTCATTATGAAAATCATTGTCTGTCATACCCTTAGCCAGAAAAGATTTAATATTTCTTTGCAAATGAGTACATCACTTAAACCTATTGGCTTCTTTTTATAAGTAAAATTGCTGATTATATCAATGCGTAATGTCTATGAACCTTAAGGTTTTAATGTTATGTTGATTTTAGAATTTATTGGATATTGAAGTACATACTATGTTAACTAAGAACTTTCCTTGGGGTTCAGGTTTGCTACTAGCGTTAGTCGGCTTAGGCAATCTATCTCTTCTGACTCATGAAGCTACTGCTCTCACCGTCACTTCGGATTTTGACCGAAATGCGACTGCTATACCAACAACTGTTGCTGCTAGGGATGCACTTAACAATTTTCTCGGTGATAATGCTAATTCAGAAACTGTAAACTTTGGGACAGGAGCAGCAAATGTTACCCTTAATCCTGCTAATCCTGCTGGTGATGCAACTGCATATACATTTTCTCAAGGTAACCTTAGTTTCTCTACTACTGCCAACGACGCAATTGTTACTGGTGTAAATGACATTGTGGCAAGAGGTTTTAATACTACTGGTTCAGCAAGTACATATAGTGGCAC
>CASBQR010000199.1 GCA_949127865.1 Synechococcales cyanobacterium PMM_0082
CTCTGGGACCAGGTGACGTTGTCAAAATCGATATATTTAATGTTCCTGAACTCAGCGGTAACCAAACTATTGCCCCCGATGGTACCGTGACGATCGCCCTAGTTGGAGCAGTCAGAGTAGAAGGCTTAACCATTGCCGAAACTGCCAGATTATTAGAAAAAAGACTAGCACCATTTTTAGTACGCAAAATCGTTAATGTTTCCCTTATCGATGCCCGTCCCTTAAATATTGCGGTGGTGGGTGAAGTCAATAGACCAGGCACAAGAATTTTAACTTTTTCACGTTCTACGGCTACGGGTAGGGATGCTCAGTCAGCAACGATCACACGGGCGATCGAAGTGGCGGGCGGGATTACCCAGCAAGCAGATATTAGCAATATTCAAGTTTCGCGGGTAGGAGCTGGTGGACTCCGTCGCATTATTAAAGTAGATTTGCTCAATCTCCTGCGCCAAGGAGACATTAATCAAGATTTACGGCTATTAGACGGCGATTCAATTTTTATTCCAGGACTCTCTGATGTCACCGCCACTCAGCCTAGACAGGTTGGAGCCTCTTCTTTTGCCCCTGATAGTTTCTCCATTCAGATTACGGTATCTGGAGAAGTCAATCGTACAGGTCCCCAAACCTTAGTCTATGCCCGTAATGCTGGTTCGATCGTTTCAACTGTGGGGCAGAGTACTGTTAGTAATCTCTTGCCTACGGTATCGAGAGCGCTCCAGCAAGCAGGCGGAATTACCCAAAGGGCAGATGTGCGTAATATAAAAATTATTCGCACTGGAGTTGGTGGTGAGCGCATTGTGCTTAATGCTAATTTATGGAATTTAATTGATAAAGGTGAGTTAGACCAAGATATTCGCCTCATTGATGGAGATTCAGTTCTGGTATCCATTGCCGCTGCGCCAAATACGGCTGAATTTGGGCAAATTGCCAAAGCGGTATTCTCGCCATCAGTAATTAATGTGAGGGTTATAGGTGAAGTGGTGCAGGGGGGGACAATTCCTTTAACACCTAATGCCCCATTCACCGAGGCGATCGCTGCCGTGGGTGGACTGACAAATAGTGCCGATTGGCGCAATGTAGAACTATACCGAATTAATCCCGATGGCTCTTTAACTCAACGCAAGTTAGCTGCTGATCTAGCATTACCTGCCAATGAAGGTTCTAATCCCAGCTTGCGCGATCGCGACATCATTGTTGTTAGAGAATCCTTTGGAGGTGGGTCTGTCCGTTCACTGAGAAGTATCGTTGAAATCATCTCTCCTCTTATAACCCTTACTAATATATTTAATAGAAATAGATAAAAATATGCGAATTCTCGTTACTGGTGGGGCTGGGTTTATTGGTTCCCACCTATGCGATCGCCTGATCGAAAGTGGACATGAAGTTATTTGCCTAGATAATTTCTACACAGGTCATAAGCGCAATATTCAACATCTCCTGAGCCATCCCTGCTTTGAATTAATTCGCCACGATATCACCGAACCGATTAAGCTGGAAGCCGATCAGGTCTATCATCTTGCCTGTCCCGCATCCCCAGTCCATTACCAATCTAATGGCATTAAAACCATTAAAACTAATGTCATGGGGACGATGAATATGCTGGGACTAGCAAAAAGACTAAAAGCTAGATTTTTATTAGCATCAACTTCGGAAGTTTATGGCGATCCTGAAATTCATCCTCAATCAGAAGAATATTGGGGAAATGTTAATCCCATTGGCATTCGCAGTTGTTATGACGAAGGTAAACGCATTTCCGAGACCCTAGCTTTTGAATATCACCGTCAGAATGCTGTAGATATTCGAGTTGCCAGAATATTTAACACCCACGGAACGAGAATGCTAGAAAACGATGGGCGGGTGGTTAGTAACTTTATTGTGCAGGCTCTTAAGGGAATTCCGCTTACAGTTTATGGTGATGGTTCTCAAACTCGGAGCTTTTGTTATGTATCTGATCTAGTAGAAGGGTTAATTCGCTTAATGAATGGTGAGCATGTTGGACCTGTGAATCTAGGAAATCCTGGAGAGTATACAATCCTCCAATTAGCATCAACGATTCAGAATATGGTTAATCCCGACGCAGAGATTGTATTTAAGCCTCTACCCCAAGATGATCCACGCCGTCGTCAGCCTGATATTTCTAAGGCGAAGCAGTGGTTAAATTGGGAGCCTCAAGTACAGCTAGAGGAAGGACTAACTAAGACGATCGCCTACTTTAGAGATTACTTAAATAACTCCAAATAGCTATTAGTTCAGCTAAAAGTCAAGCAGTTCTCGTTAATCAAAAGCAACAATATTATTAGGAAAATAAACTATGCGGGTTTGTGTAATTGGTACAGGATATGTCGGACTGGTCACAGGAGCTTGTTTAGCACATATTGGACATGATGTAATTTGTGTTGACAACAATGAAACTAAAGTTAAGTTGATGGCATCGGGACAGTCGCCAATTCATGAACCGGGCTTACCAGAAATTATGCAATCAGCGATCGCTCAAAATAAAATTACTTTCACCACAGACATAGCCGCAGGGGTAGAGCATGGTGAGATTTTATTCATTGCCGTCGGTACGCCATCTTTACCCGATGGACAAAGTGATACAAGGTATGTCGAAGCTGTAGCCCGCAGTATTGGTTCTCACCTCAAACAGGGATACAAAGTCATTGTGAACAAATCTACAGTTCCCATTGGCTCTGGTGATTGGGTACGCATGATCGTTTTAGATGGTATGACCGAAACTCAGGCGCAGGCAGAATTTGATATTGTGAGTAATCCTGAATTTTTGCGGGAGGGTGTAGCGGTTTATGACACTCTTAATCCCGATCGCATAGTTTTAGGTAGTGCCAGCGATCGCGCCATATCCTTGATGGAAAACCTCTATACAGATATTATTAACCGTAAGTTTGCTAATCCTGAAAACCAAGGTTTGCCCCCAGTTTCTGTAGTTAAGACTGATATTAGCTCTGCCGAAATGATCAAGTATGCAGCTAATGCCTTCTTAGCCGTAAAAATTAGTTTTATAAATGAAGTTGCCAATATTTGCGATCGCGTGGGCGCAGATGTAATTGAAATTAGTCGAGGTATTGGTTTAGATTCGCGCATTGGTCAAAAGTTCTTGCAAGCGGGCATTGGTTGGGGTGGCTCTTGCTTTGGTAAGGATGTGTCTGCATTAATTCATACCGCCGATGACTACGGTTATAGTACCGAAATCCTGAAATCCTGTGTCAAAGTTAACCAACAACAACGCCTAGTGGTTTTAGAAAAATTACAACAGGTTCTCAAAATTTTGAAGGGGAAAACCATTGGTCTTTTGGGGCTAACTTTCAAGCCCGATACCGATGATATGCGCGATGCCCCCGCCCTAACTTTAATTGACCAACTCAACCGTCTAGGAACTAGGGTGAAAGCATACGATCCCATTGTGTCCCAATCGGGTTTGAGAGATGGCTTATCCAATGTCATTGTGGAAACTGATCCTGAGCGTTTAGCAGACGGTTGTGATGCTTTAGTTTTAGTTACAGACTGGAAGCAATTTAAGGATCTAGACTATGCCAAAATGCTAACTTTGATGAATAATCCAGTCATAATTGATGCCCGTAACTTCTTAGATCGAAATCACCTAGAAGCTCTCGGCTTCAAGTATGTGGGCATTGGCAGGTAGATAATCTCTCTCCCCATTTTAGTTACTCACTTCTTACTGTAAGAATATAGTTAATTGAAATGGGGTTAAGGGGTTTTTAACCCCAAAATACTAGTAATCTTTAACTGGGAAGAGAGTATGTAACGAGAGTATTTCTTTACGAGTCGCCCATGGAAGTAGCAAGTTCTTGTAGACGTTCCTGTTGATCTTGGGAAATACAAGTTTGAATTACTTCTTCAATATCCCCATCTAAAATACTAGCAAGGGTAAAGTTTTGATTGAGACGGTGATCGGTGAGGCGGCTGTCTTTGTAATTATAGGTGCGAATTTTTTCCGATCTAGCTCCTGTTCCCACTTGCGATCGCCGCATGGAAGTTACCTCATCCTGTTGTTCCTGCATTTTAATTTCATACAGTTTTGCCCGCAGAATTTGCATTGCCCGTTCTCGGTTTTGCAATTGCGATCGCTCTTCCATACACTTAACCCGAATGCCCGTAGGCTTGTGCATTAAATCAACAGCAGTTTCTACCTTGTTAACATTTTGTCCACCTGCGCCGCCCGAGCGAATTGTAGTTAACTCAATATCATTGGGATCAATATGCACTTCTACCGCATCTACTTCTGGCATTATTGCCACTGTTGCCGTAGAAGTATGCACTCTACCTGAAGCTTCGGTGGCAGGTACCCGTTGCACCCGATGTACGCCTGATTCAAATTTGAGCTTGCTATAAACGCGATCGCCTTGGACTTCTAAGACTGCTTCTTTAAATCCACCTAATTCAGCGATAGATTCACTAACTAATTTCACCTTCCAACCTTGGCGATCGGCATAGCGTGAATAAAGTCTAAGTAAATCCCCTGCCCAAATACTCGCTTCATCGCCTCCAGTCCCTGCTCTAATTTCTAGCATGATGTTCTTATCATCATTAGGGTCTTGGGGTAAAAGTAGTAACTTAAGTTTTCCTTCTAAGTCCTCAAGTTTGGCTTTTAACTCTTCAATTTCTAAAGCCGCAATTTCTTTCAATTCTGGATCATTTGACTCCTTCAGAATTTGCTCAGATTCCTGTAAATCAGTTTCTGCCTTCCGTAAGGTATCAAAAGTGTTTACGGTTTCCTCTAAGGACGCACGGGCTTTAGCAATACGCTGAAATTCTGATGGGTCTCTGGCAACATCAGGATCACCCATGCGACGGGTTAGTTCGTTAAAGGTCTGCTCTACGGACTTGAGCTTACTGAGAAGATAAGGAGCGGGCATACTGAATTTATGAGGTAATAATCAATCAAAAGCCAATTGAGCGGTTAGATGGCAGCTAGATTACTATGTTTTCCGACTTCTAATGCCTCTTTTGACTTTAGTTTCTTCTTGGGGAATGGCATCTTCAGCAGCATTAGCATCATACATTCCATACTTACGCAAAAATCTTTCAACCCGACCTTCGGTATCAACAATTTTTTGGGTACCAGTATAAAAAGGGTGATTGCCAGACCAAATATCAACATTAAGTTCGGGCTTTGTGGAACCAACAGTAGCAACTACTTCTCCGTTGCAGATTACTTTGGCTTCTGGGTACCATTTGGGGTGAATATTAGGCTTAGCCATGACTATAAAAAACTAAAATACAGCTTTACTAGCCTAGCATATCAAACAAATTTAGCTCAACTCTTTATTCAAAATTTAGGGCAACTGCCTAAAAACTAGAGGGAAACAGGCTTGATAATATAAGCTTGCTCCCAAGCTGCTTTCTTGCGCCTAGCAGAGATGCTGGATTCACAGGATTTATCCCGTTTTAACAAATTGAGGGCAAAGTGTCGTAAGAGAGCCATATTCTCAGGAGCATTATCACGACGAATTCTAGAAGCATCTTCGTGAAAAGAAATATCTAAAACCGAGTGCACGCGGACGGCATTAGGAACTGTCCGAAGTATTGTTGGATTTTAGGTGAGATATAGCTAGTTTTTATAC
>CASBQR010000200.1 GCA_949127865.1 Synechococcales cyanobacterium PMM_0082
AGTAAAGATATAGCCTGCAATCCTTGTGTGCCTATGAATACTGAATCCCGAGTATTGGAATTGAACCAACATATCAACGATTATGAGTCGTTTGCTTTACCAGTCAGCCAACTCGGGGGAAATAAAATTAAAACATAATTTTACAGTCTTTTATTATATTGTAAGAATGTGGCACAAACTAAATTTTAATGACTGATTCCAGAGCAAAGATTCATTCAAAGCCTAAAAATAAAAAATCAACAAGGTATATTACTATTTTGCTGGTTTTAATGATTACTTCTAGCATCATAGGAGCTATATTTGGTTTTTCTTTTGGTAAGAAATCTTTAGAAGGAGTAAATCCAGTACCTTTGGGCAGTAAAAAAACAAATTTGATCGTTAACCCTCAGTCTCCTCGCCTTCAATCTGCTCCGATTATTCCCTAGGGTGATTTATTAGAAAATTAGGTAATTGTGGTAATACTAAAGGAAAGTTTTTGCAACTGGTTGAATTTATATAACTGATGGATCATATTCTGCCTTTATTTGCTGCCGTGACTCCCGATTCTTCCCAACAAGTTGACTGGGCTGGTTATGTAGGTATGATGTTTGCCTTAGTAGCTGTGAATGCCTACTTTGTGGCAGCCGAGTTTGCAATTGTATCTGTGAGGCGATCGCGAATTCATCAATTAGTAGAAACTGGTTCTGGCAAGGCTTTAGTAGTACAAAGACTGCAAAGGCATATAGATTGGTTCTTATCTTCAACCCAGTTAGGGATTACGCTATCGAGTGTGGCATTGGGCTGGTTAGGAAAGGATGTGATGGCGATCGCTACTCAAGGCTGGCTCAATCATCTTTTACCTAATCATATATCTGACTCTTTGGCTGCCCCGATCGCTTTTTTATTAGTGGTGTATTTGCAAATAGTTTTGGGCGAGCTTGTCCCTAAATCGATAACACTCTTAAATGCGGAAAGAATGGCATTGTGGTTGGCAAAACCCAGTGAAGCGATCGCCAATCTGTTTAGTCCATTTTTATGGATATTAAATCAATCAACAAGATTACTACTAAAAATAGCTCAGATCGAATATACATCTAAGTCTTGGTACAGTGCCGTCAGCGCCGAAGAGTTGCAGATGATTATTACCACATCTACGGAGTCTGTGGGCTTAGAAGCCGAGGAAAGAGAGTTACTTAAAAATGTATTTGAGTTTGGAGAAGTGACGGCAGGTGAGGTGATGGTGCCACGAACAAGTATGCAGTGGATCGATTTTGATAGCACTGTTAAAGATTTATTGGCTGTGGTTGATACTTATAATCATTCGCGCTATCCCATTGCTGGAGAATCCTTAGATGATATTCGTGGCATTGTGCAAATTAAAGAAATTATCGGCAAACTCGGTAATGGCGGACTAAAGCTCGATCATACTATCAATGAGTTTATTCGCCCTGTGCGGTTTGTCTCCCAAGATATTTATTTAGGTGAACTTTTACCGCAAATGCAGCGATCGCAACAGTCAATTGTCATAGTTGTTGATGAGTTTGGTGGCACCGCAGGATTAGTGACCCTAGAAGATATTGTGGCGGAGATTGTTGGCAATTTTAATGAACCACCTGCTAGCGCAATTCCTGATATTAGGATTTTAGACGATCGCACTTCTTTGGTACAGGCACAGGTTAGCGTAGAAGAACTAAATGACGTTTTAGGGCTAGACTTGCCCCTCATTGATGAATATCAGACCTTGGGGGGATTTGTCACCTATCACTTTCAGAAAATTCCCCGCCCCGATGAAACCCTAATTTATAAAAATCTCCAAATCACCATTGCAGCGACTGATGGACCACGACTTGATCAAATTCGGATTCAGCGATTGGAACCTGAGTCATAGGATTTTTAATAATATTTGAACTTAAGCATAAAATTGTAGTAAGAATTATCATTCAATATTGATCTATGACAGTTGCAACTATTAAAGCTATAACCCTAGAGGAATTTCTGCAACAACCTGAGACAAAACCTGCCTCAGAATTTATGAATGGACAAATTATTCAGAAACCAATGCCTCAAGGAGAACATAGTCGATTACAAGTTAAGCTTTGTACAAACATTAACAAAGTTGCTGAAGACGTGAAAATTGGTTATGCTTTCTCGGAGCTAAGGTGTGTGTTTGATGGGGCTGCAATCGTTCCTGATATATCAATATTTCGTTGGGATCGCATTCCCCGTCAGTCATCTGGTAGGATTGCTAACCGCTTTGAAATCCATCCTGATTGGGCGATTGAGATCCTTTCTCCAGAGCAAAAATATAAAAAAGTCCTAGCAAACCTCATGCACTGTGCTGAAAATGAGACGGAACTGGGCTGGTTAATTGATCCAGAAGATGAAAGTATTTTAGTGGTATTTAGCGATCGCCGCATTCAAGAATTTAAAAATAGCGATCGCTTACCAATCCTTTCAGAGTTTGAATTAGAGCTAACTGTAGCCCAAGTTTTTAGTTGGCTTAGTCTTTAATTCATATCCTAAATCCCTAGCCCCTGAACTAATCTAGTATTTAGACTTAATTTATTAAAAGTGCGAGTTATGGCTGATTTTTACGATGAAGAACAGGTAGCTCAAATTCTGCACCATGCCCTCAGTCAACGCAATAGTACGCCCCAAAAGCTTAGTTTGGAGCAGATTAGTGAAATTGCCGCCGAACTAGGTGTAAGTCGTGCAGATTTTCTCGTTGCCGAACAACAATGGCGATCGCAGGAATTACAAAATACTGAGCTTGCAAGGTTTGATACCTTCAAACAACGAAAATTCCGAGATGGTGTTTTAAAGTATGCGATTGTCAATGGTTTTTTAGTAACTATTGATTTGTTTAGCTCTGGGCATTTGACTTGGGCAGCTTACCCTTTAATGTTTTGGGGTTTGGGTATAGCTTTAGATGCTTGGGCTACTTACCAAAAAAATAGCAGTGAGTATGCTAAACAATTTGAAAAATGGCAACGTAAACAACAGCGCGATCGCCTTACTGCTAAACTTACGGATAAAGTTGTGTCCAAAGTTTCAGAATGGCTAAAGTAGCAGAGCGAGAACCCCAAATTAGTTTGGCTTTATATCACCTATTAAAGTGGTCTGTGGTTAGTCCGCTTTTGCATATTTGCTTTGGGAGTAAAATTTATGGGGCAGATAATGTCCCGAAACAGGGATCTCTGATCGTAGTTAGTAACCATGCCAGCGATTTTGATCCGCTCATTGTCGCTAATTGTGTGGGTCGCCCTGTAGCATTTATGGCAAAAGAGGAATTATTTAAAGTCCCTGTACTTAAGCGCATTATTAAGCTCTATGGTGCCTATCCTGTAAAAAGAGGGACGGGCGATCGCGCGGCAATTAGGGCAGCAGTAGAAACCTTAGAAAATGGTTGGGCAACGGGTGTATTTCTACAAGGAACTAGAACCCCCGATGGCAAAATTACCGATCCAAAATTAGGTGCGGCTTTGATTGCGGCGAAAACCCATACCCCTTTACTGCCAGTTAGTATCTGGGGTACCCATGAAATTTTACCTAAAGGTTCTAAGTTTCCCCGTTTTTATCCTGTCACCATCAGAATTGGCGAACTTATACCTCCACCCAATCCTAAAAGCGATCGCTCCGAACTGCAAGCTATAACCGATCAATGTGCTCTGACTATCAATAATCTCCATGCCTTAGGTCGTTAATATCACTAAATCAAAATTTAGTTAAGAATTTAGTTAAATATTATTTTTAAGTCAAATAATTTTCAGCTATTCATAAT
>CASBQR010000201.1 GCA_949127865.1 Synechococcales cyanobacterium PMM_0082
AACGCCAGGGCTAAAGCCTCAGATTGCAAAAGCAATAGTTTCTCGGTGACAACGGGTGGGGGAGCAATGGCTCGAAAGGGTTGGGGCATACGTTTTAAGTTTGTTGTTAGCTATGGGTTCCCAGTAAAGTCGCCACTTTATCCAAAAGCTCTGGGGTGGTGAAACCTTTGGTTAAAAAGTCATCGGCTCCCAGACGTTTAGTTTCCTTTGACCATTCTTCGGCGAGACGAGAGGAGATCACCATAATTGGCATTTGCATTCCCGCTTGACGACAACGGTCGATAAGAGTAAAACCATCCATTCCGGGCATCTCAATATCTGTAATTAGCATCGTTGGGTGGGCGTGGTTTTGCATCCAATCCCATGCTTCCAAGCCATCGCTACAGGTGTGAATGTTATAGCCTTGATTGGTAAGACTACTTTCAATGCGCCGCCGCATCAGAGCCGCATCATCTACTACTAAAATTTGAGCAATCTCTTCTCTAGTCTGGGGTTCTGTGGGAGCGATCGCCGCTTGATCGGGATCTAGTAAACGATCTATTAAAGATATAGGATCAATAACAGGGATGAGTTTGCCATTGGATTGTAGACTTACGCCCATGACTCCCACAGGTGTGACTAAAGGCAGAGGAATAGAATTAACTAGTAAATCACTCTGCCCAACTAGGCTATCAGCAATGAGCCATACTCCTAGAGCATCTTGCGATCGCTTGGTACGAACGGCGATAGAAGTTGGTAAATAGGTGCGGGAGCTAATTTCACCTTGCCAGTATTGATATAAATCGAGGGCAGGAACTAAGCCTGTATCTTCTTCGATGGTCATAGAGTAAAGGGCAGATTCTTGTTTTTGCCAGAGTAAATCTCCCAACAGCATAGTTGTAAAAATATCTGAGGTGGGAACAGCAAAAATGCGATCGCCTGCTTGGAGCAACATACAGCGCACAAACAGGTTCGGCACAGGAATTTGCATGGTAAAAGTTGTACCTTCTCCCAGCTTAGTATCAAGGCTTAGCTGTCCGCCAATTCCTTGAATTTGATTCGCCACCACATCCATACCTACGCCTCGACCTGAAATATCGCTGACGACTTGAGCAGAGGTAAAACCTGGTTGGCACAATACTTCTAGTAGGGACTCTGGATTATTGGTATTGGTTAATGGAAGATTTTTGGCGATCGCAATATTCCGAATGCGGTCAGGATCAATACCCCGTCCATTATCACTTACCTTTAGGACAAACACGCTGCCACGGCGGACTAAAGATAAAGTAATCGTTCCTTTTTGGGGTTTTCCTAACACAGCCCTTTCTCCCACAGTTTCGAGTCCATGATCGAAGGAGTTGCGAATGAGATGAAGTAGCACAGGTTCCAAGTTCCGTAATGTCCCCGCATCTAACTCTAATTTTTCGCCAATTACAGACAATTGCGCCCGTTTATCAAGATTACGAGTAGTGAGATCCCGTAAAATGCCTCTGGCTCGGAAGCTTAGGGTTTCAAAGCTAACTAGGCGGCTTTCTTCTAGGGTCTGTTGGAGTCCGCGTAAGCTCCGTTCTAATCTTTGTAAACTTTCTGCTGTCCGCCTTGCTGAGTCTCCTGTTTCTGCCCCAAGTTCGGTTAAGCGTAAACTAATTTCTAGCAAGCGGTTAATGGCGGTGTAGCCTTGGCGATAGCTTTCTACTTCGGGGGATTCTTGATTGTTAGCAGAGTCTTTGGAAGATTCAAGCAAAGCATAATCATCTTGTACTTCCCGTAATTGCCCAATGTATTGAATACTGTCCTGTGCCAAGGAAACTATGGGCAGTAAATTAGCATATACCAATTGATAAAAACCTTGGGTAGCACGGGTTGCCATTAGGGTCTCAATCAGATGCTGGGAAGATCGATCTAGCCGTTCCAGAGGTACAGCAATTTGCACATCGGCGGCGGATATTGCTAGCTCTTTGGGTTTCTTGCGTTTGAGTTGAACGTATTGGTTAAACTGCTCGGGAATAATATTGGGCTTCAGAAGAACATCCTCTGGTGGCTCTATCTCTGTCGGCTCTATTACTTCAATGAGTTCAGCAATTTCGGGATTAATAACTGGTTGGACAATTTGAGGAAGCTTGCCACCATTTCTAGCACAGGCTTTTAGTGCCGACATTTTTGCCATGAATTGCGATCGCCACTCTACACAATCAGGATTTTCTAGTAGGGTTTGGGTATCAGCTAATAAATCTTGCCAACCCGTTGCTAAGCTAATCTCTGTGCCAATTTCTTGAAGCTGCATTAGCGTCATAGTCGCAATTTCTACAGTTTCGGTCGGCACTGCTCCTGTTTCTGGTAGCTGCTCGATCGCTATTTCTAAATCTAGAATTACTAAATCAAAGCCTTGATCGGCAAATTCCCGTGCCAATTGAATTTGTTCATTCCACTCTTCAAGGTAGGTGGATTTAACGATGGTTTGCAGATCTAAGATCCGATTTATTGAAGCAGTTGGAATTTCTTGACTATTTAAGCTGGCGACTAAAAGTTCCCCACACTCGGTTAAAGTTTGCTGTAATGAGCCATCACTAAGGCTAGGGGCGGTATCTACATTACGCAAATCCGAGAGTAAATCCTCAAATACCGTGGAAACTTGGAGAATTGCTTCAGCGCCAACGGTTGCCGCTCCACCTTTAATGGTATGGATGGCTCGATACATTTGTTGAATGTCCTGTTTCCAGTTTGCTTCTTGGAGGTTCTGAATGGTACCCATGTATAGCTGCAAGGAGTTTTGCGTATCTAGGTCAAACAGGTTGCGGAGTTCTTGGTCTAATGGATCAATAATTTGCTCTGTAATTTTTTCTGTAACTTGCTTAGTGGGTAATTCTTCTACTTGAGATAATAGTTCAGGTAAATTTTGAATAACCTTGCCGCCATTTTTAGCGCATTCCTTGAGCGATCGCAGATAATCTGCCCACTGCGCCAACCATAGATCACTACTGGGATTTTGAATTAAATCTTGACTCTGCGCCAAAAGAGTCTGCCAAGCTTGCCCCAAATTAATTTCTTCGCCAATTTGCTGTAATTGCATAATGGTCTCGGCGGCAATAGTTACAGCTTCAGGCGGCACATTACTATGGGGAACCAGTTGTTCGATCGCCATATCCAATTCAAGCACGACTAAATCAAAGCCCTGTTCTGCAAATTCTTGGTGAAGTTGATCTTGATCGCTCCAATTAGGTAGGTAAGTGTATTGCAGAAGCGATCGCATAGCTATAATTCTTTGCACCGAGGCAGTGGCAGGATCGGAACTAGGGAGTTCTAGGCTGGCAGTTAAAAGTTCTCCTGCTTCGATCAACATTTCTGGGAGTTGACCATCGCTTAAATTCGGAGCAATATCTATATAGCGCAGATCTGAGAGCAAATCCTCTAAAACTGCTGCCACTTCTAAAATTGCCTGTGCGCCTACGGTCACTGCGCCGCCTTTAATCGTATGTACACACCGATAAATTTCTTGAATATCATGCTTCCATGATTCTTCATTTAAGTTTTCGGCAGTGCTGATATATAAATGCAAATATTTTTGCGTATCTAAGTCGAATAGCGATCGCAGTTCTTGTTGGAGTTGGTCTTCAGCACTATTCATTGGTTTACTATGAATTACTATTACTCGGAATTAAGAAATTTTGAGGGATTTTATCCGCAGGTAACTGGAAAAAGCGCACATCAGTCAGAAGTCGCCGTGCTAGTTGCCCCATTTGTGCCGATCGCTCTAGGGTCAGGGTGGACTGACTGGCTGAACGCTGGGCAAGGGCAGCAATTTCTTGAATCGAATCCACACTACTTTTTACCGCAACGGCAATTTCTTGACTCGATTGAAATACTGTTTGTCCCAGTGCCGCTACCTGCTCAGTTACATTTTTAATATCATTAAAAGCTTGACTTGATTGCTCTACACCAGTTGTAAACTCAGTTACATAATCATTTACATCTTGAATATCTTGGCTAATTCCAGATACTACAATTTCAATAAAGCCTGTGCGCTGTTGCAAGACTACTAACCCTTGACTGGTTTGGGTCGCTAGGTTGTTAACTTGAGAGGCGATCGCTTCAAATTCACGGGCAACACTGGCAAATTGATCTGGTTCCTTTTGTTCCACAGCCCGCGCTGCAATCATCGAAGCATTCATTGCCACCACTTGGGTTAGGGAAGATAGCCGTTTTTGATCCTGTACAAACTGCTTTGCCAAGTCCACAAACTCGCCAAGGGTTTTCAGCCTTTCTACAATTTGGGCTGTACCCAGTTGCAGCAGGGCGATGGAGCTATTAAGTTTAGTAATTTCCTCTTGCCCTAGGGCGACGGCAGATTGGGCTGATTCTACGGCAATATTCGCGGCGATCGCTTCTTTAGAAGCATTAGTTGCCAACTCATTAATATTTTCAATACCCTCGGTAGCTTGGGCAACGGACTGAGATTGCATTTGCGTATTTTGAGTTACTGAAGTTGCTAACTTCTCTAAGCTGTCTGCCCCTTGAGTCACCTGTTGGGCAGTACTTAACACTGTGGACATCGTATTTGCCAACTGCTCAATCAGACGATTTAGAGTATCTGCCACCAAGCCTGTCGCTTGATCGGTTACCTGCGCCTGCACAGTCAGATTGCCCGACTCCAAATCCGATACCACGTCCAATAATTGTCCAACTTCATCCTCTAATTCCAAGGTTTGAGCTTGAACTTGCGCCCTTACTCCTGCCTGCTCAGTTTCACTTTTGTGGATTTTTGCAGTCAAAGAGTTAAATAGGTTTGCCAAAGTGCCAATTTCATCTTGGGCATTGACCTTCACCTGCGTCAATAAATTACCATTGGTATAGTTGTTAGCCGATCGCTCTATGTCACGTAGAGATTTAGTAATTGCCTTAATAATTCCTAGGGCTAAAATATCGCCAGCAGCTATAAAAATCAAGCCTAAGCCTATGATCTGTAAACCAATTAGCGATCGCTCAAACCGATTAGCCCTAATAAAAACTGCCACAGGTTTACCATCGTTATTAAGAATGGGAGCAGCAGCAATCAGATAGGGCAGCCCTTCAATTTTAAATTCTTCGACTAAACTTACCGTCAGAGCTTTTTGGGCAATATTTTTAGGAAAGTTAGGGCTAAGTTGCGGGCTTTCTAAATTTTGAGCAGTGGCGATCGCTGTAAAGTCCAATAAATTCTTACTAATTCCAGCCATAGAAGCAACAGTGTCTACCGACGTAATCACAACCGTTGCCCCTAGGGTTTGGGTTTGAACTTTAATGGGCGTAACTGTGTAAATATTCAAGCCCTGATTAGCAGATATTTCTGGAGATTTAATTTGATTACCTGTAGCGATCGCCTCACTTACAAGCTTATTTGGATCAAACTTTTTACCAATGGCGATTTGAGGGGAAGCACCAAATGCCTCTTTCACAACTGTCGATCTATCCACAAGGACAACAGATTTACCTACCCCCGCTAAACTTTGAATTCGGAATTGCCCATTGCTAGATTTTGCTGGTGCTACGGTGGGAACAAAGTCCTGAGCGCGGGAGGCTAATTCCGCTAGTGCTTGGTTCTGAACTTCCATGAATAAGAGTTGATCGGCAACTATACCCGCAATTACAAATCCAGTTAGTGCCGATAAACTCGCAATCCCTAAAGCCACATTTAATTTAGTAGCGATCGCTCGATTTCTAAAGACTTTAATCCCAGCAGATTTAATTTTCTTAGCCATGCCCCTAATCTCCTGTGTTTTAACCTTTTGTAGTGTTTTGCTATGCCCTGAGCAATCTTACTTTAGCGATCGCCTTGCCAATATCTGATATTTTTTGCCCATATTTTTCAGCAGTCTCTATCCACAAATCTCTGACAATTACTAACTCATGCAAAGATTCTTCAATGGTTTCTCCTTGCGCTAAACATCCTCGCAATGCTGGAACTTCAACAACAAAACCGCCCTCTTCACACGGATAAATGCCTATTGGATAGTTCATAATTACTCTACCTCTATATCCTCAAAGCTAATCTCGGAATCAATATCAAGGGTTTGAATTTTAGGTACAGCCTTAACACCTATTCCCGTATCATCCAGCCTAGATAATAAGGCCTCAGGCAAGCGGAAGAACTGAATACCTGCCAGCAATTTCTGTGCCAGTCCTCCCATTTGTTCAGCTTGAATGCTAGTGCTGCGCGTGAGGTTAGCAGTTTCAGTTGCTAATTTATCGATTTCACTCATATATTGCACCGTAGCTTCGGCAGCATCAGCAATCTTGACGCTAGATTCCGTGATACTTTGACCCGCATTTACTACCAGTTCCGTTACGGTTTGAATATCGTAAAAAGCCGCTTGAGATTGCTCTACCCCAGAGTTAAAGCCTTCTACTAGTCCACCTAAGCTTTGCACTTCCGAGTCGATCGCACTTACTACCGACTGAATTTGGGCTGTGCGTTGTTGCAGTACCGCTAATCCTTCGTTGGTTTGATTTGCCAGATTATTTACCTGAGAGGCGATCGCTTCAAATTCACGGGCAACTCCAATAAACTGCTTGGGATCTCTTTGTTCAGCAGCCCGAGCTGCAACCAACGTCGCATTAATCGCCAGCACTTGAGTTAAAGCCGCAATTTGCCCTTGATCCTGCACAAATTGTTCCGCTAATCCCACAAATTCACCTAGGGTTTTCATCTTTTGCACAATCTGCGCCGACCCTTTTTGGAGTACAGAAATGCCCTCAGTTAAAGTATTAATAGCTACTTGCCCCTGTTCAACCGTGGCTTGGGCAGTGAGCAAAGATTCATTAGCAGCACTAGCTTTAGTTGCCGAATCTTGGGCAGCGATCGCCACATCAAAAGTTAAAGAAACACCCCGTGCCACAGATTGTGCTTGCTCCACTGTATTATCAGCCACTATCTTAGATAATCTCTGTAAATCCTCTGCCCCCTGTACTACTTGCTGGGTTGTCCCTAGTACACGGGCGATGATTTCTGCTAGTTGTTCCCTTAAACGATTCAAAGTATCCGCAACTAGTCCCGTGGCGCGATCGCTTACCTCTGCTTCTACGGTCAAATCCCCTTCTTCCATCGCCGATACCACATCTAGGAGACCGCCCACCTCATCTTCTAAAAATTCAGCCTCAGCTTGAGACTCTTGGGTTTGATTCAAGCGTTCCTGAGCTTGCACCGCCGCCGCAACTTCTTCCCGAATTTTCTGCTCATTAAAAGCAATTTGATTAATAAGCCGATAAAACGATGTCGATAACTGATCGATTTCATCTTGGTTGGTAAAATCAATTACAGCTTCACCCCTTGATTCTGAGATTTTTCCGCACTCATCTAGGATGGGCTTGAGTCGATTATTAAGCTGACGCACAAATATAAACACGACAATACCCAAGAGTCCCGCCACACTCAACGAAGCTAAAAGCGTCACCGCTAAAATTGGGGTAATAACTGTTGACTCTGGCACCACACCCATCATTAGCCAATTGGTACTAGGAATTCGCCGAAAAGCAACAAAGTTCCCTCCCGATTGCACGATACCCGCATCTCCTTTTTGGACATCTGTCCATACTTGCTTAAGCTGAGGAATAGATTCAAAACTACTTAAATCCTTAGCTTTGGCTAAATCAGGTGGATAGGATAAAATATTACCTTTATCACTAAGAATGGCAAAAAACCCATCATCACGAAGGACAGAACCCGCAAATTTTTGATTAATTGCCGTAAGGTTAACATCAGCACCCACTACACCCAATAATTGCTTTTGATCATTAAAAAAAGGTTTGATAAACGTAGTCATAGAAATGCCATAAAACTTGTATGGCTCCATCCACACTGCCTTACCTGCGGCTACAGGTTGCTTATAATAATCTTTGCTAGGATAGTTATCACCCTCAAACAGATCGGAAAATAAAATATCGCTATTGGGCGCAGACAAAGGAGTTCCAGCCTTTTCATCCCCAGTTACATCTTTTTGATCCCGATAAAAGTAGGGATAATACCATTGGCGATTAGTTACTAGTTGATTTGGTGCCTGCCCCAACCCAATGGCGATCGCTAAGTCCAAAGTCTTAAAATGTTCAAACACCATCTGTTTATAAGCTTCAGGATCTTTAACTCCCTGTTGGTGTAAAAACTGAGCAGAGGCAATCAAACTATTAACTGACTGTTCTACGGGTAGAAGCTCACTTTCCACTAAATTAACTTTGCTGTCTAAAGACTGCTCAATTTGCCGCTTGGCGCTACTCACTAATTCTTGATAAAAAAAGTAAGATAGCCCTGCTAATCCAATCAAAGCACTGCCTAGCACATAAATAAATAACCTAGAACCCAGAGAATTTCTAATCTGCATAGTAGGATTTTTGACAGGTTGCCCAGAGCGACGATTTAGAGATACTTGACCTAAAGACATAAAAGCTTACCTAGTTAATTATCTTGATTAATTACAAATAGTTCGACCTTGAAAATTTATCCTGAAGACGGATGCCAACGCTGGGGTTTCCATACAAGTTCCCCTAAATAGGGCAACAGACTTTCTAATCTCATGTATTCGGCTAAAGCTGGAGATTCGCCACTCATCAATTGCCCATACTGGAGCGAGGAAATACTACTAATTACTCGATCTACCACCAAACCTGCGCCACTAATCTCTTCAAATTCATCGGATAGCCTCACAACAGTAATCTTTTCTGGAACTAATATCTTTGTTCCCAACAAAGCTCGTTTCAGAGATACTAAAGGCACGATTGCACCCTGCTGCTGCACCAGCCCCAAGACCGATGGATTAAAAAAAGGTATGGGTAAAAGTTCAGAGCGGTCGACAATCATAATCTCTGCTACATAAATATCAGGAAATACCAGACTCAGATTACCCAAGCCTGCTAGCACATATCGACTATAGGATGGCAGGGTATCGTGATCAATCATTTAACTTTTTGCAAGGCTTCTACTAAGGAATCACGACTGACGGGCTTTGGCAAATAATCATCTGCCCCCGCCCTTTTAATGCCATAGTCCATTTCCAGTTTTGTCCGTTTTGTAGAACTAAAAATTACATATTGACTAGCGGTTTCAGGTGTAGAGCGGATTTTGCGTAAAAACTTATAGCCATCTAGATCAGGCATAACTACATCCAAAAATACAGCTTTATAATTACCTTTGACAATCTTGTCTAACGCCCCTTCTGTAGTCTCACAGACATCAACATCATGTCCTAAATCTTGAAGTAAGGATCTGAGTAAGTGTCTCTCAGCCGCACTATCATCGATGATTAAAAAGCTACCCACCATATAATTTGCTTTATGCTTTACTAAATTTTCTCGACGAACCTTATGCCAAATCTAAATGTATATACAAATACATCCTATACAAGTACATCCGAAGGTAACGGTGCAACTTCCCTAAGGAGCGATCGCAACTGTTCACGGAACGTTTCCGTATCCTCAGAAGTTCGAGGCTTAGCAATAAACCTACAACTTGCCCACTTTGCTCTAAAGCTATTGGTCATACTATTCTCAGCAGTTACCATCACTAGGGGAGTGGTGGCAAGACTAGGCTGTCGCCGAATCTGCTTAATCAATTCAAACCCATTCAGCCCAGGCATATTTATATCTAAAAACACCACTGAAGGGTTATGGCTTAGAATCATCTGAGTTGCATTTGTGGCATCATCCGTAAGATTAACTTGATAGCCCCAACTAGTTAACAAATCTCTAAACTGGCGGAGTAAAACTGGGGAATCATCAACCACAAATACACTGGGTCTTCCAGCTACAGTATCTGCTTGAATAATTTCTGGAGGAGTGCTGCTCAGTCCGTCAGTTATGTCTCGTTCTGGCAAAGGTAAGATTGAGACAATATTTTTTTGTGCCAATTTATCTAATAGGAGCGCACTTCTATATATAGGCTGCTTAAAGCTATCAGCAATTTCACAAATCCGATGCTGTCCAGTTGTCACCTTGGCAAACATGGGAAAGTTATCGTTTCCAACTCTTGCTAGCATATTAGCGGCATCCATTAGCTGGACGGTTTGATAAGGATGTTTAACACATTGAAACTGCAACCATTGCTTAGCTTCACTACTAGCTTTTGTTTCTAGCATTGGCAATTGCCAAACAGGTAGGTCAGAATTTAGTCCATTAATTGGTCGCCACATAAAAGAAAATCTATCTTCTAAGTGCAGAGCCAGCATACTTTCCAAAAGCACCTCTTTAAGTACAGCTTTTGTGGGCTCAGGATAGCGTTTAAATACTTGCGTAACAAATGGGTAAGAGTAGGGCTTAGTACTTTGTTTTTGATCCCAATCAGGTAGTCGAGCAAACTGCATCCCAGCGTTAGCAAACTTTCGAGTTAAGGTTTGCATAACCTGCCCGTCTTCTTCCATTAGCACTAATCCCCCCATTTTCATGAGGATCTTCCACTTATGAAAGCGAGTTTCAATTTGCAGAATGCCCGTAGAACGGACGATTACTCGCATAGCTGCTAACAAAGTCAGGAGGGAAGCATCCTTTACCACCTGTCCTTCGGTGGGAATATTGACAGGTGGAGACTCTGAGGCACGAGACATTTGTTGATCTACAATACTTTTAAGTATTTCTTCTGGAGAATTAGACATGACAAAACACTCTATACCATAATCAAAAGTATCAGACTTGGAATTCGTACGGATGTTTTAAGTAATAT
>CASBQR010000202.1 GCA_949127865.1 Synechococcales cyanobacterium PMM_0082
GATTTAGTCACCATTGCCGATAAAGAAGCAGAAGCCGCAGTCTTGGCAGTATTAAAACGTCATGTCCCCACTCACAGTATTTTGGCAGAGGAATCAGGGGTAGGCGGTATGGCTGATAGTAGATTTCTGTGGGCGATCGATCCCCTTGATGGCACCACCAACTTTAGTCATCAATATCCATTTTCGGCTGTTTCTGTCGGGCTTTTAATAGATGGTATTCCAAGCGTTGGCGCAATTTATGATCCGTTCCATGATGAATTATTTCGTGCTGCTATTGGTCTAGGTGCTACCTGCGATCGCCAACCGATTCGAGTTTCCACAACAAATGAACTTAAACATAGTCTTTTAGTAACAGGATTTGCCTACGATCGCACCCAAACGACCGATAATAATTACGCTGAATTTTGTCATTTTACCCATATTACCCACGGTGTCAGACGAGGCGGAGCCGCATCTATAGATTTGGCATATGTTGCCTGTGGACGAGTTGATGGCTATTGGGAGCGGGGTTTATCGATTTGGGATATTGCCGCAGGAGTAGTTATAGTCAGGGAAGCAGGGGGGAAAGTTACTGCCTATAATGGTAGTGATCTAGACCTAAAAAGTGGCAGGATTTTAGCTACAAATACTCACATCCACGAGGAGATGATTACGGAACTCGCCAAAGTTACACCTCTACAACAATCTTTTCCGATGCGCTCTTAAAATAAGTTTATTTTCAACTTAACTAAACTACTATGCGCTGAAAGTCCCTCATTCAAGTAGGGTTAAAGGCATTAGATTAACACTATGATTTTATCTTTTCTCGCTTTATTTCTTGCGATCGCACGCCTTAAAATTACGCTAGAACTAAATCCAATTCTTGAAAAGTTTTTGAATTAAGAACGTTGCTTTTCAGGGATTTTGATCCCATATAAAAATAGATGAAGGATTTCTAAAGGTGACATGGGTGGGCTATGGATTTGGATGTCTTCATTATTGGGATGAAAGTGAAAGCGCATATTTTTATTGTCATTCTCATGATTTGGTGTGTTTAGGTCAAATCTTAAAAACCAATTTGAGATTTCAGGAGGATAACGAATCTCGAAGTCAAAGGCAATAATTTCAGCGGGTGAGACGGTTTCATCAATAGTAATCGCAAAGTCAAACCAGCAACCATTATTCAGCTTAAAATGAGGAATTAATTCATTTCTGTTACTATTCTTCTCTCCTCCCATAATTTCAGAGTATCCCTTCTGTTTGATTACAGATGATGCTTGGAGCTTGAGTAGCTTTAGAATCTCATGTAGTTCAGTTAATAGAATTTTCTCATCTAAGGCTATGTTAAGAGCTTTTAAGATTTCTGCTCGAAGATTTTTTGCGCTTTTTATTTCAAGAGGTGTATTAACAACGGAGCGTTTCTGAATCTCTATAGACATTTCCTCCCAGCTATTTCTGTTGCTCAAGCAAGTCTCCTCTATTCAATAAAATTAACCACTCTGCATATTCAGGATCGTGAGGAAGTTGGCGTTTTTCAGCCATTTTAATCACTTGATCACTCGATAATTTTGCCCATTTTTGTAGGGCATCAAGTCGGAGATTAGTTTCTTCTTTAGTTAGTAATTCAGCATCTTTTTCAAAGTCAAAAACCTTTGCCCCTAACCAACTAGCAAAATTGGGACAATAGCGCATTAGGGAATGAGTTGATTGCTCAGTAAGTAGAATTAATCCTCCCTTTTTACCTTTATCTAACCTACTTCTGAACCCATCAAAAGAATGCCAATCTGCGAGATCCCATGCTTCCAATTGCCAAAGCAAAATATATTCTTGGATAGCTTTTTCAACTTTTTCTACTAATTCTCTTGCGCCATTCTCTCCAGAAATTACTGCAATCGGCGATTCAATAAAAATTTCTAAAGTATCTTCTAAGTCGCTAACCGTGAAGATCATATCTTCAGATTTTACGACCAGAACTGCCCAGAAATTAATCCTTTCAGGACGACTGCCAATCTTGATTAATAAATCATCAAGGGAAAATAATTTATCCATTTACTACACTTGCAGTAATTTGGGCTGAGGCATATTTCACTATGACTGGATGAATTGCGAAACGCCTGTATGGAAATCTGTATTCTAAAATATATCCTCCAACCAATAGCTCTATATCTTCTGGAGTTTGAGGAAAAAAGTTTTTCCCCGCTAAAATCTGTTTGATGGTTTCTAAACCTTCTTTAGTTAATCCTGCTACTTTGGAGCGAGTCAGAGACCAAATTGCTTTCTCAACATGAACCGATTCAATATTGTCAGAGCCATCAAAATAAGCTTCTTCAATTGATGATTGAGCTAAGGACATTAAATCACGTAAAACACCGCCTGAATTGGAAATCAATGATAAACGGGCTTGTGGTGTGATGAAATTATCAGAGTCTCTTTTTGCCAATATACCTGCAAAAAACTCATAAGCTTTTTCATCTTCTCCTATATCTAGATATGGTAAGTAATATGAATAACAATCGAGTTTTTCAATGGCTTCTCTATCTATATATGCTGCAAAAACTGAACCAACTATAGTTATTCCATATCCACATTTCTGTATCTGATTAACATCTTCCAAGGCTGAACTACTAAAGATTTTTGAGTTCCCAAGCCGATCCAACCCATCGAATAAGAACATAATTTCTTTTCCAAATTCTTCTTTAATATGTTCACTTAATTCCGAAAATGCTCTTGCAAATTTATTTTCCGTTTCCCTTTTCTCTAGTAGTCCTTTATGGTGAGTAGTTACATTCCTTTGAGAAGAAAATAAGGAAATAAATGGAGTAGTAGAGTTAAGTAGTTCAGAAATGGGCAAACCCATCTCAGTTTCAGTATATCCATAAGCTAGCTTTTTTACATTTTCTCCATATTCTTTTGAGTATGGTACTTTTTCTTGATCTAGTAGTTTTAATAATTCCAATGCAGCAATTATAATTAGTTTTCCAATTTCCAACTCAGAAATATCAATGTAGAGAGTGACATCGACATAAATAGCTTTGATATCTTCTAGTTGATTCAGTCGTTCCGTTGCTAAAAGTAATTGAGTTGTTTTCCCAGAGCCTATACCTCCAAGTAAGAGATGAACTGAAGATGGGCGCAGTTCCACCCGTCGAGCAATTTCTCCCACAGGATTGTTAGGCAAGTCAATGTAAAACCCTGTATCGATCGCCTGTTGAGGATTAGAACTACCTTCAAAAGCCGACATCAGTTTTCGGAATAACTTTAGGCGATCTGACATAATATTTAACCAACCAAACTTTATGGATATATTTTAGCGGAGATTCACACAAGCTATACGTTATGGAATTTTAATTCGGATAACCTAGAGTCGTAATATATAAAACTGCTTCATCCGTAGGAATACCCAAAACCTCATTCACTTGATCATCAAAAAATCCCGCAATACCACTTACACCCAAGCCCAACTGAATTGCAGCTAGGTTTAATCTTTGTCCAAGATGTCCAGCATCTAAATGTAGATATCTGTATGAGCGATCGCCATATTTTTCTACAGCTTTTTTTAGATCAGCAGTATGAAAAATCACAACACTAGCATCTCGACCTAAATCCTGCCCTAAACAGAGAAAATGCAACTCTTTGCGAAAGTTCTTAAATCGGATTTGGCGTAGCTCTTCCGTCACAGGAGCATAGTAATAACAACCATCTTCCAGACCAGTCACCGCCGATACAGCAATAAAAGTTTCAATCAAACTCAAATCAAAATAGTCAGGTTCACCATCTAAACCCTGATTAATGTAGTGAACGGGCTGATAGACAAAATCTAATATGGTGTTTAACTGCTCTAAACTTAAAGCCTCGCCTGTAAAAGCACGAGTAGAGCGCCGTTTCAGGATTGTACTTTCTAAATCTTCAAGTTCTTTACCCCAGTTGAGGGCAGTTGTCACAGTTGAAACCTTAGTGCAGAAAGGAAAGTTATACTTATCCTCTCGGTTATGGGGCAACTTTACGATTTGTTGCTTTGATTCTAGATCTTCACTATGAATTTCTGAGGCCTGATGTAGGTACGCCAATAGTTCACCATCGACAAGTCGGGGATAGTTAGTATTCGTTACTGAAGGTAAAGCTGTGGGCGCAATCGCTAAAACTTGCTCAATTTCAGCGGAATTCTTAGGTGGACTATCCCTTAAGTCAAGGAGTGGAATCACGGCGATCGCTCCTTCTTGCTCCCGATTCAAATATAAAAGATCATCTACCGCTTGATCATCAAAGCCACCAACTAAATAGGGACGAAAATCATTAATCGCCCCAGCCAATTCAATATTGCCCAACAAATGTCCTGTATCGAGAAAAATGCGGCGATAGGCTCGATCTTGATACCGCCATGCTGATCGATAAAATACACCTGTTGTAGCGATCGCCAGATCAGTAATTCTAAAAACAGGATGGGAAAAGCAGGAAACTTGCAAACGATCCCAAATTTGATCGGATTCCCAAAAATGCACAAGGGAATGAGTTTGAGGCTGATAATTATAGATACCTGGTGCCAAAAATGAGCGATTATTAGCAATAATATACACCTCTGCTGGATACAGCCCTCCCGCTGATGGTGCCGACCTCAAGTAAATTTCACCCGATGAAGTGCGAACTTTAGCCGTTAGTCCATAACTACAAAGCAAGAGCCGAGACAAGCGTTGCCATTTTTCCGCAATAAAATTATCAGGCGCATCCTCAGTTAAATACATTTTGAGATCGTAAACCTTACCCACTTGATAAACTTTATAAGAGGAGGGCTGTTGATTCCAATCCAAAGCTTGCCCTTTTGCGGCAATAGTTTCAGGATCGTATTTAGTGCGTTCGTGGTAATGCTGAGCGATCGATATTTTACTTTCAGGCATGAGTTAAGCTGTCCCCGTAGTAGCTTAAAATTATACGCTTTTTGGTTAACCTAAATGTCTCAACAAAACTTAGGCAACAGAATAAACATAAAAAATTAATCAGATCCTTTCGTTTGGATCAAGGACGAGGCAGCTTTTTGATTAATAGAGCGTAGCTGTTCACTCAACGTATTTCTTTCCCAAAACACGCCTTCAGAGTAGCCTTGGATTGATGGCTCGATCTCAGCAATCTCTAGACGCTTCTCAGTCAAACAAGCATACATTTCATCAAGCTCCACACCAAAATATTGCCTACCTAATTTTTTGGCAACCACAGATGTTGTTCCTGAACCCAGAAAAGGATCAAAAATCACATCTCCAAGATTAGAACTGGCGAGAATAGCTTTAGCAACTAACTTTTCTGGCTTTTGAGTTGGATGATCTGTGTTCTCTGGCATTGACCAAAAAGGAATAGTTAAATCTGTCCACAGGTTAGAGGGATGAGTAAGGCGATAGTTTCCTTTGTCTGTTATGTGCCAATCTTTGGGAGTACCATTCACAGTGTAAGGAGCCATTACTTTTCGTTTTAGCTTAACTGCATCTATGTTAAATGTATATGCATCAGAAACTGTACAAAACCAAATATCCTCTGATGAATTTTTCCAGTTCTTATCTGCTCCACGTCCTTTTTCTCGCTCCCACGTTATACGGTTACGAACTTGAAAACGATCTTTAACTGCCTCAAATACCGCAGGTGACGATTGCCAGTCACAACATATATAAATTGAAGAAGTGGGCTTAAGCATTCCCTCAAGACCAGCCAAAAATGCATCTAGCCAATCTGTATAAGTGTCTAAATCTTTCTTCTTAAAACTACTAGAGTTAAATGTTTTATTGAGATTGTAAGGTGGATCAATAAATAGCAGATCAACGGAATGTTTCGGCAAAAAATCTATTACTTGAAACAAGTCTTGGTTAATCGTACGGTTGAGCACTTCTTGTAAGTCCACAGGCTGATCTAAGCGCAATAAGCTTTGTTTGTATTTTGCTTTTTCCTCGTCCTTCAGCGTAATTGTCCGATTTCGGGGCGCACGTTCCTTATTTTCCAACATAGTCAACTGTTCTTTGGGATGATCAGGAATCCAAGCAATTTTGCTCAATGCAGATAACCTTATCACAACCAAAAAACCCATAAAACCAATGTGTTGACTTCCTAAACTTAAATTTTGTGAGTGTAGGACTTATGTAGTATAAAAGAAAACCTATATTTAAAAGGGGATTTGGGGCTGTCCCCCTAAGTTTCTCTAAATTTGAGTGCGTCAGTCCTAAAGTGTTTAGGTAGATATTCTAGTTTCAGGCAAGGCTGTCTCCGTGGTAACTTAAAACTGTACGCTCTTTGGATAATCTAAATGGCTCAACAAAACTTAGGCAATTCTTTAACCTCCGAATACCAAAAATCAGAGCCGTTTCTCTGGTTTCATATTGCCCTACTGGCGGCGACACCTCTGACTTTAATTATCGCAATGTTAGGCTTGGGGGTAGGCGATCCAGTCTTCCCTGAGTGGTTTGAGATTACGGTTTTGGGTTTGCCAGCGATCGCTTTACCAGTTATTTTGCAGTGGTGGAAACCTCTATCGCCTTTTAGTTTATGGGTATTTGCCAAGCCTCTAGAATTAAGTGATGAGAGTGAACGGCGCATTTTGGCAGTTGTTAAAGATTTCAAGACAGTTTTAGTTGCGATCGCCCTTGGAGTTTTGATTGATGCCATCTTTTATAAAATCTATGCGGCGGCTCCTTTAGTTGCTCATGTTTTACCTTTACCATCGGGTTTAAGGATTTTAGGAATTCTATGGTGGTTGGTATTTTTCTTAATTAGTAACTTACTTCTCCAAGCTGGAGCAGTGGCAATTAGAATACTTTTACTGTCTGAGGCGGATTTAAATAAAATAACACCCTTGCCCCTAGAGGCTATTAATTCAGCTTTTACTTCCATTGGCAAGCGATCGCCCCAACTCCTAAATTTTGTCCCTGATGCCCCATCGATCATAAAAGTTACATTAGAACCAAAACCCAAAGTTGAATCCCAAACCCCAAACTTAGAACAACTAACTAATATTCCCAGTCCCGAACCAGAGACTCCGCCATCAATTATTTCTCCAGAAGCGCCTCCAGAAGTAATAGAAGTCCAAAATCCAATTGCCCCAGAGTTGCCTGTATCAGAAACAGTCCCTACTCAAGAGCCTATAACAGAAATTAAAATTCCAGAGGCGATCGCTAGTCCTATCATTTCTGAAATACCTGAACCAGTTATTAATGATCCTCCAGCTTCTGAATTGCCAATATCACCAACATCTCTAACAGAAGAGCCAAATCAGGAAGCTCCAAGTCTAGAAGTGATAGATTCTAAAACCGATGAATCACTTATAAGCGAAGAAGTCTCCATTCAGACAGAAGTAGTTACCACTGAAGAAGTAACGCCAAAACCAATAGTACAACCCTTGGTGGCATCCCCTGAAGCTGTGTGGTCAGAACCTATTACTTCGCCCAATATTGAACCCATTGTAGAATCTCCCAATTCTGAAACCAATGCTTAAACCTGCTGTTTTTCTCGATCGCGATGGTGTCTTAAATCAAGAAGCGGGATATATTCACAAGCTTGAGGATTTAGTTTTAATAGATGGGGTGGCTCAGGCAGTGCGATCGCTCAATGATCGAAATGTATTTTGCTGTCTGGTTTCTAATCAAGCAGGGGCTGCCCGTGGCTATTATGACCTTGCCCATATTGAAGCTTTACACGATCGCTTACAAAATCTTCTAAAAACCGAAGCAGGTGCCTATCTAAATGCGATGTATTACTGCCCTAGCCTCAGTCAACCTGAAGGGGGAATTAATCCGAGTTTGAACTATTACTCAACTTGGCGTAAACCGAATACGGGTATGTTAGTAGCGGCGGCATGGCAACATGATTTGGATTTAAGAAAAAGTTTTATGGTAGGCGATAAAGCGACAGATATTGACCTAGCTCACAATGCAGGTTGTACAGGTATTTTAGTCAAAAGTGGCTTTGGCGAAAAAGTGTTATCAGGTGACTATCAGCATTCAGTTCAACCCGACTACATTGGCGATCGCCTCCTTGATGCTGTGGAGTGGATTCTTTCTAAGTGAATTAATCTAATTTTAATTCCTGAGAAGTAAGTCGAGGATACAGCTTCTTTTATCCGTTGCGGTAGTTTACCCAAGAGCTTCACAAAGTCTTCTGAATAACTTCACTACTCCTCACCAAAGCCCTTTTCTACAGTCTCTCCTTTTTGATCGGTAGTCAATGCTGATTGAGCCATTTTTTGGAGGACGCTTAGATCAATATCTTTTCTTGATAAGGTTTCCTGCCAACACAGTTCATTTTGAATATCTTCTAGCAACTGTTGGGTAAGTTCATCTTGAAGATAATTTGAGAGCTTTTGAGCTTCACTAAACGCTGTTTCCAGTAGTTTGGTCATAGATTTTACGCTGGCTTTGTGAATACAATCCATGATACTACTTTTCTTTTCTTTGCAATCTAGTGCTTGAATTGAGTAGCGACAGTCAGCCTTGAATCTAACACTTTCACCTGATGCTGTGACGTGATCCTTGATCGCCAATAATCTCTCTGAACTCAACTATTTTTCTTTCTTAATCTCTGCTGAAAACGGATAACTTAAAGAGAGAGATCGGTTCGGATTGAACGAACTGTTAACCCCGCCTTTCAATTAGTGAATATGAATCAACAGGACGCTTGCTTTTCAGGAAGCTCGGAACATTATAATAAGACAAGCATATCCCTTGCGTGAATCTTCTCTATTTGGGTACGTAGCTCAGCGATTGCTTTGTAGTTCGTTTTTCCAAACTCGATAAGACCAGAGTTTAACTCAATCATCGAATGTATATTACCGCAGAATTTTGTCAAAGAAAAGTATAAAGCGATCGCCCATAACCTCTATGGACTTGCTAACAAAGTCACCCATTATCGAACGAGCATTAAATAACGACAGACTTATGTGAGGTTTAACAGGATTAAGCCGTAAAGCATTTAACGAACTATTGACAGCATTTGACGTATAAATGAAACGAAAGTCTAGTCAAAGATGATCAATTACAATTAAAATCCATAGACTTAAACTTGACCATAAATGAGATTTATGAAGATGTGTTTTAAAAAAGTCTTATTTATTAGTAATGGTCATGGCGAAGACCTAAACGCCAGTCAAGTCTTAAAAGCTCTCCAACTTAATTACCCTAATATTCAAGTAGCAGCTTTACCAATGGTAGGAGAAGGTAATGCCTATCGAAAATTGGGAGTGGATATCATTACCCCAACCTTGAGTTTGCCATCTGGTGGATTTGTATATATGGATAAACGTCAGTTATTAACAGATGTCCAAAAAGGTCTATTAAAACTGACATGGCAACAAATTAAGGCAGCAAGAGCATTTACAAAAGATTGCGATCTGATATTTGCCACGGGAGATATCGTACCTTTGGCACTGGCAAGAATTACAGGATGTCCCTATACAGCCTTTATTGTGTCTT
The DNA here is from genome assembly GCA_949127865.1 of Synechococcales cyanobacterium PMM_0082. Classification (GTDB taxonomy): domain Bacteria; phylum Cyanobacteriota; class Cyanobacteriia; order Pseudanabaenales; family Pseudanabaenaceae; genus PCC-7502. Next base: position 9,417 of record CASBQR010000202.1, read on the forward strand.
CATCCGCCCACTACGAGAATCGGATGCAACCCCCATTTTTAATGAATTGGTTAATGGGATCTTCACTTTGTAAAACTATTTTTACCCGGGATGCCTTCACTGCTCAACTAATGCAACAGCAAGGTATATCTAAAGCGATATTTGCAGGTTATCCGATTATGGATGTATTAAAACCTATGGGGATGAATTTAGAATTAAAGCCAGAAATTCCCATGATTGCTTTATTACCTGGTAGTCGGCTCCCCGAAGCTTGTCATAACCTTGGAATCATGTTGGATTTAGCTGTAGCGATCGCCCGTGAATTTAGCCCCAATTCAGTTCAGTTTAGAGCCGCCCTTGTGCCAAAAATGATGGAGTCAGAAGTCCTAATGGCGATCGCTATTGAACATGGCTGGAACTTTGACCCTCCCTACCGTTTTGTCTACAATCATGTCAATCAGAGCCAAATAGAACTAACTTGTTTTAGTACAGCTTTTGCCGATATTCTGCACAAATCTAATTTAGCAATCGGCATGGCAGGTACTGCGGTCGAGCAAGCTGTAGGCTTAGGCAAACCCGTAATTCAAATTTTAGGACAGGGACCTCAATTTACCTATTCCTTTGCCGATGCTCAAATGCGCTTGCTGGGAATATCTGTACAAACTATCGGGAAGATCCCCGCCACCCCAAATATCCTAAATGAGGCAGCCCAAACCGTTAAACTGACCTTACAAAACTCTGACTACCTAGAAGCTTGTAAAGTCAATGGCACTGAACGGGTAGGTTTAAGCGGTGGATCTGCCCGAATCGCCGATTTCATTGCTCAATTAGTACAGTAATGAGTAAATTTACTTACTTGAATTGCTTGGGTCTAGGGCTTTGTAAGGTTTTTAAATTCGTTCAAATTTAATTGCAATTTCAATTTCATCAAACGTAAAGATGTGTTAAGCTGACACCATAATAATTGCTTTATATTAAGTAAAAACTTAAGGTAAGATCTTTTTATTTAGCAATAGCAATTTTCAGTCAATTACCCTTATTGGGCAAAAGCTGATTATCAACTTTAAAGTTACAAACTCGTAACTACAAAAAAGATAGCACTAATTAGTTAACTCAAATTAAGTCTGTAAATAGTAAATATAAGAGGATTTTAATTTATGACCATTGCAATGGGGCGATCGCAGCAAGTTGAAAGAGGATGGTTTGATATTCTTGACGACTGGCTAAAGCGCGATCGATTCGTATTTATCGGTTGGAGCGGTCTTTTACTCTTCCCTACTGCATTTTTAGCAGTGGGCGGCTGGATGACTGGCACAAGTTTTGTTTCTTCTTGGTACACCCACGGTTTAGCTTCTAGCTACCTTGAAGGTGCCAACTTTTTAACTGTTGCCGTATCTTCTCCTGCACTTAGCATGGGACATTCTCTGCTCTTGCTCTGGGGACCTGAAGCACAGGGTGACTTTACCAGATGGATTCAAATTGGCGGTCTTTGGACATTTGTAGCTCTGCACGGAGCTTTTGGCTTGATTGGCTTTATGCTCCGTCAATTTGAAATTTCTCGTCTAGTTGGTATCCGTCCTTATAATGCGATCGCATTTTCTGGTCCAATCGCCGTTTTTGTATCCGTATTTTTACTCTATCCCTTAGGGCAATCTGGCTGGTTCTTTGGACCTAGCTTTGGTGTTGCTGGTATTTTCCGCTTCATCTTATTCTTGCAAGGCTTCCACAACTGGACACTAAACCCCTTCCACATGATGGGTGTTGCTGGTATCCTCGGTGGGGCTTTACTATGCGCTATCCACGGTGCGACCGTAGAAAATACTTTGTATGATGATGGTGAAGGTTCAAATACTTTCGTTGCCTTTAACCCTACTCAAGCTGAAGAAACCTACTCTATGGTTACTGCTAACCGTTTCTGGAGTCAAATCTTTGGTATCGCTTTTTCCAACAAACGTTGGCTGCACTTTTTTATGCTCTTTGTTCCTGTAACAGGGCTTTGGTTTAGTAGTGTTGGTATTGTCGGTTTGGCTCTAAACCTGCGTGCCTATGACTTTATTTCTCAAGAAGTCAGAGCTGCGGAAGATCCTGAATTTGAAACCTTCTACACTAAAAACCTACTGTTAAATGAAGGTATTCGTGCTTGGATGGCTCCTCAAGATCAACCTGCAGAAAAATTCATCTTCCCTGAAGAAGTTCTACCTCGTGGTAACGCACTATAATTTCATGTCATAGTCTTAAGGTGTTGGTTACTGAAAAATCTCAGTGGCTAGCATCTTTACTAGTTTTAACTGCAATAATAGAAATCTTAAGAAAACATACGGGAGAACCTACCTCGTGACTGCAACTATTAATTTCAATAATTCTCTAGGAGTAGGCGGACGTACCCAAGATACAACAGGCTTTGCTTGGTGGTCTGGGAATGCACGTCTAATTAATCTATCTGGCAAGCTTTTGGGCGCTCACGTTGCTCATGCTGGACTAATTGTATTTTGGGCAGGCGCAATGTGCTTGTTTGAGGTCGCTCACTTCGTTCCAGAAAAACCCATGTACGAGCAAGGCTTAATCTTGCTACCTCACCTTGCTAGTCAAGGTTGGGGTGTTGGCGCAGGAGGCGAAGTCATTGATACTTTTCCTTACTTTGTTGTCGCTGTACTTCACCTTATTTCCTCTGCTGTCCTTGGTTTAGGTGGTATTTACCATGCCTTACGTGGACCTGAGGTTTTAGAAAATTACTCAGCTTTCTTTGGTTACGATTGGAAAGATAAGAACAAAATGACCACAATTTTGGGCATTCACCTGATCTTGTTGGGATTAGGAGCTTTCCTGCTTGTGATCAAAGCGATGTTTGTCGGTGGACTGTATGACACTTGGGCACCTGGTGGTGGAGATGTTCGAGTGATTACTAATCCAACTGTAAATCCCTTAATTATTTTTGGCTATATTCTTAGCTCTCCATTCGGTGGCTCTGGCAATATTGTTGGTGTAAATAACCTCGAAGATGTGGTTGGTGGACATATTTGGATTGGCATCATTTGTATCGGTGGCGGAATTTGGCACATTGTAACCAAGCCATTCGGTTGGGCTCGTCGTGCCCTTGTTTGGTCAGGAGAAGCATACCTTTCTTATAGTTTAGGTGCTTTGTCTTTGATGGCATTTATTGCTACTTGCTATGTATGGTTTAACAATACTGTTTATCCAAGTGAATTCTATGGGCCCACTGGTCCTGAAGCTTCTCAAGCCCAAGCTTTAACCTTTATTATCCGTGATCAGAAACTAGGTGCCAACATTGGTACTTCTCAAGGTCCTACTGGTTTAGGTAAATATTTAATGAGATCTCCTTCTGGAGAAATCATCTTTGGTGGTGAAACCATGCGCTTCTGGGATGTTCGCGCTCCTTGGATTGAACCTTTGCGTGGACCTAGCGGTTTAGACATTGACAAACTAAAGAATGATATTCAACCTTGGCAAGCTCGTCGGGCGGCTGAGTATATGACCCATGCACCTTTGGGTTCTATCAACTCTGTCGGTGGAGTTATCACTGAAATTAATGCAGTAAACTTTGTTTCACCTCGCTCTTGGTTGTCAACATCTCACTTTGTGTTATTCTTCTTCTTCCTAGTTGGGCACCTATGGCATGCTGGTCGTGCTAGAGCTGCTGTAGCTGGATTTGAAAAAGGTATTGCTCGTGAAACTGAAGCTGTGCTTTCTATGCCAGATTTAGATTAGTATTTTAACGCAATTCATTTGTATTTCCCTCAGGATTGTCTGGGGGATTTTTTTATTAAATACCTAATTATTTAAAATTTAACTGATTAGTTTTAGCCAAAGGTAGGCAGAATTAAATAATTATTTTCCATAGAGCGATCGCTAAAATTAAAGTGCAAAGATGTTGAGGTAAAAGCGATCGCCAAGGTTGACGGGCAATTTTTTGAGTTAATAGCCAAGTCAAAATTACGGAAAAGATTAAAGTAGTAGCTTGTAAGAAACTAATTACCGCAGGATCAGCTACAAATATTGGTAAATTAACAACCAAGCTAGAGCCATTTAACTCTGTATCTAAACTAAATGTAGCGATCGTCACAGGGATGATTCTTCCCGCTTCTTGTAAAAATAAACGTAAATAGTGCGCTAAATTTCCACCTAAAACCAAAGGCAAATAACCATAGGCAAGTTGAATAAAAGATCGAGGTTTGTAAATTGAATTTAATTTCTGAGCGGATTCTTGTAAAGATTGATTAAATTTTAACTGCAAATTATAAAGCGATCGCATTATCCC
>CASBQR010000203.1 GCA_949127865.1 Synechococcales cyanobacterium PMM_0082
CGTCTGATACTATTAAAAAGTATATTGAAAACCAAAAAATAAAGTAGATTGTTCGCTCTCGCTCACCGCCTTATATCCCACGGTTAAAACCGTTGGGTTTTACGGCTATTTCTATAAAAAATTTTATCTGTATAATTTTTTCCTGAGAAGCCCGTATTTGGGGGCAAAGATCATTACCATCACAAATAAGAGAGTTTGGAGTACAACAATACAGCCGCCCGTAGATGCATCAAGGTAATAGCTGATATAGGTGCCGATCACGTTAGAAAATACTCCTGATAAAACGGCATAGCCGATCATGTGATCAAAGCGATCGGTTAAGAGGTAGGCGATCGCCCCTGGAGTTACCAACATAGCCACTACTAAAATAATGCCCACGGCCTGTAACGCTACGACAATTGTTAAAGATAGTAATGTTAGTAAAACATAATAAAGAACGTCCACATTTAAGCCGATGGAACGAGCATGAATTGGGTCGAAACAAAATAAGAGTAAATCCTTCCGCAAAATTAAAACTGTGATTAGGGTAAAGATGCCAATTACCAAAGTTTGAATTAGATCGGAGGTAGAAATTCCAAGGATATTGCCAAAGAGGATGTGATTGAGGTCGATGTTGCTAGGATTCTTGGAAATTAAGACCAGCCCAAAGGCGAAGAAGCCTGTAAATACTAATCCGATCACCGTGTCTTCTTTGATGCGAGTATGGGATTTAATAAAGCCGATCGCTAGCACCGAACCTACGCCAAATACAAATGCGCCGATCGCAAATGGTAGTCCTAAAATATGCGCCAAAACCACCCCAGGAGTCACGGAATGGGAAACCGCATCCCCCATTAATGCCCAGCCCTTGAGGGTCATAAAGCAAGAAAGCACCGCACAGACTATACCGATAAAGCCACTAATTAAGATTGCCCGCACCATAAAGTCGTAAGACAGGGGAGCCGTAAACCAATCTAAAATATTCATAATTAGTCCCGATCAGTTTTGATATTAGGGATAATTTCCCCAAAGGTGCGAGCTAAGTTTTCTTGGGTAAAAATATCTTGGGTAGCCCCGTATGCCAAAATCGTTTGATTGATGAATACCACTTGATCGCAAAAGGTGGAAATCGAATTTAGATCATGGGTAGAAATTAAAATAGTGTGTCCTTGGGCTTTTAATTCCAGTAGCAACTCAATAATTGCCTTTTCGGTTTTGATATCCACCCCTGTAAATGGTTCATCCAAAAGCATTAATGTTCCCTGTTGCGCTAATGCCCTCGCCAAAAATGCCCGCTTTTTCTGCCCACCTGATAACTCACCTATTTGCCGATCGCGATAATCCCACATTTGCACTTTAGTTAGGCTATCTTTCACAACTTGGCGATCGCGTTTGCTGGGAATCCTTAAAAAATTCATATAGCCATAGCGTCCCATCATCACCACATCATGCACACTAACGGGAAAATTCCAATCTACTTCCTCTGATTGCGGAATATAGGCGACTAAGCCCTGTTTTTGAGCGCGGCGGATGGGTAAATTATTAATTAAAACTTGCCCAGAACTAGGGGCGACAAATCCCATAATTGCCTTAAATAAAGTCGATTTACCACTACCATTCATGCCAACTAGACCAGCGATCGCCCCTGCCCCTAGATGTAAATTGGCACCGTGGAGAGCGACTTTGCCGTTATAGTCCACTGTCAAATTTTCAACTTGAATGCTCATGATTTTGATCCCTGCCCTACTAAAGTATTAACGTTAGATTCCAGCAACTTCAAATAAGTAGGTGCAACTCCATCCTTGGCAGAAAGGGAATCCACATAAAAGACCCCACCAAACTTTGCTCCTGTTTGCTTAGCAACTTCTTTTTGGGCATTAGCGTTGACTGTACTTTCACAAAATATAACTGGGATCCGCTCGGACTTAACTTTGTCAATCACACGCCGAATTTGTTGCGGTGTGCCCTGTACGTCGGCGTTAACTGACCATAGGTATAGTTCTTGCAATCCATAATCTTTGGCTAAATAGGAAAAAGCCCCCTCACAGGTGACTAAATATCTTTGATTATTGGGCATGGTCGCTATGGTTTGGCGTAGTTTTTGATCGATATTGGCGATCGCTTGGCTATAGGATTTAGCATTGGCGTTAAATGTAGCTGTATTGGCAGGATCGACCTCGACTAGAGCCTTACGGATATTTTCTACATAAATAAGGGCATTAGTTGGTGACATCCAAGCATGTGGATTGGGTTTGCCAGTGTAGGCATCACTGCTAATTAAAATTGGAGTTATACCTGTACTCAGAGTGACATGGGGGACATTGTTTAAATTGCTATAAAATTTCTCCGCCCAGCGTTCTAAACCAAAACCATTGTCTAAAATTAAGCTGGCTTTTGAGGCTCTGACTAAATCACTGGGGGTGGGTTCATAGCCATGGATTTCCGAACCAATTTTAGTTAAAGATGTGACGATCACCTTATCCCCAGCCACATTTTGCGCCATATCTGCAAGGACAGTAAACGTGGTAAAAATTACTTTTCGCTCTTGCTGAGGATTTAGATTTTGATTCGGGCGATCGCTCGACAACTGCCCTGTACACCCACCTAAAATTAGCCCCAAAAATAGGGTAGGAAGCCATTTAACAGGATAGGTATTAATCGTCATAGACTTTTCATAATCATTTCATTTTTAGAGTTTAACACACCCATAATTGAAAATTTGATCCTTGCTAAAGTTGCAGATTCAGGCAGAAAACGGTAATGTCAAATAATTAAATGAGCTATGAAATCGAAACTACAGGTAGAAACCATGTTCCATAAATTTACACTGCGTATACTGTCGATCACATCTGCATTTGGACTGGGATTAATTCCAGCGATCGCCTCTGCTCACGTTAATGCTGGAGAGACCTCAGGTTTTTTGCATGGCTTGGATCATCCCATTGGCGGATTGGATCATATATTAGCAATGGTAGCGGTGGGACTTTGGGCAGCCCAGTTAGGTGGTCAGGCGATCTGGTCAATTCCTCTTACCTTTGTGGGAGTGATGGCAGTGGGAGGAGCTTTAGGAATTTCAGGTTTAACTTTACCGTTTGTAGAGCAAGGAATTATTGCTTCTGATCTAATATTAGGTGGCTTAGTGCTGATGGCGACCCGCCTACCTTTAGCCGTAAGCATTAGCATTGTGGGGATATTGGCAATTTTTCATGGCTATGCCCATGGTGCCGAAATGCCTAAAGATGTATCAGGTTTGGAATATGCCGCAGGATTTATGTTAGCTACCATTGGTTTGCACTTAGTAGGGATGACGGCAGGAACTTTAGCACAGAAATTTTTTAATGAACGCTTGATTCGCTATGCTGGCGGGGGGATTATTGTAGGGGGGCTATATGTGTTATTTGGTGCCTTGACTAGAAGTTAATAAAAATTAAATTACAGGCGATCGCTTCTGCCACTTTTTCCAGTTGATTTGGCTTGCCAATATAAATTACAACGTCACTTTGCTCTTGTTGGGATATATCACTCATGGCATCGGCGATCGATTTGGTGCAAATTGGAATGATTTCTATGGGGATTTGCAAATTACGAGCTAGGTTTTGAACACTGCGATTTAAGTCTACGGGTTCGTAATTCTTTTGATTAGCATGAAAAATGTGGCAGACGGAAATTTGTGGTTGGATATTAGCAGGAATTAAATGTGGAATAAAAGCGATCGCCGCCTCCGCATTGACATCTGAGATCACAACTAGCCAACGATTACCGAAGGTCGGCATATACTCTGCGTTAGCTTTTCTGATCATCACCAAATTACAAGTAGCTGGAATATATCCTTGCTGCCAATCTAGCAGTACTAAGTCTATGAATCTTTCATCAATGACTTCTTGAATTGTAGTAGCAGGTTCATGGGAAACCCGAATTTGGGTATGAAGCGGAACTTTGTTAGCATCTGCCAGTTTTTTCGCCTGATCTAAAATATCTATACTATTAGTAGTGGAGACTGATGTTTTGGCGGTAGACAGATGCTGTGAAATGGTGATGATACTTAAACATTCTAGTTCGTATGTTAAGGATGAGGCGATCGCTAAACCAATATCAATTAAATAAACATTTTCTTCCCAAGTATTCCGAAGCGGCAGCAGGATTAACCCCCTACCTGTGCTGGCACCACGGGTTTGATATATGGCATAGGAACGATCTAAGCGTTTATAATCTGCTCCTTTTAACTTATCGGTTTCTACTCGTAAAATATCACTGCGAGTAATAATACCAACTAACCGCGAGGAGTCGATAACGGGTAGTCGCGATAGCTTGAAATGCGAAAGCAAATATAGCACTTGCGCCAAGCTGTCTTCTGGGCTGACCGTTACAGGATTAGGGGTCATAACTTCCCTTAGCGTTTCTGTTCCTTGGAGCTTTCGTTCCTGAATTTTCACTAAATCTGTCTGGGTCACGATTCCAACCACTTTCCCTGCTTCTAAAACTGGAAACCCCCGATGGTGCGATCGCCCAAATAGCAAGCGAACTTCATCTAAGCCCATTTCCACATTTAGGGTTTCTACTTTTTGTTGCATAATATCCCCAGCTTTTAAGCTCAACCAGATCCCATCGGCGGTCGGTTCTGCTTTTAAGGAAATCCCATTCATGGCTAAAAGCTGCGTATAAAGGGAACCGGGAATAAATTTTTCTGAAACTAAATTAGCGACTACAGTCACAATCATTAAAGGGAGGACAATATTAAAGTCCATAGTCATCTCAAACACAATCACAAAGGCGGTAATTGGCACTTTTGCTACAGCCCCAAAAAATGCACCCATGCCAGCTAAGGCATAAACCGAAGGATTGCCAGAGTGTAATAAACTCACCTCCCAATTCCCAAATAGTGAGCCCAAAGCTGCCCCTAAAATCAAAGTTGGGGCAAATAGTCCACCTGGAGCTTCGGCACTACAGGCAATTAGGGTTAGACAAAATCTGACTGCAAACGCCCCTGCGGTTAACTGCCATTGGGTTGACCCTGTGGATAAAAATTGCTGTAACCCTGTTGAGTCTCGAAAATCCATAGGTAATAGAGCGATCGCCACTCCAGATACCACTCCAGCGATCGCAATCCGCCACCGTAGGCGCAACTTAAAGATTCGCCGATTCCAACCGATACCAGCAATTACCCCACGGCTAAACAATACGGCAAAAACCCCAATCAATGCCCCCAACAATATAAAGAAGGGAATCTCTATGGGATCAAATTGTACCTGTGCGGATAATTGGGAGCCGAGGGTAGGTAGATTACTCCCTCCCAAAATTCGTGAAACTACCCCACCAATGAACGATGCCAAAATCGCTGTACTTAAAGTCAGACTAGAAACATCATGGAGTAATTCTTCGATTACAAACAAAACCCCAGCGATCGGGGCATTAAACCCCGCAGCAAGACCAGCAGCTGCTCCCACAGCTATTAGTTGCCTTTGATAATCTGGAGAAGTAGGTACCCATCGACTCAGTTGGGCAGCTAGGGCAGCACCGATTTGCACAGTTGGTCCCTGCCTTCCCAAAGCCAAGCCTGAACCAAGTGCCAAAATTGTACTGATCAGCTTTACGATCGCCACCCGCAGATTTATTACCACTGGCACATAGCCCAAAGCCGCCTTGACTTGGGGAATACCACTCCCAGCAGCTTCAGGGGCAAAGGTCTCAATTAGAAAACCCGATAAATAGCCGCCACACAGACCGATAAGGGGAAGAGCCAAAAGTGGAGGTAAATCATTGGCAATCTGAATGCGCCAGCCTCCAAACAGACCGATGGATTGCTTGAGAATTACTGCGGAGAGGGCAGCCACCAAACCGATCGCACAGGCTTGAAATAGGACTAGGCGTTTAGGGTTTAACCATCTCTGCAGGGGCTTAAGATCAAGTCTGATCATTCCTATTCTCGGCAGGAGCGATCGCCGCCCCATTCTGCAGTTGCAAAATACCCGAAACGACAATCCGTTCATTTGCCTCTAAGCCTGAAATTACTTCCTGTTTGTTGCCTGTAATTCTGCCTAATCTAATTGGTTTTTGGGTAGCAACTAGTTGTCCATCTTTACCTTTATTCTCAGCAACAAAAACAAAATCTTGACCGCCTAAACGGGAAATAGCGGTAGTCGGCACCAAAACTCCACTGCGCGTATCCCAAATTAGTCTAGCTCTAACAAACTGATTAGCTCGTAATTGCTTGCGATCATTATTAAAAGTAGCTTTGACTAAAATTGATTGATTTTGAGCAGTGATATTAGGTGAGATAAAAGATACCCGACCATTACTGAGGGGCTGATCTTTGTCATCAATTACCTGCATTGTCATTCCCATTTTGAGTCGAGGTGCATTTTCCACAGGCACAGCCACCTGTACCTCTAGAACTTCATTTTGCGTTATTGTCGCTAGGGCTGTAGTGTTACTCACAAGATCGCCAATTTTAATGGGAATATCGCCGATCGCACCAGTAAAAGGCGCATTTACAGTATAAAAATCCAGTTGTAATCTTTGTTGATTGACATTAGCTACCGATTGATCAATACGTCGCTCTGCACTATTGATATTTGCCCGTTGCGCCAAGATTTGAGCCTTAACCTGCCCTAAATCTGATTTTGCATTTCGGAGATTATTTGAAATACTATCTAGGTTCTGACGTGTAGTTGCACCTTCAGCAGTTAGCTTGGAAAACCGATTAAATTCTGTTTGGTTAAATTCCACATTTGACCTCGCTGCTTGCTCACTGGCAATTAATTGCTCAAGGGTGGCTCTAGCACTTTGGAGCTCGGCTTGGGATGTGGCTGTGGCGGCTGAGGCTTGCTGCACTAGGGATTCCTGTTGGCTAGGATCTATGCGTAAAATTGGCGCACCCGCTTGAACAATATCTCCCGCTTTGACAAAAATCTCTTGGACATAGCCATTAATCCGAGGCTGCAACGTAATAGATTGTCGTGATTGCAAGCTTGCCACATAGTCAGAGCTATCCGAAACGGTACCAGGTTCTACGGTAGCGATGGGAACTGAAACGGCTCGCACTTCTGCTTGAGGTGGAGGGGTAGAACAAGAGGCTAGGGAAAGTCCGATTAATGCGATCAAATATCGTTGCTGAATTTGAGTTTTCATTGGGTTCCAAGGGTTCCAAATTGGCATACGCTCAATACTTTACAGTGAATACTTTACAGTGAATTTTAATATATTCTAAATATTTACCTGTGTAAAATCAGCTTGCGGTAGATAGTCCAAGAATTTATCAAAGCAAGCTTTTAACCAAAAAGTATAAAGTTCGGGGCTAGTAACTAGGGCTAATTTTAATTGATCTAGATCTATCCATTGCCAATCTTCGGCTTCCAAGGGATTTAAGATTGGTTCACCATCAAATTTGCCTAAAAGTACATGGTCGTATTCATATTCAATTAAGCCATGATCGAGGGGAGAGTTATAAATAAAGCTAAAAATTTCCGATAGTTCACAGGCAAATCCCATTTCTTCTTGAAGTCTACGATCGCCCGCACTAAGGATAGACTCATCAGGTCGAGGATGACTACAGCAGGTATTTGTCCATAGTCCGCCTGAATGATATTTAGCGATCGCTCGTTTTTGTAATAGCAACTGCCCTTGGGAATTAATCACAAATATGGAAAAAGCTCGGTGTAATCGTCCCTGTTGATGCACCCACAATTTTTCGGCAGTTCCGATCTGCTGATCGTTTTGATCTACGAGTATTATTTGTTCGGGTTTATCTTCCATCTGCATCTAATTAGATAAAGTTTCAATTTCGGCAAAGGTTTCTAAAAGTAAAAGCTTAGCTTGGAGTTCCCATCCCCATTTTTGCAGAGCGATCGCTCCAATCGTGCCACCCGCCGCCGCAAATAGTCCTAGAGGTTCATTCAAGGAAATAGATAGTAATAATCCTAAGCCCGCAATTCCCCAAAATGGTAGAGCTACGGTTTGCCTCTGTTCTGCCACTAATTTATTAAGGCTATTTGGTTGCATTTCTGCTAAAAGTTGAGCTTGGGCAGCTTGGCGTTGGGCTTTGGTGAAGGTTAGACCAATTTTCCGCCGTAGTTTTTCGATTTTGCGAGCTTTAGTACTGTACTCGACCAATTCGTCTTCGGCAATTTTTATGAGTTTTTCGAGTTCTGCCATTAGTTCAAATAGATTAGATGTCCTAATTTTAGACTTTAATTAACTGTTGCCGCTCTACTGCTTCAAATAATGCTTGAAAGTTTCTTTCTCCGAAGCCTTGGGCATGGTTTTGGCGTTGGATAATTTCCAAAAAGAAGGTAGGTTCATTAAAAATTGGTTTTGTGAAAATTTGCATTAGGGTCTGCCCCGAAGTTTGATCTTGCTGCTCTACTAAAATTGGCGGCGAGGTTTCTAAGAAATCTACTCCCCTTTGTTTCAGTTTTGCTACTGTCGCGGTAATGTCATCTGTAAGCAATGCCAGATGCTGAACTCCTGCGCCGTTATTGTAATTTAGGAACTCCTGAATTTGGGAATTAGGGGTGGTTGGTTCGTTAATGGGAATTTGAATCGGTTGATTGCCATCTGCGGATTTCATGACTATACTACTCAGGGCGGAATATTCGGTTTGAATTGTGAAGCGATCGCCTCTGGACAACCCCATATTTTGGGCATACCATGCTGCGGTTGATGACATTTCCGACACATTAATCACCACATGATCGATCGCTGTGAATAAACTATTTGCAAAATTGTGACTCGTAATCCCTAGATCTTGAATAAATGTGTGATTCACATCTCCCCACGGTGGCGTTAAATCTGGACTAGGTTCTTTGACGGTAAACCCAATTTCTCCTATGCCTTGGGGATGATTTGCTAGATATTTTGCCACAGGACTATAACGATTAAGTGCCTCAGAAACATGGATTTGAATTTTTCCCTGTTGCAGAATTTCTGTATGGGTATCGTTAGTATTTAGAGAAGCGATCGCCTGAAAGCCTAATAAAAATTCAAACCACCTCCGCCATTGGGTTGCATCATGAACATAGAAATTGACATGGTGGATATAGAGCAAGTTTGTCGATTTCATAGTTATCAAAGCATTGCGTATGGTTTAAAGATTTGGGTTGATGCACTTACTTAGCTTGTATTCTAATGGTAGCCGTTAAGTTCTAAGGTATTTAAGTTCTAAGGTATAAGAGGCCATTGATGTCAGAAATATCCGAAATTTTATGTGTGAGTAATGGGCATGGAGAAGATCAAATTGCGGCGCGAATCTGTACTGAGCTAAGGTTAATTAAACCTAAAAACCTATCCATAACTGCTGTTCCCCTAGTTGGTGTTGGTCATGCCTATCAATCTGCCCAAATTGCGATCGCCACCGAAGTCACGCAAAAATTACCTACGGGTGGATTTAGTCGCATGGATGGTCGGGAATTATTAAAAGATGTACAGGGTGGTTTACTAGGTTTGACTTGGCGACAGTTACAACTAATTTGGCGATGGTCTTGTCAGAACTCTGGCAGAAACTCCCAAAAAATGATTCTAGCTGTAGGAGATATTGTCCCATTGGTGTTGGCATGGCTTCCTACTTGGCAAGGTGGTTGTAATTATGTATTTGTGGCAACGGCAAAATCTGAGTATTACTGGCGAGATTACCACGGACAATTACCAAATGTCTCTACATCTTTAGGGGGATCAATATTTTATCCTTGGGAGCGATCGCTCATTTCTAATCGTTACTGTAAAGCTACTTTTGTTAGAGATCAGCTTACAGCCAAGTTTCTAAAAGACTCATTTAATTTACCTGTGCAGTATTTAGGTAATCCGATGATGGACGGGCTAGATCCCAAGGGCTTAGATCTGAAAATTAAACCTCAGGAATGGGTAATTACCTTACTTCCAGGCTCCCGTACCCCTGAGGCTTATGACAACTGGGCTACTCTCTTGGTCGCCATCCAAATCATCATGCGGAAACTAACCGAATCAATTAACTTTCTTGCCGCGATCGCTCCCGATTTAGACCTAGAGAAACTGGGAGAGTTATTAATGCAAAAAGGCTGGCTTCAACTCGATCCTTACACCTATAGCCAAAATCTGTGCAAACTGCATTTAGTCACCCAAGGCTATGGCGATTGCTTGCATCTAGCTCACTTTGGTTTGGGCATGGCAGGCACCGCCACAGAGCAACTAGTTGGTTTAGGTAAACCTGTAATCACGATCATGGGTCGAGGTCCCCAATTTACCCGCAGCTTTGCCCAAGATCAGGCTCGACTTTTGGGGCAATCGATCATATTAGTAGAAAATCCTTCCCAAGTTAGTGAAGCGATCGCCCTGTTGTTAGATAATCCTGACTACTTTCAAATTGCCATCACTAATGGTAAAGAGCGCATGGGATCGGCAGGGGCGGCTAAACGTATTGCCCAATCAATTTTGGATTAGATCGTCAAACTATCTGAATTAGAAGCATGATTTTGCGAAACTTACAGCTCTCGATCTTGCCAATATTGCCGATAAATTAGCTCTAGATCATTACCTGCTCTGCGAAATAGTTTAATTTGTTCGGCGTGCAGTGCCAAAAATAAACGATGAAATGCTAAAGCCGAGATCGAAACCACTAAACCTGTAGCCGTGGAAATCAATGCCTCGCCAATCCCTTGGGTAATATTAGTGGATTGGGAATTGCTGGCAATATCTCCAACCTTTAAGGTACTAAAAGAGACAATTAAGCCAATTACAGTTCCCAAAAGTCCTAAAAGTGGAGCTAGGGAAATCACGCCTTCTAGAATTTTATCCCCACGCATCATATTTGCCAGTTCGTCATCAGCATTACTTTCTAGTGCTAGGCGAAATAATTCTGGATCGGGTTTACTTTCAGGTTTAATTAAAGCTAGCGGTGCTAATAAAAACCGACCAACGGGAGTATGCTCTGCAAGTTTAGCAATTTGAGCGGCACTGTTAAAATCTTGATGGGCTGCGATCAGAATTTGGCTGGCAGTTTGTTTTTCACTGAGAAGTATAGTTACCCAAAACCAACAACGTTCGGCAATTACAGTTACAGCCATTACGGATAATGCCATTAAAGGCAACATAACTGGCCCACCTGCTTTGAATAAGTCGCCCATTTTAATTTAGTAGTGAATTAGATCCGAAGATTTTTGCGATTTCATTTTAGCTTGTTCTGGTGTAGATGGGGACTGAGTTTGTGATGCTTATTGATTGCTCTAGGATTAAGCTATTGCCCAACCTGCTGAATAATTTGCCTAAATCAACCCAACCTTTAAGAAAATGTAGCGAAATTATACAACTGCACCGATCCAAATAAGGTATGGTTTGGCGGGGTGTTAACTTAAGCAAATATAGATAAAGGGAAGGAGAAGTAATTATGGGATCTAGCGATCGCTTACCTGTAGGAATTATTGGAGCATCTGGTTATGGCGGAGTCCAGTTAGTAAGACTGCTGATCGAGCATCCTTTGGTAGAAATTACCTACTTAGGTGGTAGTAGCAGTGCGGGACAAAGTTTTGCAGATTTATATCCTCATTTAGGGCATTGTGTAAATCTAGCGATCGAGGATTGTAGCCCTGCGGAAATTGCGGCAAGAGCTAAAGTTGTATTTTTATCTTTACCCAATGGCTTAGCTTCTAAATTAGCACCTGACTTGTTAGCCCACGGTTGCAAGGTTTTAGATTTATCCGCAGATTACCGATTTAAAGATTTAAGCGTATATGAAGCTTGGTATCAAGGGGACAGACGCTTGGATCAAGATATTGCTAAAGGTGCAGTGTATGGCTTGCCTGAATTGTATGCCGATCGCATTGCTGAAGCTGATCTAGTTGCTTGTCCTGGTTGTTATCCGACGGCGAGTTTATTAGCACTCTTACCTTTATTAAAACAAGGACTAGTTGACCACACCACAATTATCATTGATGCTAAGTCTGGAACATCAGGCGGTGGCAGACAGGCAAAGACTAATTTACTATTAGCTGAGGCTAGTAATTCTCTCGGTGCCTATGCGATCGCTTCCCATCGCCATACCCCAGAAATCGAACAAATTGCCAGCGATCTATCGGGACAAGATGTTTTAGTGCAGTTTACGCCCCATTTAATTCCAATGGTAAGGGGGATTTTATCGACTGTATATGCTCGATTGAGAGATCCAGGGTTTACTAAAGATGATTTGCTGACCATTTACAAGTCTTTTTATCGCTCTTCTAAATGGGTTAAGGTTTTACCAAGTGGCATCTATCCTCAGACCAAGTGGGCATTGGGAACAAATCTTTGTTACATTGGCTTAGAAGTCGATCAGCGGACAGGTAGGATTATTGTAGTTTCGGCGATCGATAACTTAATGAAAGGGCAAGCATCTCAAGCTGTGCAATGTATGAATATTATGATGGGATGGGATGAGTCTGTGGGCATTCCGCAGCTTACTTTTTATCCCTAATCGTTGATTAGCTATATGGCTAGTATTTCCATCCTTAAAACTAAGTGAATCTTTACACTCCGCCCCCATTCAGAAGATTCTCAGCAGCTAAGTTATCATTTAGACCTGCATTTACAATCCAGAGGTTAATCTGGGCATTAGCTGCTGGGGGGTTTTGCCTTGACTTTACACTCTAAGACAGTCACGATCGCTTTTTAGATGCAATGTTTGACTATAATTCACTAAGTGCTGAATATAATTCGTCCCATCGGTAAACCGTGGGTATTTTTGCAAAAGAGCGATAAAAACAAAACCCTAAAACATGATTGTAGAAAATAGTAAAGTAATTCTGTCGGTCAAAAATCTGACTGCTGAAGTCGAAGGTGTACAAATATTAAAAGGGGTAAACCTAGAGGTCAAAGCGGGCGAAGTTCATGCCATCATGGGACCCAACGGCTCTGGCAAAAGTACTTTTTCTAAGGTTTTAGCAGGACATCCCGACTACGCCGTTACAGGTGGTGAAGTAATTTTTAAGGGGCAGAACCTATTAGAGCTTCCACCCGAAGAGCGATCGCGGGCTGGAGTATTTTTAGCTTTTCAATATCCCTTAGAAATTCCTGGGGTAACTAATTCTGACTTTCTGCGACTAGCCTACAATACACTGCAAAAACAAAAGGGCTTAGCCGAATTAGATTTATTAGATTTTGATGATTACGTTCAAGATAAGTTAAAAGTTGTAGAGATGAATCCCAGTTTCCTAAGTCGTAGTGTGAATGAGGGATTTTCAGGTGGTGAAAAAAAGCGTAATGAAATTTTGCAAATGGCTATTCTTGAGCCCAAACTGGCAATTCTCGATGAAACCGATTCGGGCTTAGACATAGATGCCCTGAGGATTGTTTCCAATGGCGTAAATCAGTTATCAACTGCCGAAAATTGCACGGTTTTAATTACCCACTATCAACGCTTGCTGGACTACATTGTCCCCGATTTTATTCATGTTATGGAAAGCGGTAAAATTGTCCTGACTGGTGGTAAAGAATTGGCACTAGAACTGGAAAGTCGAGGCTATGACTGGATTACCGAAGAGGTAAAGGTATGATTGATCTATTTGTTCAAGATTTACTATCCCAGCAACCTAACTTTGATCATGCCCCTGCATGGTTAAAAAGTTTACGAGCTAATGCTAGCGATCGCCTAAATTATCTAAAATTCCCCACAACCAAAGATGAAGAATGGCGTAATAATAATTTTTCAGAATTAAAGGATATAGCTCTAACTACAGTTGACTCAATAGTTGAGGAGCCGATTACCAATCCTATTCATATTCTGGATGATCACATTCTGCCTGAATCTGCTGAAAGTTTAATTACATTCATTGATGGCAGATTCTCTCACGAATTTTCTGCCCTAGAAGGTTTACCAACTGGAGTATTTATTGGTAGCTTTAAAAACTTTACCCACTTAGGTATAGATTTAGCTGCTAGTTTGTTTCCCCATATCGGCAAGTATGCTGATCCTGAAGACTTTTTTGTGGCTTTAAATACTGCCTGCATTGATGATATTGCTGTGGTTTATATTCCTAAAAACCTGAATTTTGCCCCCACACTCCAGTTACTATTTGTCTCTCATCAAGGCTCTATCTCTCAACCTCGGTGCTTAATTATTGTGGAGTCTGGTGGCAGCTTAAATTTAGTGGAGTCGTACATAGGGCAGGATTCGCCGCACTTTTGTAATACTGTAACTGAGATTTATTTAGGCGCAAATGCGCGAATTAATCACACGAAAGTCCAAAGAGAAAGTGACACAGCTATTTGGATTTCCCATTGCGCGATCGCTCAAGAACGTTCTAGCTCCTATACCAAGAATGCGATCGTTTTGGGCGCAAAGAAATCTCGTACCAATTTGCAGGTTCAGCAATTAGGGGAGCATACAGAAACTAACTTAAATGGCTTAACCCTGATTGGTGGCGAACAAATATCTGATACTCACACAGCGATCGCCCATAATTTCCCCAATGGCAATAGTCAACAACTACATAAATGTATTGCGGATGAGCGATCGCACTGCATATTTAACGGCAAAATCCTCGTGGCACAGGCAGCACAGCTTACTAACTCCAAGCAACTCAGTCGCAATCTTTTACTTTCACCCAAAGCCCGCATTGATACTAAGCCCCAATTAGAAATTTTTGCCGATAATGTTAAGTGTGCCCACGGTGCTACTATTAGCCAAATCGATGCTGATGAATTGTTTTATCTTCAAAGTCGGTGCATAGATTTAGAAAGTGCCAGAAAACTCTTAACCTATGCCTTTGCTGCCGAAGTTATCTCTAAAATCCCTGTAGATTCTTTAAGAGAAACTCTGAGCGAGGTGGTTTTAGCCAAAACTCATTAGGATATTTTAGGATTACTTTAACTTGGGGTAAATACTTGATTTGAGGGCATTGCAAAAGCGTTTAGCCTGTGTTAAGTTAGCGTCAAATTTAATCTCCAATTAAACCCCAAAACTGCCCTGAGCAAATTGTATGCCTAAATTGAAATACCATGTAGCCTGCACAGGTATCTTCCTCGGAATTACTATGGGTAGAGTGTGCATTGCTCAAAATACATCTTTTCCCCAAGACATAACTATTCTTAGGAATCCGAGCAATCCTGAGCCTACTAATGTGGGAAATAGTAGTCAGTATTTAGTTTATGTTGCTAATCTAGATAATTTACCAAGGGTTAAAACTGTTGTCCCCGATGCTTTTGTCAGTAGGTTAAATTCGGGAGAGCGAGTAGTCCAAGTTGGGCGATTTAGTAATCCTGATTCTGCTCAAAAACGGGTTGAAGAACTAAAGCTTTCAGGAGTAGATGCCCAAGTTCAGACAACTAATTTGGCGGCGACCATTCCTAATAACGCTCCAGTTACATATATTCCGATCGCTCGGGCTAATGTAACTAATCCCACAGTCCCAGTTACGCCATCGATTGACTTACCTGATGTGCCTAATCCCACAGCCCCAGTTACGCCATTAATCGCTCTACCAGAAGTGTCTAATCCTAACAACTTAGTTACCTCTTTAACCACCGCAACTAGCGAGAATGTAACCAGCACTGAAGCTGCCAAAAATCGCTTTTTTGTGATTATTCCATCTACGGAAGAGGTAATCTTAGCCAAGGCTCAAACCATCATTCCGACAGCCAGACTCAGTTCTTCAAGGCAGGGTATTTTTATTGAAATCCAAGGTTATCCCGATCGCTCTAGTGCCGAACTTCTGAATATTAATATGCGATCGCGGGGCTTGGATACAAGAGTAGTATTC
>CASBQR010000204.1 GCA_949127865.1 Synechococcales cyanobacterium PMM_0082
CCATCTAGGAACTTTTCCCGTTGCTTTTCCATTTCGGCAGGCTTCTTTTTGCCCATACAGTTGTGGACTATGAAGTCATTCGCAATAAAATTATGATTCTTAGGAATTGTCAGATCGAAGACTTCTTCTTTGGAAATATATTCAATGGATACAACTTCATCCCAAAAAACTTCTGATTCAGCGATCGCTTTTAATTCAGGATTTTTCAGAGCAACTGCAAAATTATGCACACGATGACGGGAAAGACTCCTAGATGGGATGTTTTTGAAATTTAAACCACTAGACATATATCCTGTTTTTGCTCCAACCACTTGATTCATCTCATACCAAGTCATACCACTGGAATATTTTGCATTGGCAATTTTAGTAATTACCTCTGGTGGAATTGAATGTTTAGATTGATTTTTCTGTTGATCTCGAATGACTTGATAACATACATCTGACTTTTGTTGTTTATCTAAACTTAGGAAAGGATGAATAACCTCATAGAACTTAAGCATATCTTCCCTACCAGTAATTTGAACTCGAAAGGAGGTATAAGGCTCATCTTTATATATAATTCTCTTTATATTAAACAAGCCGACAATTCCAAGTCTTAGTAATAGATGCTGAATTTGAGTAATCAGAATTTCTGAAGTGGAATTATAGTCTGTATGCCCAATTGCCTGATCAAAACTGCCATCTGTTGACCACAAAGTTCCTAAAAATAATCTTAACTTTTCTAAAGAGAGTGTAAACACCCAATCAGGAATTTCTTTATCCCTAGAATGCGATCGCTTTAGACAGGAATCTACCCAAACATTAAAATTTGAGATGAGACCAACTCTGGCATATCCAACAGATTTTCTACCTTCATGTATCTGATAGTCAATTGGCGCAAAAGCCCCAAACATCTCTTTGTAGCAATTATTAAAATCACTAATCAACTCAGGATTGCTATTACAAAAGTAACTATGAGAAGGTTTCTTTGTAGATAAATATCCATCCCCGATCAGATAGGCTGATAGTTTAATTTGAGCATCAGATATTTGATCGGAGCCATAAATTGGTAGGGTTTTAGCTAATCCAATGCGATCGCCTTGCTTAAATTCTTTTAAAGGCTTCCATCCGTTTAGGCAGTACAAAAGATGATCTTCAGTAACTCTAAGTTTACGATTTGTCTTGGTAGTAATTTGCCAAACATCACGGATACCATTTCGGTAAATAGCTGTAATAGCCTGCTGTGAGATCTTTTGAGCTTCTAAATCCAATGAGAAAATTTTCCGCCCTAACCAATATTCGGGAAAATCAGCAATATTTTGAAGTGATGTAATCTCTCCAGTTTCAGCATCAACAATTTCGGTGGAGCCACTCAAACAACGGCGCAAAAGATCGGCTTCGCCCAGTGTATATCCTGCTAAATCTTGAGCAATCTTCATAATTTGCTCTTGAAAAACGAGGATCGAGTAAGTTTCTTTGAGAATCGGCTCCAAGTCTGGATGGGCATAATCCATGATTTCTCTACCATGTTTGCGATTGATAAATTTCGGAATTAGTCCCGCATCCAAGGGTCCTGGGCGATAGAGAGCTAAAATAGAAGAAATATCATCAATATTCGATGGTTTCAAATCTCGGACAATTTGCTTCATACCCGAAGATTCCAATTGAAATATTCCTTCTAGTTCTCCTTTTGCCAAGATTTCGTAAGTTTTTATGTTTTCCTTCGTTTCAGCATCGGGAGCGATCGCATTAATATCAAAATCAGTAATACCAGCTTCATGACTTTTATTAATTAAATCCACTGTACGTTGAATTGTAGTTAGGTTCTTAAGCCCTAAAAAGTCCATTTTGAGCAAGCCCAAGGACTCTAAATCTTCCATAGGATACTGGGTGACAACTGCTCCATCAGCATTGCGTTGCAGAGGCACAATCTCATCAAGGGGAATGGGGGAAATTACCACTCCTGCGGCATGAACTCCCGAACTTTTGTTGACTCCTTCAATCCGCATTGCCATATCAAGCCACTGGGAGACCTTTGGGTCTTTGTCGTAGCGTTCCTTAAATTCAGGAGCAGGGGTATCTTTCCCAATCATTTCCTTCAGTTTAGCGGGCTTCCCTCTAGAGACAGGAATCATTTTTGCCATCTTGTCGGCTTCACTATAGGCAACATTGAGAACTCGTCCCACATCTTTTAACACAGCCTTGGAAGTTAAGCGGTTAAAGGTGACTATCTGCGCTACTCGATCTTCCCCGTACTTTTGGGTTACATACTTAATCAATTCCTCACGGTGATCGATGCAAAAATCTGAATCAATATCAGGCATAGACTTCCGTTCTGGGTTCAGAAATCGCTCAAACAACAGTCCGTGATGAATGGGATCAATGCTGGTAATATTTAAGGCGAAGGCAACCAGAGAACCAGCAGCCGAACCTCGCCCTGGACCCACGGGAATATGCCGATCGCGCGCATATTTGATGTAATCCCAAACCACTAAAAAATAAGTAGAGAATCCCATTTGTTGCATAATTCCCAATTCATAATGCAATCGTTCTTGATAGCTGTGGGGAATGTCATCTCGGTTTTTAGTATGAAACTTTTCTAAAACTCCTTGCCAAGTTAACTCTTCTAAATAGGTATCGGCGGTAAATCCCAACGGCACATCATAGCTGGCAGCCCGAGGTTCACTCATGACATCGTAGGTTTCAACCTTATCAGCTACTTCTGCTGTAGTTCTAATCGCTTCGGCAATTACATCATCGGTTAAGTGATCTTGAAAAAGCAACTTCATTTCTGCTTCCGACTTCAGATATTCCATGCCGCTATAACGTAATCGCTTTTCTTCTTCGATTAGTTTTCCTGTTTGAATACATAGCAATGCATCGTGAGCTTCCGTGTCATAACAAGAGACAAAGTGAGAATCATTGGTGGCAATCACCTTAATATCGAGTTCACGGGCAATCTTGATAATTTCCACATTGACAACCCGATCTTCAGGATAGCCATGATCTTGAATTTCTAAGTAATAATCATCGCCAAATTGTTCCTTATACCAAGTTGCGGTTTCTCTAGCAATATCAGGATGTCCCTGTAAAATAGCTTGGGGAACCTCTCCTGCTAGGCAGCCAGAGGTAATAATTAGACCTTCTTTATACTTTTCCAAATATTCTTTACTAATGCAGGGGCGGGCAAATATACCTTTGCCTTGAAATCCCTGTAAATGCGAAATAGTGGTGAGTTTAACTAAATTTTTATAGCCTTGATTATTCTTTGCCAAGACAATTTGGTGATACTTGCGCTTTTTTTCCTGCTTGGTAATATCACCTAAAATTACATACATTTCATTGCCGACAATCGGCTTAATACCCTTGGCACGGCAGATTTTAATAAGCTCGATCGCTCCAAACATTACCCCATGATCCGTGAGGGCGATCGCTTTCATTTCTAACTGAGCGGCTTGATCTATTAAATTTGGTAACTGGCTGGCTCCATCCAATAAACTATATTCACTATGGACATGAAGACCAACAAAATCTGGCATAACAAATTACTAATAAATGATTAGGTAATGATCATAAATCACAAAATCCTAAAACTACTTATCTTCAGGTTTTAGATCGCCAATAATTGATTTAACGCCTTCAAGGGTAGCGGGAATAGTGCGAGGATCCATAAACATAACCTTACTACCGCCACTGTTGCCGATCGCTGTTCCCATTTCTAGATAGCCCAAAGCAAACAAGACTTCATAAGCTTTTGCTGCTTCAGAATTATTTTTGATTGTCTGGGAAATAATAGCTGCCGACTCAGCGATCGCTTTAGCCTTTAGTACTTGTTGTTGGCGATCGCCCTCCGCCTTAAGAATGGTTGATCGTTGTGATGCCTCTGCCGCTAGAATTTGAGCATCTGCTCCGCCTTTGGCTTTATTAATTGCCGATTCACGTTCTCCCTCTGAAGTTAAGATGGCTGCTCGTTTTTTGCGTTCTGCCGTCATTTGCAGTTCCATAGATTCCTGAACAGCCTTGGCAGGTAAAATATCTCGCAATTCCACCCTTGTCACTTTTACACCCCAAGGATCAGTGGATTCATCTAAATCCTTGAGCAATAGTTCATTGATCTGATTTCTAGCTGTAAAAGTTTGATCCAGCTCCAAGTTACCCAATTCCGCCCGAATTTGTGTCAAAACCAGATTAGTCATTGCTTGCCGCAGGTCTTCAACACGATAAAAGGCTTTCTCCATATCCACAATGCGCCAATAGACTACGGCATCGGCTGTAATCGGCACATTGTCACGAGTAATACATTGCTGCGGTGGTACATCTAAAACCTGCTCCTTAACCGAACCCTTATAGGCGATCGTATCCATGACAGGAATAATAAAGTTGGGACCAGGTAAAAGCTTACGATTGTATTTACCAAAGGTGGCAACTAAAGCCTCTTCGCCTTGGTTAATGATTTTAAGAGAGTTAAAAAGAGCTGCAATTCCAACGATCGCTGTACCAAAAATGAATTCCATATTTTTAAGCCTAGTTTAATTATTAATATTAATTAATGCTGATTTAGCTGATTTAACCAATGTTCAGGCATGACGATCAGAGTTGTTCCCTGTCTCCGCAACACATAAACTTTTTCATTAATAGCGATCGCCGTTTCAGGATCATCACACCTTGCCTTCCACGAATTGCCCTCATATTTAACTCTACCAGTTTGTCCGGGTAAAATTTCAGAGATCGTTAATGCTTCATCCGCTTCTCGAATCTTGCCAAGCCCTTTAGGCACAAACCGTCGAGAATACCAACCTAATCCCCCCGAAATCATTGCCCAGATTAAAAACTGTATAGCCAAAGGCATCGGCACTAAAGCTAAAATCCCTGCAACTGCGATCGCCGCAATTCCCAAAACCCCAGCCACCAAAAGTGTGGGAATCGGCACAAACAGTTCTAATGCCAGTAACACGAGTCCCGCAACAAACCAAACTTTAAACATAAAATAGCTAACACTTAAGATTCCGATGATGCAGTTACCACCGTTCTTTATAGTTATTCTAATCGTTTATGGTTATTCTAATCGGTAAGAGGCTAATCTAACAGAAATTACTTCTATCCCTATTCAAATTTAAGGAATTAGCTAAATTATCCAATGCCATTGAGAATGCTAAGATCCGCTATAGCCATAAAATTCCACCTCTAAATAATCTGTTGATGATTTATGGGTCTTAGTCTAA
>CASBQR010000205.1 GCA_949127865.1 Synechococcales cyanobacterium PMM_0082
GTCCTTCGGATGGATCGAGAGAAACTAAGTAGATATCACCTCTTTTCACAGTTCGCCACCTACTGGGTTTAAATCAATCCACGCTCGATCCTCGTCAGTATATGGAGCATTTGAATCGCATTGCTCTAATAACTCATCCAGAGAGTAATGAGGCTTGGCATAGGGTGATACAACTATTTTTCCATCTTCAATAGTAATCCCAACAGTTGCACCCACCCGAAGATTCAATATATCTAAAAGAGTAGGAGGTACAGCCAACATAACCGATCCTCCAACTTTGCGTAAATTTGTACTATACATAATTTTTCCATTTAGTTATATAAAAATATAACATGAGTTGCTTAATAAAAAAGAGACTACTCCAGTAATCTCTCCCTGTAATTGAGCTTTCATGAATAAATGCTTACTTAGACTTTTTCCGTTTTAAGACTTTACGACCCAGCCACAAACCACCAAGTAAACTCACACCTACCACAGGACTAAACTCAAAGGGAACAGGAGTAACTCCAATATCTAGGACAATGCTGTCGCCACTGGAGTTAGTGAGGTCGTAGGTATAGTTACTGGGGGTGACACCTAGAGTGGCAAATGTGCTGTTGTTAAAGGTAATTGTCCCATTAATGTTAGACCCAGAAATGTAGTTTAGGGGAAGTCCCAAAAATCCCACGCGCGCTTGGATCTCAAAAATATCACCTGTTGAACTATCTGCTAGGATTGGATCAACACCACTACCAAAGGGTAATGCATTAAAGGAATCTATAGCACCTGAAAAGCTATCTCCACCAGAGCCATCACTGAATACCAAGCCAGCAAGAGCAGGAAAGATAAATGAAGGATTAATTTGTGCACCAGCAACAAAGCCTGATACATCCAAGGAGCCGCTGTATGTGAACAGAACATCACTGCCTACTTCCTGCCCAATGATATTAATGAGAGCTGAGGCTGGTTGCGCTGCTAAGGTGGAAATCGCTAGAGAGCTTGTCAGAAGGGCAATTACCCACCCATTTTTTGGAGATTTTGCTTGCTTGATTTCATGGTCTTTAAAGAAAAAAAATTTGCTACCAATTTATATCATATCTAGCCTATGCAAACAACTACAAAATTTACTCGTGATCGATACCCTGCGATCGCAAAATTGCCTTCATTTGCTCTAGTTTCTGTAGAGCTTGTTCTTTAGCCTGACGTTCCTGATTTTTCTCAAAGCGTTCCTGTTCCTCTGGCAAAGGAATTAGTAGTCCCTTGGCTGTAAACCAACGCAATTGATTCTGATTAATACCTAAAAACAGCTCAAGCTGATCGCTCCATAGCAAGCCTAAATTATTGGGAGCGATCGCCTGATATTTGCCATCGACTAGATGAAATCCCTGAAATTCCAAAGTCTCTGGATGAAACCAAAAGTAATTCGGTACACGCCAAACATCTTGGTATAACTTCTTTTTCAGTCCTCGATCCACGCTTTCGGTCGAATTTGATAGCAACTCGATCACGAGATTAGGATACTTCCCGTCTTCATCCCAAACCATCCAACTGCGGCGATCTCTTTTCTCGGTATCAAGAACGACAAAAATATCAGGTCCGCGAAAATCCCTTGTTTTAATTTGATGCTGATTGTAATAAACCGTTAGATTACCAGAGATATAGAAATTTGGGCGATCGCTCCACCAATATTTCAGGAGTCGAATTAAGACATTGATTTGTTCACGGTGAAAATCAGTTTCCAAGGGTGGTTCATCACTATCTAAATTACAAGGGGGAAAGGGTATCTCTTCAACTTCTTCTATAATCGAGGACGGGTTTATATTTAGCAGAACCATAGTTCTATCTCCCAACAGAATTACATTTAGTATAGATTATTTTGAATTGGCGTGTTTTCAGAGTCTAGCTCCTTGAGAAAAGCGATCGCAAGCACGAAATCATAAAAGTCTTTGAAGGGAAAAGAGTTTGTAATATATCGCGCTTATTTAACCAGTTACAGAATTTGATCGGGATCGATACCTTGAGATTATAAAACTGCGTTCATTTTTTCTAGCTTCTTTGGGAGCATCTCACATTTGCAACGAGTTTAGTTTAATCTTTTCTCCCACAAGTGATAGGAATTAGCAAAATACCATTCTAAGCTCAGGCTCTCAGATATCAGGGCAACCGCATAAAAAATGAATAGCTTACTAGGTATAGATTTCATCCTTGACATCCTCACCGACCTAAAGGACAGTGATTCCTAAGATTCACAACTTAGGTTTCTGTTTCCTTCCCTTTCAGGTTTTTCGCAACTGCCTCCACTTTCAAGGGGTTTTCGGTCTTATATTCGCTCGGCAGACTCTAGGCTTAAGCCTTCCCGCAAGCCCTGCGGTATTCAAAAGTTATTTGTTTACTAAGAGCTTGGTTATCGCCCTTAACTCAACTAGTATAATATAAAGCCGTCCTGAAGGGCAGGGTTTCAACCCATTTCCCTGATGATTATATGGAATACCTCAGGGCGGCGATTTTCAAAATTTCTATGCGGAAGCCCTGTCTCATTAGGAATTTTTTCTGGCTTTGAAGTACTTTCTACCTGCAAAATAACCACCTATCATTACAAGTCCTAAGGTGCTTTCAAATTCAAAAGGTATAGCAGTAGTAACACCACCATCAAAGGTAATATTATCAAACTCTAATGATCTATTGGTAGCGGGACCGCCCGTAGATGCATTATTAGCACCATAGATGCGGAAAACAAGAGTCGAATTTATGTTATCAAACAGTGGACTGCTAACATCAAAACTTCTGCTAGATGTTACTGTAGCTATTAAACCACCAGAAATCGTGCTAATAAGATTATTACTGCCATCTGTTAAAAAAGCTGTTGTAGGACCAGAACTACCTCTTCTTATACTAAATGTTAGAGTGTTTAAGTTAATTGTAAAGTTTGCACTTGGGGTAATGGAGAAAGTGTAAAAATCGTTAGCAGCAATTCCTTGGGCTAGTGTAGTTACGCCATCGTTATACCCGTTGGCTATGCCATTGCCTGTTCCGACTATAGGGGCACCTGTATTAAAAGTAGCAAAAACACCAGTATCGTTTGCCGCAGAACCCGTTATTGCTGAAAATGTAACATTAGGATCGACACTATTTGCTTGGGCTCTATTAGCAAGTGTCTCGTAGTTATATATGCCTAGGGTCAAAGCATGACTGGGATTAGCGAGAGCAAAAGAACCTAAGATTGGGATACTTAAACTAATTAAGGTAGAGATTTTTAGTGGGCTCATGGTTGTTAGTTTCGGCAATGGGTTTAACAATTTTTACCATAAACTAAGAGCATTTACAAGGGTGAAATTCCAAATTTTATGAAATCTAATATCTGAGCTAAATCAATATTAAATTCTAATTCCCGTTAGGCTAAATGGTCGGGTTTCGGTAATTTGCAGAGAGATTACTTGAGAAATTAATTCAGGAGAGTTTTCGTTTAAGAAAGTAATACGATTGCCTCGGGTTCTACCCATAACTTGGGCAGGATTTTTAGGATTGATGCCTTCAATTAAAATTTCTTCGGTTCTACCTAAATATCTTTGCGATCGCTCTGCTGCTTTTTGATTAACTAGATGATTTAGTCTTTGCAGGCGATCGGCTTTAACCTCCTCACTGAGTTGATTGTCCCAAATTGCCGCAGGAGTACCAGGGCGGGGGGAATAGGCAGCCGTATTCACTAAATCAAAGCTAATGTCTGATACTAGGTTTAGGGTATTTTCAAACTGTGCCTCGGTTTCACCAGGAAAAGCCACGATCGCATCGGCAGTAATAGCAGCATCAGGCATAATTGCTCGAATATTATCAATAATGCGGCGATATTTTTCGTGGGTATAGCCCCTTGCCATCGCTTTTAAAACCTCGTTATCCCCAGACTGAAAGGGAATATGGAAATGCTCGCACACCTTGGGCAACTCAGCACAGGCTTGGATCAGGCGGGGACTAAAATAGCGGGGATGACTGGTAGCAAAGCGAATGCGCTCAATTCCTGCCACATCATGAATGTAATATAACAAGTCCGTAAGGGTAATCTTGCCGCCGACCCCCCCACCTAGATCACTAGAAGCGAGATCTCGTCCATAGGCATCAATATTTTGACCAAGAAGTGTAATTTCTTTATAGCCTTGCTGGGCTAGGGTTTTAACTTCTTGGAGAATTGCCTCAGGAGTTCGGGATTGTTCAATACCCCTAACTCTAGGAACTATACAATAGGTGCAGGATTCATTGCAGCCATAAATGACGTTAACCCAAGCTGTAATTAAACTATTTCGGCGGGGTGTGGTAATGTCCTCTTCAATATAGGCAGATTCGGTGGCAGCAACTTGATTACCATTAAAAACTTGGGCTAGAAGGTAATCTAAGCGATTAACGTGTTGAGGTCCCATGACTAAATCGAGTTCAGGCACGCGGCGGAGTAACGCTTCTCCTTCTTGTTGGGCTACACATCCCGCTACTACTAAAGTTAAATTGGGGTTCTTGTGCTTGCGCTTTGCCTGTCTACCTAAATAGGAATAAACCTTTTGCTCAGCATTATCCCTAATACTACAGGTGTTGTAGAGCACTAAATCGGCTTCATCCGCTTCTTCTGTCGAGCTATAACCCATGGTTTCGAGTATGCCTGCCATGCGCTCCGAGTCTGCTTTATTCATTTGGCAGCCCAAGGTAACTATGTGATATTTTTGATCTGGTTGGGAAAGATGCATACTGATAAGGTCACTAGTTAAATAGCGAATTAAGTGGTAAATCTAAAAATTTAAGTTTGGAACTGTTGGTATTTAGAATTTTAGCCTAATAACTCAGACTTTATGTTAGACCCGCAATTTTGTACAAGACCTACTTTATTCTGGACAATTTTAATAGGTAAAATATCGGATATATTGTTTGGGATTAATCTCGGGTGGGTTTGTGGCTTGATCTTTTTGGTGTTGTCGGCTATTTGTCATTTTAGATTTGGAAATTTATCGCGATATTTGATTTTAATAACTGTAATTTCCCTCTCGCCTTTAATTCTAAGTTTAGTTATTACTTCTGCTCCATTTATTGATTTTGCTGATGCTCAATTGTTGAAATTTCCTAATCGAGGCGCGCAAAAAAGTGATGCCATTGTAATTTTGGGAAGAGGTGGGGATCTGCGTAGATCTAGGGTTGAGGTGGCTGCAAATTTATGGCGATCGCAACAGGCTCCAATTATCTTTACTAGTGGTAGAGGTGATGCCATAGAAATGGAAGATATGTTAAAAAAACAGGCTATTCCTGTAGTGGCGATCGAAGGAGAAGGTTGTTCAAGGACGACGGCAGAAAATGCTGAATTTACAAGGTTAATGCTCCAGCCTCAAGGCATAAGAAAGATCTTACTAGTTACTGATCCGCCCCATATGTTGCGATCGCTATTAACTTTTCAGAAATATGGCTTTCAAGTAACAGCAGTTCTCAGTTCTCTAAATGCAAATCTTAATTCCCGCGATCGCAATCTATTAATCCTGAGAGAATATTTTGCTCTAATTACTTACAAGATTCTAGGAAGGCTTGCTTAAAAGGAATTTTCTATTTTTATTTCGATATTAATCTTTCTTGACGTAGGCGGGGTTTTACAGTTAAGTGTAGACAAGATTATGTATTCCTAATATCTATAAATTTTGGATTAAGTAAATAAAATAAGTTCTTAAAATGTTCGCTTACATTACGTCCTTGGTCATTTTTGCGGGAATCCTAGCTCTGTTTAGCCTAGGTTTAAATTTACAGTGGGGGTTTGCAGGGCTGGTTAACTTTGGTCACATAGCATTTATGACGGTGGGTGCCTATAGTACGGTGCTTTTGACCTTGAATGGCGTGCCTTTTCTGCTTGCTGTAGCGATCGCCTCTGGATTATCAGCTCTATTAGGGTTAATAATTGCGGGAATCACACTACGGTTACGAGATGACTACTTAGCAGTTGTTACCATCGGTATTTCCGAGATTATCCGCCTAATTTCTAAAAATGAAGAATGGCTCACTAGAGGCACAAGGGGTATTCAAAGCTATCCGATTCCTTTTGCCAAAATGGTAACAATTGATTGGCAGAAACCTTTATTAGCAGTACTGTTAATATTTGTCATAGCGGTTATTTATTGGCGGTTGGAGTGGCTAGTGCGATCGCCTTGGGGTCGAGTCCTAAAAGCCATTCGTGAAGACGAAGAAGTAGCAAAGGCTTTGGGTAAAAATGTATTTTGGTATAAGGTACAGGCGTTTGTCATTGGTGGAGCGATCGCTGGACTATCTGGATCATTCTATGCGTGGCAACTGACAACTATTTATCCCGAATCCTTTCAACAGGAACTAACTTTTCAAGCATGGACAATTGTCACGATCGGCGGTGCAGGCAGTAATTTTGGCGTACTTATCGGTTCAGTTATATTTCAAATCTATAATGTGATTTTCCGTTTTTTACCCGATAGTATTCGTTTAGATGGTGGTAAATTTGAAGCAATTCAACTCATGCTGATTGGCTTAACTTTAATTTTGTTAATGGTATGGCGACCTCAAGGCATACTTGGCAATAAAGATGAATTGACATTAACCCGATAAGTTAATATAGATTACTCAGCAGATTAATCAACGCCCATCCAACGCATTCAAAATATACAGTTAATCATAGGTTCATCCAAAATACAAAATGAAAGTCACCGTAGAGAAACTCCCCGCCAGCCAAGTTAGTTTTGACATCGAAATTGAGGGAGAGAAGTCCCAAGCCATTTACGATCGCACCGTCAAGCAATTAAGTAAATCTATTAACGTTCCCGGTTTTCGGAAAGGTAAAGCTCCCCGCGAATTAATGTTGCGTCAAATTGGCAAAGAAAAACTTAAAGCAAATGTCCTTGAAGAGTTACTGCAAACCACCTTAAATGACTTGGCGAAAGAACATACAGATATTCATGCGATCGGTAGCTTCGATCTAGGCACATCCTTTGAAGACTTGTTTGTCACTTTTGTCATTGGTACTCCTCTTGAATTTAAGGCAATTATTGATGTTCATCCTGCTATTAAATTAACTCAATACAAAGACCTAAGCATTAAAGCTGAGCAAGTTGATCCAGATTTAACCGAAGTTGATAAAACCCTCCATGAATACCAAGTTAAAAAGGCGACTGTAGTCCCAGTTGAAGATCGGGCTGTAGACATGGAAGATCTGGTTACTATAGACTTTAAAGTTTTAAATACTGAAGGACAAGAAATTGAAAATGCAACAGAAACAGGCTTTCAGATTAGTCTAGAAAAAGGCGAATTTCTTGAAGAAGTAGTCGATGGACTAGTGGGCTTAAGCTTAGGGGAAAGTAAGGAAATTGCCATTGACTTACCAGCAGATTTCTTTAACGAAGGGCAATCAGAACAACCTGTAACTTTTATTGCCACTGTCACTGATATTAAAGTACGGGAATTACCAGAACTTGATGATGAATTTGCTAAATCAATTAGCGCCAAAGAGACGATCGCCGAATTGAGGGAATACCTAGAGACCCGAATTATTGATGACGCTAAAGCCAACGCCGAAGCCAATATTAATATAGCTTTAATTAATTCTGTACTTGAAAATATGGCAGAGCTAGAATTACCTAGCACTATGATCATCCGTGAATCCGAACGGGTAGTGCAGCAACAGCTAGAATGGCTAACTCAAACCCCCGAAGGCGAAAAATTAGCTAGACAAATTGTCACTAAAGAATTTGTGCAAAGTTTAGTTAATAGTAACCAACCTGAAGCAATTACTCGCATCAAAAAAAGTCTGGCGATCGCCGAAATTGCCCGCCTTGAAGACATCACAGCCCCTAGAGCCGAAGTTATTGATGGCGCAACAAAACTCGGTCAAGCAATTAATGACAAATCCGTCGATCCAGAGCTGCTAAAACAAATCACCGAAGATGAGATCATTACCACCAAAGTTATGGAATGGTTGAAGGCAAACTCTAATATTGAAATTGTCCCCGCAGGTTCTTTGAAACCATTAGAAACTGAGGATCTAGAAGCTGACGAACAAGTAATTGAGGTAGAGGCAGAAGTAGTAACTGGCGATAATTAATCAGTTGCACGATCACTATGTCTCATAAATTTAGGGCATAATGTGACGTAGGTTCTAATATTTTAGGTGCCAAGAGGTGTGAATTAAGATGATTTCCATGTCAAATAGCAAACCAGATCTAATCAGTCAGATGCAAAATCTACCAATTGACGAGTCTACAAAGGGCGAATTCGTAAAAAATGAAATCGTGCCAATGGTAGTAGAACAATCAGGGAAAGGTGAACGCGCATTTGATATTTTTTCACGCCTCCTCAGAGAGCGCATTATCTTTTTAGGCACCGAAGTTAATGATTCTGTTGCCAGTGTCATGATGTCACAGCTACTATTTCTAGAAGCAGAAGATCCGCAAAAAGATATCTACGTTTATATAAACTCCCCTGGTGGCTCTGTGACTTCAGGTATGGCAATCTACGATACCATGCAACACGTTCGTCCTGATGTCTCCACTATTTGTATGGGATTAGCGGCTAGTATGGGAGCCTTTTTACTATCAGCAGGAGCCAAGGGCAAAAGACTATCTCTACCAAATTCTCGAATTATGATTCATCAACCCCTTGGTGGCGCAAGGGGACAAGCTGTGGATATTGAAATTCAGGCAAAGGAAATTATGTATCATAAGCGGACATTAAACAAGTTGTTATCTGATCACACAGGGCAGTCTCTAGATCAGATTGAGCAAGATACGGAAAGAGATTTTTTCATGTCTCCTGCTGAAGCTCAGGGCTATGGCTTGATTGATAAAGTTTTGACTAAGCAAACCCATTGAGTGAGATCAAATTATGCCAAGTAAATATGATGCCCATCTCAAATGTTCATTTTGCGGTAAGTCCCAAGAACAAGTTCGCAAGTTAATTGCTGGTCCAGGCGTTTATATTTGTGATGAATGTGTGGACTTGTGTAATGAAATTCTCGATGAAGAATTGTTTAATGCCCCCGCTATTCATAATCGCAAAGAACCAACGGTAGAAAAGAGTAAAAAATCTTCTAGTCTCAACTTAAATCAAATTCCCAAACCACGGGAAATCAAAAAATATCTAGATGAAAATGTAATTGGACAGGACGAAGCCAAAAAAGTTCTATCTGTCGCTGTTTATAACCATTACAAACGCCTAAGTTTTCTACAGAATCCTGAGGAACAACCGAAAACCTCTGAAGAGCATGTAGAGCTGCAAAAATCTAATATTTTACTAATTGGCCCAACGGGTTGTGGTAAGACTTTACTAGCTCAAACCCTAGCCGAAATGCTAGATGTGCCGTTTGCTGTAGCCGATGCTACCACTCTGACTGAAGCAGGCTATGTGGGAGAAGATGTGGAAAATATTCTACTTCGGCTTTTACAAGTGTCGGGGCTTGATGTCGAAGAGGCACAAAGAGGAATTATATATATTGATGAAATCGATAAGATTTCCCGTAAAAGCGAAAATACTTCTATTACCCGTGATGTTTCGGGTGAAGGCGTTCAGCAGGCTTTATTAAAAATGCTAGAAGGGACGATCGCCAATGTTCCGCCCCAAGGTGGACGTAAGCACCCTTACCAAGACTGTATTCAAATCGATACTAAAAATATTCTATTCATCTGTGGTGGAGCGTTTGTAGGTTTGGATAAGGCGATCGAGCAACGGATTGGCAAAAAATCCATGGGTTTTATCCAACAGGGCGATATAGTCCCGAAGGAAAAGCGCACGGCAGATATTTTACGCCAAACCCAGCCTGAAGATCTTGTCAAATTTGGAATGATTCCAGAATTTATTGGCAGAATTCCAGTTACGGCTGTGGTCAACCCCCTTGATGAAGATACTTTAACAGCAATTCTTACTGAACCTCGTAGTGCCTTGGTTAAGCAATACCAAAAGCTTCTAAAAATGGATAATGTGAAGCTAGAGTTTCAACCCGATGCCATTAGAGCGATCGCCCAAGAGGCATATAGAAGAAAAACGGGCGCACGGGCACTGCGGGGGATTGTAGAGCAAATAATGCTAGATGTAATGTATGAAATCCCCTCTCGTAACGATGTTAAACGATGTGTAATCACCCGTGAAATGGTTGAAAAACTATCTACGGCTGAGATTATCTTTATCTCTTCTAATTTGCCCAAGTCGGAATCTGCCTAAGGCTCACTTATGGCTCATCCTCCAGTCATGTTAGTAGATGCCTATAACATTATTGGGGCATGGGCGAGTCTAAAAAAATGGCAAGAGCTAGGTGATTTTGATGCAGCACGCTCGGAATTAACCGACATCATGGCAAGCTTTAGCGCCTATCACGGATATCAAACTACTTTGGTATTTGATGCCTACAATACCCCAACTCCAGGGGTTACAGAAAAAATTACTAAAAACCTCAAGCTGTATTTTACCGATCATAAGCAAACGGCTGATACCTATATTGAAAGATACTGTGCAACTTTACATCGGCACCCTTTACGGCACCTTAAACGGATCATTGTAGTTACTTCTGATCGCCTGCAAAATTTAACAGCCACAGGATTTGGCGCAGAAATTCTATCAGCTTTAGCCCTAGAGCAAGAGGTAAATGCGACTTTCCGCTCAGTTTTGCATCGCCAGAAACCTCAAACTCAATCTGTAAAGCGATTGCTTAGTAGTGCGCTTGATGATACTACAAGGGAACGCCTAAAAAAAATGCGACAGGAATTAGATTAAATCAAAATGAGAATTGCTGTGGTTTGTAAAAGTTTTTAACCTCAATTACTCTTTACAGATTACCTTGTGAGTTAAGGAGCAGCTTTATCTCGATCTACAGGGAGAATGAGAGGACTAATCTGCCCATTACCTGTAATTACAACCTTAGAATTTGGTGACAGAGATAATTTTTCCGCAGCTTCAATTGCCCGTAGTTGCAAAATCGCAGGAGTTAAGCCTTGACTCAAAATCTTTTGGGCATCAGATTGCCCCCGGGCTTCGATGCGCTTACGGTCTGCTTCTTGTTTTTCTTTGGCTAAAATAAATTCCATTTGAATATTTTCCTGTTCAGCTTTAAGCCTCTGTTCAATGGCAGCTTGAAGGGTATCAGGCACTTTAACATCTCTTAGTAATGCCTCGTCTACGATAAATCCGAGGGGAGTTATTTGTAATTGTAATTTTTCCCGTAATTGTAAGACGATTTCTGAGCGTTTGGTGGCATATACGGCTTCGGCGTTGTATTTAGCGATGGTTTCACGAGCAATGGATCGAAATCTAGATACGACTATTTCCTGTTCATCTAAGCCAATATTTTGATACACACTTGGAGCTTTGGCTGGATCGAGTCGATATTGAATACTAACATCTATACCTAGGGCAAGTCCTTCTTTGGAGGTTGCGGAAATTTCTTCTTTAACATCCCTTAGGCGGGTGGAAAATTGAATAACATCAACAAAGGGATTAATGGTATGAATTCCAGGTGATAGGGAGCGATCGCTAACCTTACCTTGAAAATCTTCTACCCCCACTGCCCCTGCGGGAATGGTTACTAAAATCCTAGTAATGGCATTAATTCCAGCTAGTAGAGAGATTAAAAGGCTAACTGCCTTAACTATTAACTGAGCTGTGGGATTTTCAATAAGACGTTTACTATTAAAAAATACCAGTAATACCATCAATGTAGCGATCGCCGAAATTAGAAAAGCCATAGATATTGCCTCAGATCATCTTGTTAAGAGCTCACAGTCAAAACTTTTTCTGGTTCGCAGCGGATCGGTAAAGATGCCCCACTAGGATCAACTTTTGCCGCAAAATCAGGATATTTAATCCGTCCGTGATTGCGTTCGCGCCAAACTTGAATAAATACGGGAGCTAGTTTTTCTAAATCCTCAGCAGTTAATTCTGAATCTGCTAGCTGTCCTTGATCCCATCGGGATTTAAAGATTCGCATCATAATCGATACGGCATCTTCCAAAGTTGTATCGCTCCCAAGGGAACGCAAAGCGGCTTCACTAGCATCGGCTAACATCACAATTCCAGTTTCACGGGACTGGGGAATCGGACCACTATAGCGAAAATGCTCTTCACATACCACTGGCGATCGCTGCTGTGCTTGATAGTAAAAATAAGAAATCACAATTGTACCTTGATGCTCTGGGATAAAGGTTTGGAGCAAAGGTGGAAGTCTATATTTCTGAGCTAATCTAATCCCACCTGTAACATGTTCACGAATAATATCGGCACTAGCCCAAGGATCATTCAAGATTTCATGGGGATTAGCTTGCCCCATTTGATTTTCAATAAAATATTCAGGGCGAATAGTTTTACCAATATCATGATACAAAGTACCAGTCCGCACCAAGGCTGTATCTGCCCCTAGCTCTCTGGCTCCTGCTTCAGCTAAATTAGCGACAAATAAGGTGTGTTGAAAAGTCCCAGGTGCCTCTGTAACTAGTTTCCGTAATAGAGGACGATCTAAATTGGCTAACTCTGCAAGACGAATTGGCGTAATGGCATAACACAGTTGCTCTAGATAAGGTATCGCACCAAGGGCAATCATCGATGCTAACATCCCACTGGCGGCATACTGGAGGGCATTAATCGCTAAAACTAAAGGAGCGACATTACCGACAAATAATGCTAAGGCAATATAGCTACCCGCTTGAATTAAAGCCACTACTATGCCGTTAATGGAGATGCGGGAGCGGGTATTAGGTCGATCAGTTAAAACTGCGCCCATGATTGCGCCTAAAACTACTGGCAAATAGGTAATTACCGTAGGACTAATAGCGATCGCCACTAAACCCGTCCCCAAACCAGTAGTTACTGTTGCTAGTCTGGAACCATAGAAACTCCCCAAGATCATACCCATCGTGGCAAGGGGCATAAAAGCAATACTAGAATGACCTAAAACCACACAGGCGATCGCCGAACTCATGGAAATTAAACTAATAGCCACTAGGTCTCTAACTTTAAGTTTTCCCACCTTAAAATTACGCTGGGAGCGATCGATAATTGCCAGCTTAAAAACCAGCATTGAGCCAGCTACAGCCAAACTAGTAAATACTATTGCCACAAAATTTAAGCGGCGTTGCGTCAGCCCCAGTTGATCTAAATATGCAAATTCTTTTACCGTGATTTCCTGCCCCGCTTTCACAATAATCTCCCCTGCTTGAATTGTGACTGGCTGAGGCTGAAAGGACTCCACAACCCTAGCAATTTTTTCTCTGGTTGCCATATAGTCAGGCTCAAGATTGGCAATTACTACCGCATCTATTAGTTCAATCACCAATATTTTTTGAATGGGATCTTCGGGTAGGTACTTGGAGTTCTTAATCCGATATTGCTTAATTTCATCGGGTAACCCAGCAATAATCCCAGAAGCTAAGACATCTTCTAAGGTTTTACGCGCGGCACTTTTACTAGCTTCCCATTCTGCTTGACTTAGATTGAGAAGACGTTGACGGAATAACTCGGGTGATTGGGATATTTCTTGGTACGCTAATTGATATTTTTGCCTAGCTTTAGCTATTTGATCAAGTAGAGATTTATATGCTGAAGCTGATAATTTAGATTTTTGCGCTAAAAGCTCTTGGGCTAATTCTTTTCTAGGTCTTAGGGCAGGTGGGTTGGTAGTTTTTTGTTGCAAGCTTTGCCACTCTGCATCTGATAGCATTCGTAGCTGTAACTGGGCAGGATACGATAGTAAGTTAGTGTAAGGTAAGTTTCCTGCTAGATTAATTAGGCGATCGCCTGAA
Organism: Synechococcales cyanobacterium PMM_0082; assembly: GCA_949127865.1. Taxonomy (GTDB): domain Bacteria; phylum Cyanobacteriota; class Cyanobacteriia; order Pseudanabaenales; family Pseudanabaenaceae; genus PCC-7502. The sequence goes on from CASBQR010000205.1 coordinate 13,734, forward strand.
GTCAATAAATCCTCTAAATGCTGCATTGCCTTTAGATTTAAACCAGAATCTAGCCGATAGACTTGAGGGACTTCCTGCTTTAAGCGTTCCTTAGCAAGGCGAGATGCCTCAACATCATTAATGACAATGGACTTCGGTGATTTAATATCAGTTGTTACAAATTCACCAACTTTAATCTGAGGTTCCCAATAAAATGGGCTACCAATTGTGACCGTAAGACAAACGAAAGTAGTACCTATAGTTACTCTGCGGAGCCATTGACTCGAAGGACAGCAGAGTAAGCGGGTAATAAAATTAGGGGAAACACCCATATTTTCTTATAAACCTTAAAATCAGGTTACAAATTGAAAGAAGAGTAGGACATAAGCCGGGTTCTGTTTATGAAATATTTGAACTTTTCATAGGTAGCTATCTATCTAGGATGGCTGTTACCAACCACCTCAAGCGGCACACGCTAACTAAAATCGCTATGGAGCCAAACTAGTTAACAACGGAAAAGCCGATCAGAATCAATCATGACTTATTCCTCTCGCCTTGCTTCTAACTGGGGTTTACCGAGCCAGAGCCTCTCGACCCTGCTGGTGCGCTCTTAACACACCTTTGCACCCTTACCTTTAATAATGTAACTAAATAACTAACCAATGGGTTCACGGTCACTGATAAATTCTCAGTCATATTAATTAAAGGCGGTATCTTTCTGTGGCACTTTCCTCGCGATCGCTCGCACTGGGCATTACCCAGCAGTTTGATTCTGCAGAAGCCCGGACTTTCCTCAGAGACTTTTTAGATCTCCGCAACCACCTACGCCTACTCCTCTATTTCTATATTAACTAAAATTCATCAAAGAATTTAAAGAACTATACCCTTTGTGATTTCAATTGGCTTCATAAAGTACATTTGCACTAGCTCCCAGCCATTACCAATATAGTAGGGAAGCTTTTGCATAAATTTAAGAGGCTTGGGCAGGCTAGAACTCGCAACTTTACTAAGAACTGCATTATTTTCTACACATTTCTCTAGGTGTGTCCAAAATTTAGGATTTTCCAGATCTAAAATCACAGGGAAAGCTTTAGCAGCATCTCGATTTGTATCGATAAGGACGGAATGCACATATTCCTTGGTATTTAAGCCAATGGCTTCATAAAACTCAGAACGATTACAAATATCATTCAAATACATCGTCGCAAGCACTGAGAGCAAGAAAAACCTGCACCATAGCTTGGCTTTCCAATCGTTTAAGAACTGAGGTTGGCTCTTTAATAACAAATTGCAAAAATCGCCATGACGGCTTTCATCTTGACACCAGCTTTCAAAAAATTTAAATATTGGATAAATTTGATGTTCGGGATTGGCATCTAGATGTTGAAAGATTTTAATATAACGCCAGTAGCCAATTTTTTCAGATAGGTAGGTGGCGTAAAAAATAAACTTGGGTTTGAAGTAAACATAGTTTTTAGTCTGAGACATATTGGATAAGTCCAAGGTCATATTAAAGTCTTGCATCGCCTTATTCAAAAAGCCCGCATGACGTGCCTCATCTCGACTCATTAGGGAGAAAATCTCGGCAACTAAAGGATTTTTTTCCTTCATTTTGACCGCAATTTCTTTGTAAAGTAGAAACCCCGAAAATTCTGAAGTGCAAGAACCTTCTAAAAAGTTACGGAAAATTTCTTTAATGCGATCGCTTAAATGATCCCAAGACTGGTTGAAATCTTGATCTCTTTGGAAATGCCGACGATTGTAATCAGCTTTGAATTCTTGGAGAATTGCCTCAAAATCAGCTTTAGTATCGGTAATATCCATACTCGCCATTTCCGCAAAATCTGTGGTGTAGAAACGAGGGGTGAGGATTGTTTCTTTACGTTCCGCTTGAACTTTATTATGAATTTGATTTTTAGAAGGAGAAGCTACCATATCTATAAAATACTTAACTAAAATACTATTGCCTATGATAGCTCTTAGCTCATGAGGATTTCCTCTAGTATTAAGAAGGATTAAGCGTTTTTAAGCTAGTTTAATGATCTGGTGACCCACTGCAAATAACTAGAACTACAAGCGATCGCAGGTATAGCTATAATTTCAGGCTCACTATAGGGATGAACTGAACGTAACTTACTTTCTAAGGCTTGGTAGTGATTAGCTAATGTTTTGATCAGCAATAATTGTTCTGACTCTACACAGAGCTGACCTTCCCAAATATAGGTAGAAGTTAGATCGGGAATAACTTGGACACAAGCTGCTAATTTTTCCTCTACCACAATTTTGGCAATTTCAAGGGCGACCGCCCGACTAGAAACCGTAGTCATAACGATAATTAGTTCATCCATGGCGATCTCAGTCTAAAAGCAAGATCTAAGAAATAACTGCAGGTTTAGCTTGCTTTTCTCGTTTTTTGCGCTCTGCTTCTACCATATCTTCCATCATCTGCCGATTTTGTTGAACTTTCTCTAGGTTAGAACGATACAGATCTAAATCTTTAATTAAACGCTCTGAGCTAATTTTTAAGGTATCACCAACTTGGGAAATTAAAACTTGACGTTGATCCTTATCTTCAATGGCTGCGGGTGTAGCTATTTCTAAAAGGGTAAATATACCTACGGCAAATAGTCGACTGTACTTAAACTTGGGATTAGTAGCGATCGCTTGGAGTTGTCCAGTCAATATATTTAAGTCGTTATTAGGTTCTAAATTTATTAATAGTCCTTTTACTTGATCGGGAAATTTTATAGCTAAATCAGTTAGAGCCGTACTTTCGGTACGAATTTGCTCAGGATTCAGTAATACAGATTGACACAATCCCTTGAATATAGACTCTAAGTCAGGATCAGGATGGTAGCCCGCCATGAAGCGATCAAAAGCCGTCGCTACCCCCAAGGCAAAAACCGAGTCGTAACTAAAATTTTGACTGACACTCAGTAAATGGATTTCTACTAAAAGTTCATCAATAACTCGGCGATAGATGGAGTTTATGGGCTTGGGGAAAGAGTTATAAAAATCATGTTTGGCATCAGCCACAGTACGAACATTATTCACGATAAAGCTAGAACCTAAATATATATTAATTTACCTATCATCCCATGTTAAGAAATTTAGCCAAGTGCTATTTTTCTACAGGCGATTTCTCCTCTCCATAATAGCTACTCATATAGTAGTAATAGTTATAGCTATAGGAGTTATTTTCAGGCGTAACCCCATTTATCACTAGTCCCAATACATTTTGCTCTGATTGCTCAAGTATGCGCTTGGTGTAACTAAAACTACCAGAATCAGCAACTTCGGGTCTAACTACCAACAATATGCCATTGCCAATTTTACCTAAAATTGAGGCATCGGCGGCTACGGTTACAGGTGGCGAGTCTAAAATCACCAAATCATATTCATGGGTTGCCATTTCTACTAAATCAGCCATGCGCTTTGATTGGATTAAAGTCACGGGGTTAGGCGGAATTGGTCCAGATGTAACTAGATCAATATATTCACCTTGGGGTTGGATTGCCTCGCTTAAAGTTGTTTGATTAGTGAGGACATTGCTAAGTCCAATCTTATTACTTTCAACTTTCCAAACCTTTTGTTGTGAGGGCTTACGCATATCCACATCGATCAACAGTACTCTTTTACCCAAATCTGCCATTGTTAGTGCTAGGTTTGCCGCCGTAGTTGATTTGCCTTCTTGGGGAACAGAACTAGTAACTACAATTACCTTGAGTTTATTATCTGAGTTTGAGAACTGTAGGTTGGTTTGCAAAATCCGAAATGCTTCGGTAATCGGCGATCGCGGTGCATCTCTGACAATTAGTTGAGAAGCTGTAGTGGCGATCGCACTACTTGGTAGTTCGGCTGAACTTTTACGAGATCTGGCATAGTAATTACTTTTCCGAGAACTAGTGTGATTGAAATCTGGAATAATTCCCAGAATTGGGTAACCTGCTAAATCTTTGATTTCATCGATGGTTCTAATCCTGCGATCAAGACTTTCTAAGATCGCCACAAGAATACCTGCTAGGACTGCACCCAATATAATCGCTCCCGCAACAGTGGTAGTTTTCTTAGGAAAAACCCGATCATTTGCATCTGGAATTAAAGCAGGAGCAATAACTCGGACATTTCCAATAGTTTGATTCTCGGCAATTCTGACACTTTGTAATCGGGTTAATAGAATTTCATAGGTGGACTGAGCTACCTTTAACTCCCGCTCAAGGACTCTTTGCTGTTGTTCTAGTTTTGGTAATATGGCGGTACGGTCTTGATAGGTTAGTAAAATTTGAGATAGACTTGCAAGCCTGGCATTTAAGCCTAATCTTTCAGTCTCTAACTTCACAAACTGATTGACTAAATCTTGCTGAGAAACATTTATCTGGGAGGCTTGAGCTCTTCCTTGCAATTTAACTGCCATTTCTTGACCAACTCTTTGTTCTAAGAGATTTGACAATGATAATTGCTTTTGTTTTAAGTCTAATATGACTGGGCTTGCATCTTGATAGCGAGTTCTCTCTACTGCTATCTTTTGTCCAACTTGTTGTAATTCGCCCAAAACCTGCTGAATTGATGGTGAACCCCATAGAAACGCTGACTCTGAGTCCATTCCTATGGATTGTTGTAAACTTTGAGATTGCACCGTGATACTGGAAATTTCGGATTTGGTGGCAGATATTTGACTACCTAGGGTATCTAATATGCTGACAGATGATGCAGCCTCAGTGGGGAGATCAATAATTTGATTAGACTCTTTAAATTGCCGTAGAGATAACTCTGCTTTCTTTACAGTCTCTTCAACCTTAGGTAATTGATTCTCAATAAAGATTCGAGCAGCTTGAGATTCTTGACGATTATTACTAATATCATTCTCAATGTATATATCAAATAGCTTATTAACTATAGCGGCAGCTTTGACTCGATCGGTATTCCTAAAAGTTATATTCAAAACATCGGTCTTAGGGCTATTTGCCACACTGAGTCCTTTGGCAAAATTAACATGCTCTACTTTCTTTCCTTCCTTATCCTTGAGATTGAGTTCGTTAATAACTTTTTGCCCAACAGGCTCAGACTGAATAACCTCGATTTCATTTCTGACAGGGCTACTGCCCGATCCAAGGGATTCTAGTTGTCCACCCAGAACATCACCTATGGAAGTAGCCGCTTGATTACTGCGCTTAAGGAGTAACTGCCCACTTGCTTCATAAATGGGGGTTGCAAGCGTTACATAAACGATAGAAGAAGTAACTACTGAACCAAATACGGCAATCACCCACCACTTACGACGATAAGCAATTTGTAAATATTTTTGAATTTCATCCATATGTGTTACGGCTTATATAGATATAGGTTAAGTGTTATGACTTGTATTTATCAATAATAACGACTACTAATATAGTCTATTCCCATTGATGCAGATCTTAATTTCTATAAGTAAAGAATCAGATTTATTATGTCTAATTTTGTTGGTAGCATTATAAGCCTTAGATTGCTTTTATCACAAATCACTAAAAACTATTTAAGCGATCGCTACACAAGAAATAAAGAGAAATCCTCTTGGTTTACAATCTCATAGTTGGGTTGAGATTGTACTATAGAAGTACCACTCAATTAAAAGTTAAATAAAACAAAACTATGAGCAAAGTTATCCAAGGGCTAGTATTTGTTGTAGATAATAATATTGATACAGACCAGATTATTCCTGCTGAATATTTAACCTTGGTACCTTCAAAGCCTGATGAGTATGAAAAGCTTGGGAGCTACGCTATGATTGGTCTTCCTGATCGCTTTGGTAAATTTATGACGGAAGGGGCAACTAAAACCCAGTATCCAATTATTATTGCGGGTGAAAATTTTGGCTGTGGATCTTCCCGTGAACATGCTCCCATTGCTTTGGGTGCCTCTGGGGTAGAAGTAGTAGTGGCACAATCATACGCTCGGATATTTTTTAGAAATAGTACTGCTACAGGTGAGCTTTATCCTTGGGAATCGGTCGAAAAACTTTGCGATCGCTTTGTAACTGGACAAACGGCAACTCTAGACTTTGACAACAATCAAATTACCAATGACACCACAGGTGAAGTTTTTCTGCTAAAACCCCTCGGGGAAGTTGCTCCAGTGATAGACGCAGGTGGATTATTTGCCTACGCGCGTCTAACAGGAATGATTCCCACAAAAAGCTAATAATGCATAAAGGTAATAAATCTAGTCTCCCCACTAAAACCTGTGTGACCTGTGGCTTACCTTTTACCTGGCGTAAAAAATGGGAGAGATGTTGGGATGAGGTTAAATATTGTAGCGATCGCTGTCGAAGGCAAAAATGATTAACTTTAATCGAATTGGTAAAAGTATATGATTGCTCAAAAAAACTATTCTTATTCAATAACAGAATACTTACATGCTGAGGTAGTTTCTGAAGCTCGCCATGAGTATATTAATGGACAAATTTTACCAATGGCAGGAGGAACACCGAATCACAATCGAATTGCTCTAAATGTCGGAAGTATTTTGAACTTTGCCTTAAAAGATCAGTCCTACGATGTCTTTGTCTCAGATCAGCGTTTATGGATCGATCAGATGCAAATCTATACCTATCCAGATGTAATGATTATGCGCGGAATGCTTGAATATCAGATACTTCAGGATCATAAAATCCGCAGAGATTCGATTACAAATCCGATCTTGATTGTAGAAGTTCTATCAAAATCAACTCGAAGTTACGATCAAGGGGATAAGTTTACTTTTTACCGCACAGTTCCTTCATTTCAAGAATATTTGGTAATTGATCAGTCCAATTACCAAATCGATCATTATGTCAAAGTTGGGGACAAGAATATGGACACTTGAAGAACATAACAGTTTAGAAGATCAAGTAAATTTTGCTTGTGTGCAAGTTTCTATCAGTCTCAAAGACATTTACAACAAAGTTGAAATAAATCCCTCTCTTCAAGTATAGAAAGTTATGAATAAAACTGCATCTCCACGCTTACCTCCATGGCTGCGTCCGCATATTGGTAAAGCCAGCGAAATCTCTACAGTTCAAAAAATTATTAAAGAACGAAATATTCATACTATTTGCGAAGAAGGCAGATGTCCCAATCGGGCGGAATGTTATAGCAATAAGACAGCGACTTTTTTATTAATGGGGGCAATTTGTACGCGGAATTGTGGATTTTGCCAAGTGGATAAAGGTCATGCGCCTATGGCTTTGGATCGATCTGAACCAGAAAAAGTTGCCGAAGCGATCGCGCTGTTAGGGTTGGAGTATGTGGTGTTAACTTCAGTTGCCCGTGATGATTTAGCCGATCAGGGTTCTGGGCATTTTGTGGAGGTAATTAATGCTATTCGTCAAGTTAAGCCCTCTATTAAAATTGAGGTTTTGACTCCAGATTTTCGAGGCGATCGCTCTTGTATCGAGACCGTAGTAAATGCCAATCCTGTTTGCTACAACCATAATATTGAAACAGTGCGGCGACTTCAGGGCGTGGTTCGGCGGGGAGCAAAATATGATCGCTCTTTGGGAGTATTACAAGCTGTGCAAGAACTAAATCCTGAAATTAAAACTAAGTCTGGATTAATGGTAGGGCATGGTGAAACAGTTGCGGAAATTAAGGAAACTATGATTGATCTGCGGGGAGTGGGAATTTCGCACCTGACAATTGGGCAATATTTACAACCTTCTTTAGCGCATTTACCAGTTCAGAAATATTGGACACCAGAGGAGTTTATAGAGTTAAAAGAGATCGCTCTTAGTATTGGATTTACCCATGTTGAGTCGGGAGCATTGGTACGAAGTTCTTACCATGCGGGACAAGCAGATTAGTTAGAGCTTTTTGCGATCTTTATAGTAGCTGTGATAGCTCTTGAGTATATTTCTTGAGTAAAAATCAGCTTAAAATTGGGCTAAATCAGTGAAATTACTTTTCAATAAACTCATCTAATTTGGCACGCAGAGAAAGTCGAGACATCGATCGCCATAGATAAATAAAACTAAAAAAGGCGATCGCAAAGGTGAGTATTGCCCAATTAGCAAAATTTCCTAGTAATAAAATCGTGCCAGATAAAAACATAAATCCGCCGATACAGGCATAGATCAAGCTTTTTATGCCTAAATTAATTTGCTTGAGTGTGCGATCGCTTTCGATGGAGGTAACTTGAACTCTTAATTCACCTTGATCGATCCGTTCCTCTAATCGTCTCAGTAAAATCTCGGTACCACTGGGTTGATTAATTTTAGAGCTAATAAATTCTTGGGTTTGGCGGGCGATCGCTCCCAACACACCGCCACCTTGATTAACCACCAAACTTTTGATAAAGGGTTGAGCTGCGGTTTTGAAGTTATATTCTGGATCGAGAATTAATGCCACCCCTGCCAAAGTGGATAAGGATTTCAGTAAATAGGTCATTTTGGGCGGCAATCGAAAGGGCTGTTTTTCAAAAATTACATAGAGTTCACTTTTGATTTCCCCAAACTCTTTAATATCTACGGGCTTTTCTGTAAATCGTTCCAGCACAAACTTCATCATGCGCTTAATTGCCGTCATATCGCCAACTTTTTCGATTAAGCCCATGGTCGTCAAGGTATCCACCAAGCTATTGGCATCCTTGCGGATAACGGCTAAAAAAGTCTTGACCATTTGATCTTGATCCACAGTCATGACTTCTGACATCATGCCATAGTCATAAAATACCAAACTACCATCGCTGGTCACGGCTAGATTACCAGGGTGGGGATCGGCATGGAAAAAGCCGTCTTGTAAAAATTGCTTTAAATAGCAGCGAATGCCAATTTCATTAATTTCTTTAGGGTCAATATTATTGGCAGCTAGAGCCTTTACATCATTAATCTTAATTCCAGGTACATATTCTAGGGTTAAAACCTTGACGGAGGAATATTCCCAGTAAACTTTAGGGACTATGATTTCAGGATTGTTAATAAAATTTGTTCTAAAGCGATCGGCATTTTTTCCCTCTTGGCGATAGTCAATTTCTTGATAGAGAATCGTAAAAAATTCGGCAAAAATTCCTTCAAGGTCATACCGCTTCATCCATTTAAACCACCGCCGTAAAACTTTGATCAATTGCGCACAGACAACTCGATCAATATCAAATAATTCTTTTAATTTAGGACGCTGAACTTTAATTACCACCTCTTCACTGGTGTGGAGGATACCCCTATGAACTTGCCCTAAACTAGCAGCAGCGATGGGTTCTAGGCTAAAATCGCGATAGATACTAAAAAGGGATTTACCTAACTCGGTTTCAATAATGGCGATCGCATCTTGACTATCAAAGGCGGGGACTTTATCTTGGAGTTCCGAAAATGCCTGTACATACTCTGGTGAAAATAAATCAATGCGTGTCGATAGGGACTGTCCGACCTTAATAAAAGTTGGTCCCAAATCGAGCATTTTAACTACTAGCCATTTTGCTCGTTTTAATTTTGTGGCTGAACTAGGTGATCGCCCATCCCACCATAGGAAAAATATAAAAGTAAATGCTGCCCCAAATATATCTTTTTGACGGCTAAAGGAAGTATGTTTGACTTTCTGCCAACGCAGCAGTTTTTTAGGGTTAGGCTGAGCAGTTGTGAGCATATTACCCGTAATTATAAGGCTGAAACTTAATAGTAGTTTACACAGTTAATAACTCAATTAAAATTGGGTTAACGATTTCAGGCACTTCATCTTGAGGGCAATGTCCAGCGTTGGGAATCGGGATAAATTTAGAAACACAGGGAAATTTTGTGAACTCTCTACCAAGGGCGATCGGCTCCCACGGATCTTTTTCTCCCCACAATACGATCGCTTCACAGGGCAGCATAGCCAATAAACTCTCAGGGGTAGGTCCTTGGGAATAGCGAACAAATGCCATAAATACATCGACTGCATTGGGGTCTTGGGCAGGTTTAACTAAAATATCGATCAGCTCATCGGTAATAGCTTCAGTCTGAATATATGCCTGACTTAAAATTTTCCGCACTACTTGGGGTTTACGCACTTGATTAAAAAAACCTTGGGCGATCGCGCGATTACCTAATATATTTTGCATAACCATAGTGCCAACCCTACGGTACACAGGTAGAGTTAGCTGCTTATCTTCTTGGAGCAATCGCAAAGAGCAATTAATTAAAATTGTTTTACTCACTAATTCGGGAGCAATAATCGCTGCCTGCATAATAGCGATCGCCCCAATAGAATTACCAATTAAGACCGCACTCCCCCCAATTACTTCTCGGCAAAAATCACTAATCAAAGTTCCCCAAGTCTTGAAAGTATATTTCAGGTCAGTACTGGGCTTAGGCTTATCCGAACCACCAAAGCCAATTAAATCAAGGGCATAGACCCGACTCACGGCGGCTAGGGCGGGAATATTATGTCGCCAATGCCCAATGGAAGCTCCGAAGCCGTGAATTAGCAAGACTGCGGGCAAATGAGCTTGATCTTCACCTTGACAGGTATAGGTAATTTGATAGGTATGTTGTTGATAGTGCCATTGCCAAGTTTTGATATTTGTCATACTTTCACCATATTAGTAATGCCCACCAGATTTGCGATGATGAACGGCGGTCATCCCGTTATTTTGCAAGACCTTACCGTTATCAACTACTGCATAAATAATCCAGTGATCACCCGCCTCCATGCGTTGTTCGACTTTGCACTCTAGGTATGCCAAAGCCTCAGTTAAAATCGGTGAGCCATTCTGAGCAGTTTCCGTTGCCACATCAATAAATCGATCTTCGCCAGGAGCAAATTTTTTCAAAAAGAATTTACGTAATTGTTTACCCTGTTCCAAAATATTCAAAACAAAGCGATCGCCCAAATGTAAATAGGATTCAATTGCTCGTTCTTTTGCCACAGCGATCGTAAATCCAGGTGGGTTAAAAGTTGCCTGAGCCACCCAAGAGGCAAGCATCGCCGTTCGTATATCACCTTTTTGCACAGTTACTACACACAGAGAACCCACGACTCTACCTACTGCCTGCTCAATGGTGCTACCCGGATTTAAAGTATTTCTGATTTTTTTCGCCGCTTTTAGGGCTTGAGCAAAATCTGTACCCGTTTCTTCACACATTTGCAAAGTGGTTTCGGTAGGAGTAAATTTGACTCGAATTGGCTCGAATCCCAGACTAAAACCCGCATCTTTAAGCTTGTCGGCAATAATATCCACCGCTTCACCACTCCAGCCAAAGGAACCAAATACCCCCGCTAGTGAACCTTTAGGCGCATTTGCCAAGACTAGCCCCAGTGCTGTTTGTACCTGTGTCGGTAAATGCCCTGCCAAGGTGGGTGAGCCAATCATAAATCCAGAGGATTTTTCGATCGCAGTTTTGATTTCTTCGGTAGTTGCAGATTCACAATTAATTAATTCCACTGCCACATTTGCTTTCGTAATGCCACGGGCGATCGCCTGTCCTAGAATCGTAGTATTACCGTAAGCAGAGGCATAAATTAAAGCCACAGATACATTTTGCTGCTTTTGAGCTTCACTCCATTGGCGATAGGAAATTAGGAGTTGACTCAGCCCGTACTTGAGCATGGTGCCGTGACCTGGGGCATAAAAACTAACGGTAAACTCTGCCAGTTTATCCATAATGCTTTCTAACTGGCGGGTTTGGTTTGCCAATACACAGTCAAAATAGTAACGGCGATCCTCTAAAAGTTCACTCCATCCTTCATCAAATAGTTGATCTCCGCAAATATGCGCTGCAAATAATTTATCGGTATAGAGAATTTGCGTTTTTTGATCAAAGGTACATAAACCATCGGGATAGCGGGGAGTAGAGGCAGTCGTAAATTGTAAAGTATGTCCTTTACCTAGTTCTAAGATTTCATCGCCGCGTACCGTTGTAATTTTTAAGGCATTAATCTGTAAGGAAGATGGATCTTGAGATTTTTCAATCAGATTTCTAATGGCGATCGCCCCAGGATTAGTACAAACAAAAATAATATTAGGATTCAGTGCCGCCATCACTTTTACTGTTTCCATACGGTTGGGATTAATATGCCCCAAAATCACATAATCCAGTTGCTTAATATGAATGCGTTGTTGCAGTTTTTCCAGAAAAATTTCTGTAAACGTGGAACCAGGCGGATCGATTAATGCGGTTTTATCGCCTTGGATTAAAAAAGAATTCGCAGTTGTACCTCGCTCTAGGGCATATTCAGTTTCAAACCTTAACCGATTCCAACTTCGGCTTCTAATGGCGATAGTTTCAGGGGCGATCGGTAATACTTGGACATCTCTAGGTAGGATTGACATGAGTAATTCCTCATAAATTAATTAGTTTAGGGCGATGCTAATTCCGTAGCTGTCCACAGAAATTCAGGTCTGAGGGTTTGTAACTTAGTCCCCGTATAGTAAAAATTCAAAATCCTTTGATAAGACCAGCCCAGTTTTGCTAAACGGTAGGAACCAGTTTGACTCATACCAACGCCATGCCCCAAACCACCACCAATAAAACTATAACCTTTGATCGGATTACTACTTGGATTATTTGCTGATGGAATTACCTCAACTTTTCGCCGTCTGGGATTATCAGGGCTAGGCGCTTCAGATAGGGGTTGAATGTAAAAGAATGTGCTATTGGGAGCGTATAAGGCATCAATAATCTCGTCTTTTTCCAAAATAATGTTCTTGGTGTCAGTTTGCACTTCAAGTTTTAGGACTCGACCCGATGGCGATCGCTCGGTAACCCGTAATGCCTTAATCTCATTAAACTTAGTATCCGTATCCCCTGACAGACGCAAAAATTCACGAACTGTAGTTTTAATTTCCTCCATACTACTGTCCACTTTCCATCTCAAGAATTTCCAACCATCCTCATTAAAGCCTGATGTTTTGGCAATAAAATCCTTAAATCTATCTTCATTGGATATATCTATCTTTTGAGAATTTAAATTAGAATTCAAGGGGTTTACCGAATCTAAAACTGATTTTAAATAAGGACGTTTTTTACCATCCCACAGATCATTATAATTTGCAGTCATGCCGCCTGTGGTCGATGAATACAAAGCATCAATCACTTTATTATTAAAAGTTAATACTAGTCCTCTAGTCTCAGCGATCGCCCGATCTGCCAATTCAGTAGTTTCTTCCAAGCCTCGATAAACTTGACATTGAGTCGTAGCACAGAGTTCATAATCATCCACGGCAAAACGATGCCGACTAGCAAGGGCATAGGTGCGAGCTAAAATCGCCTGCGCTTGTACTGATGCGTATGGAGCTTGATAACCAATTTCATGGGGAACAACTCCCCGCAAATAGGTCTCTAATGGCACTTGATTAACAAGGGTGTAGTTAAGGTGGGAATTTTGTTGGAGGCGGAGGGTTCCAGCATATCGTCTTTTATTAACTGTAATTATGCCTTGAGTGCTAGATATATCTAAAGCATCACGGTTATAACGATAACCATTAGCTACCCAAGAGATTAGGGGCTGCTGTTTGCTCACCCGCCGCTGGATCTGCACCAGATTATGTCCCTGAAGTTTTAAGTAATGGGTCAAAAGAGTACTAAAGGGAAATGGGCTATATATACTACGTTTTGCCCATACTTGCCATCTTTTAGGTTGAGCAATCTCAGTGGCAATCCCCCTAGCTTGCCACCGATAGGCACTCGCTGCAGCATTTTCAAAACTGCGATGATTACTTAAAACTACTATTTCTTCTAGGCGGGGCTGAGTTAGGGGTTGCTGAAATATGGTAATTGCGATTTCATCAGCTTTTATGGTCTGCTTTTTACCGTCACTATTCTTAAAAGTAAGATTAAGTTTATCGCCTTTACTGGCTTGAATTGTGAGCCGATCTTGAGGGTTTTCACCAAATCTTTGGATAATCCCCATCTGCATAATCGGGTTAGTAGCTGCCTTTACACTCTCTCCACTCCAGGCGATCGCCCAAACACAGATAATTAAGACCTGACTCACAAATCGATTAGGCATTTTCTAGCTTGAAAAAAATTTTGCTTACTGTACTTAAATGTCAACTGTTTGGGCTATTTGGATCAGGCTCTGCGGCGATCTCCGTATCTAATTCTGCAACCTCGGTTAAGGATTTAGGTTTTAAGATCGGCTTCGGCACGGTTGATAATTTTTTAGGAGTCATAGGGCAAGCCAAATGCTCATAACTAACTATTTTTAAATAACCTTCTACTAATTGACATTGCAAATAAACAAACTGTTGAATTAACTCTACAGGTATGTCTCCTTTGACTTCTAGGGTAAAGCGATCGTTTTGCGAAGGTGGCAAATACTCGGCTCTTCGATGAATTTCAATGAGAAATGAGTTTTCTAGTTGTTTAGTAACAAATCCTCGAATATTAAACTGCCCGTCCTCAAATTTTTCGATTTTGCTAGAGCTATCCGTTGCCAAGATCTCTAGGCGCACACCTTTGAGCTTACTGGTTTTGGGGTAAACCACAAACTTATGGGTTACAGATAAATCGGTCTTTTTTTCTAGGGCTTTAATTGCCTTACTTAAGACAAATGCTTTGTAGCTAGACCCATCATCTGTAACTAGTTCTCCCTTTTGAAAAGCTTCTGGACTAGGAATATATTTAGCTGCCAATAGTCCCACAGCTTGACACCAAAATATGGGTAGGGAGGCCTCAGTGGTTTGAGTTTGATTAGATAAATCTAAATTTTGGTCTAGATCAAGCGATCGCTCAATTACGAAACTAGGATCAAATATTTCTATAGTCTCTTCATTTTCCGAAAATTCTTCTTGCTCAATTTCTTCTAAGGCTAAAGATTCAGTAATTTCAGGTGCATCTTCAATCCCAGCCTCAACAATCCCAACTTCTATATTCTGCTCTTCCTGCGGTTCTAAATCCGTAATTACAGGTTTGAGCTTAGGCTTGAGTTTAGGTTTTTCGGCGATCGCTTTATTAACCTTAGAACTAAGTTCCAAGCCATTAAATTCAGATACTTGCTCTTCCGCAGATAAATGCAATTCAGAATTTGGTTGGGACAAATCCTCAACTTCTTCAGAAAATGGCTGTTGGCTAGTTTCAATATTCTTGGTAAGGGGCTTAGGTAATGCCTTTTGACGTTGAGGTCGCTGAAGAGCAGCACTAATACTAACTTTTTGATCGGGCTTAGGCATAAATAAATATTTAAAAGTCAATCACTTGTACAGCCGCATCTATTTTAGTTGATTTTATTTAATCAATCCTAGAAGATGGTTCAATTATTTGTGACTGGTGTGGATTATAGCAGTTTCTTTAGGTGTAAGGAATTCAGGTAAAAGCTTTGATCGCCTAGTTAATCAGATCTTAACCTTAGATCTCAATTCTTTAGAAGACATTAACGTTAATAGACATATCTAAAAGTTTCCTATAACTTAATTAACAATCCTATGTATAAATGCTGATGTCTAATCTTTATCCTGAACTATCTGAAACCCAGCAATCAGCTTGGTTAAGAGGCTTATTAACTATAGCTTTAGCAGACAATGAATTTAGCCAACAGGAACAAAATCTAATCCAAGAATTACGCAGCGATCGCCAAATTTCCGATCTCAAGCCCATTCAACCTAAGGAAATAGCTAGTGTATTTGGAGACAATACCGAGCTTGCTCAAAACTTTTTGAGAACTGCCGTGATGGTAGCTCTAGTTGACGGTGACTACTCGGATACAGAACATAAATTAATTCAAGAATTTTGTACTGCTCTGAATCAAGAGGTAAATATTATGTCAGACCTGAGAAATCAGATTACCAATGGACATGGACAGCATCCCGATCTTCTTGAGCCTATAAAGAATTGGCTAGATCACCTAAGTATTCATGATTCCAAGGTAGCTCGATTTTTATGTAAGGCTATACCTGCTCAATGTCCTTTTGAGCGTGATGTGTCTTTATTTGGTCATAAAATTATCCATATTCCTGCCATGTGCAAGATCAACCCTTTGTACGATCAGTTAGTAGGTTTACGTTTTCGATCGCTGACATATTTAGCTGATGAATGTGGTGAAGATATTTCTGAATATTGTTGATTTAGCTACTATATTTGCATCGACTTGCATAAAGTAACACCAAATCTGCAATGCTAAGGGAGTCTTTGATAGTTATGTTTAAGGTCTATATATGGCAAAAGAAGATGATAGCTCTCTATCAACCAATGTTTTAAAAATAGTTCGAGCATTAAAAATTGCTGGATGGATTGGGTTTTGGGCGCAATCTGTACTTGCCGTTATCTCTACATTAATTTTATTATTTGCGATCGTTACGCGAAATGCTGGCAACTCTGGACAAAGTAATCCAGGGACTGGAGTAGGTCTGTTTTTGGCGTTTTTAGGTTTAGTAGCGGTATATGTCAGTATATTTTGGAGCTATCGCTATATCTTACTTGCAAAAAAACTACGACTATCCGATAATCGACCGACGCGGGCTGACACTATTAAGCAATTAAAAATAGGGATAATTATTGGCTTTGTGGGAATGTTTGTGACCTTATTGGGAGCAGAGGCGATCGTGGGTGTGTTAGTGGCAAAATCTTTATCCCAACCTCAAACAGCTTTTGTTAATGCTGAAAGTTTTAACCGTCTGGTGCAGCCTATAGATATTTTTGTGGTGCAGGCAAATACAAATACTATTCTGGCTCACTTTTTAGGTTTAGTTACTTCAGTCTGGTTACTAGATCGAATTAGTAAGTAAACTAATCTATCCTCAAACTGAAGGTTAAATTAAGCTTATTTTATTTCTCTGTATTCCTAAAATAAATTACAAGAAAGATCTGGGGCAATAAATTTGAAACTGCCCCAAAGACTTTATTTAACCCATTTGTTTGCGAAGGGCGTCTAGTTCAGCATCAATTACCTTGCCGACAGATGGTCTGCTAGCGTCAGCAGGAGGTAGAGCCTCAGTAGCTTTGGCAGCGGATAAACCCATTTGTTCTTTCATTGCTTCTAGTTCATAGTCAACTTCACTAGTGCCAGATTCTGATTCTAGCTTGGCAAATTGGTTTTCCAGATTATCCATACCCAATTCCGAACTAGCATTTGCCCTTGCTTCCGCCATTAATACCCGTTCTTCCATGCGTTCAAACACAGCAGAGGCAGAGTTGGTGCTGACCTTGCCCAACATATTGTTGATATTTTCTTGAGCTTTTGCTGATTGAATTCTCGCTTTGAGCATTTCTTTCTTGGTTTTAGCTTCAGAAATTTTGCTTTCAATGGAGATTAAGTTCCGCTTAAGAGCTTCAACTTGGGTAGTTTGTTGATCTACTCCACCTTTAAGGGAGTTGGCTGTATCAGTATGAGTTTTTTTGCGACTTAATGCTTCTCGAGCTAACCCTTCGTCGCCTTTTTTTAGAGCCAACATTGCCCGTTTTTCCCATTCTGTGGATTGGGTTTGAGCTTGGGTATATTGTTGTTCTTGCCTTTTGAGGGCTGCCATCGACTGTGCTACTGCCTGACGCAATTGCACAAGGTCTTCTTGCATGTCAATAATTGTCTGTTCTAAAATCTTTTCAGGATCTTCTGCTGCTGTGACTAGAGCATTCAGGTTTGACTTAGCCACCATGCCGATACGATCTAATAGTCCCATAACTTCCGCACCATTAATTGATTTAATCACATACTATCATGGCTGAATATGGCTAAGTTGCGATCAACAAATACTTTAGGCAAAATTTTACGGTAATATAACTTAATAGAGCAAAATATAATTAGGAGAGCAAGTATGGGCTTCATCTTAGCAATTCTATTTTTAGTTGACGGCTGGTAGTCTTTTGCTCGTTCACGGAAGATAAAAGAACGACTGGAGCGGTATGAGTTTGAGAATAGAACGGATGCAGTTGTAGTCAGGTTCAAAACGTATAAAGACGGAGCACGTCACGAAAATTAGTGCAATTTTTAGAACTTGTTTGCTGTATAAGATCATTTTTTACACTTGACGATCTTCTTACCTATAAATACAATGTAATTACATTCTGCTTTTGAAATTATCTAGGCATGGGCGCAACTATTAAAACCCGAATTGTTAAAATTGGCAATTCTCAAGGTATTCGTATCCCTAAGCTTCTTTTGGAGCAAAGTGGTATGCATGCAGATGTTGAAATTGAAGTGCAGGGCGATCAGCTAATTATTCGCACAGCACAACGCATACGATCTGGGTGGGATCAAGCCTTTGCCCTAATGGCTAAAGAAAATGATGATGCTCTTCTGGATGAAAATGCCACTACTGATTGGGATCAAGTTGAATGGGATTGGTAGTCAAGCGTTTTGATGTTTTTCTGGTTATTCTTGATCCCACTATTGGCAGTGAAATTCAGAAGACGAGACCTTGTGTTGTTATTTCACCAGATGAGATCAATCGTAATATTACTACAGTTATAATTGCTCCAATGACTACAAAAGGGAGAACATACCCTACTCGTATGGTTTGCCAGTTTCAGGGCAAGAATGGACAGATTGTTCTGGATCAAATCCGCACAATTGATAAGACTAGATTGGTAAAAAAGCTGGGTCAAATTAGTCAAGATGAGCAAAGAATGGTTCTTGATACTTTAGCTGAGCTATTTGCCGAGTAAACTACCTAAAAAGGGCTGGCAATAATATCTTTGAAGCTGTACACGGAAGCCCAAACCGTTAGAATGAGTTGAGAACAGCAAAGACGGCTTGAGCTTTTTGTAAAGATTCTAGCCACTCGGTCTCGGCAACACTATCAGCTACAATTCCTGCGCCTACTTGTCCCCACAGGCGATCGCCACATTTAAGTAAAGTCCGAATTAAAATATTTAAATCTAAATTGCCTCGACTATCTATATAGCCACAGGAACCATAAAAAAGGCTACGGCGCACGGGTTCCAGATTTTCAATGATTTCCATACACCTGACCTTGGGACAGCCCGTAATTGTGCCACCAGGGAAAACTGCCCGAATCACATCTACATCATTAAATTTGGGATTGAGCGTACCAACGACATTACTAACTAGGTGCATGACGTGGCTATAATTTTCGATCGCTAGTAATTCATCCACATTTACACTACCCCAATTACAAACTCTGCCTAAGTCATTACGTTCCAAGTCCACGAGCATAATATGTTCTGCTTGCTCTTTGGTGGATGCTAATAATTCTTGGGCATAGAATCTATCCATTTCAGGAGTATTTCCTCGGGGACGGGTACCAGCGATCGGTCGAGACTCTAGGCGATTGCCCTCTAAACTAATTAATCTTTCTGGGGAAACACTGATTACTTCGCCCCACTGGGTGCGCCAATAGCTGGCAAAGGGGGAAGGGTTAATTTGGTGTAATCGCTTATAGATTTCCCAACCGTCTGTATAGGCTTCAAAGTAGAACCTTAGAGATAAGTTAGCCTGAAAAATATCCCCTGCTAAAATATGCCTCTGGGCTTGATCCACCATGTCTTTATAGGCATTTTGATCGGTGGTAAACTCAATTTGAGAAAATCTGGTTTTGGGATCTGGATATTTAACTTGATTTTGGTTCTGGGAAAAGCGATCGCTCATTTCCTCTAAATCGCCTCTGTTACTGGAACCTAGCCACACCATATTAGTTTGATGATCAACTACAGCAAAATTAGTTGGTTCATACCAAAAAGCCACAGGAAAGGGTAAAGTATCTGGTTTTAAGTAGGGTAATTTTTCAATTTCCCATGCTAAGTCATAGCCCAACCAACCTAAAAATCCACCAATAAAAGGTAAGTCATCTGGATTAGCAGATGTTTGAGCTTCTGTTTGCATTTGCCCTAGACTACTAAGAATTTTGCCCAAGGGCGGAGTCCAGACCCTATATGGATTTGCACCCATTATGGAATAACGAGATGTCTTGGATAAAACTTGAGCAGGACTTTCTAAAAGAGTGGTGGTGGCTTCATCTGCAAATAGGGCTTCCCATACTTCTGAGCCTGTAAGTTTATGTTTTTGAGAGAGCGATCGCTTTTGCCAATAGATCAATGTTTCAAGTTCCTTTCTTTAGGGGAAATAGCGATAGAAATCTTTGCGGTGAAGGGATCTCACAATTTCAACATTATTTTCAAATACTTCTATACCAATTCGATAATCACCTACCCTGATTCGGTATCGATTTGAATGTCCTTGCATGACTTTAACATTTGATAATTCTTCTAGATTCTTAGCGTTAGGGATAATTGTAAAAGCGATCTCAAAAATACGCTGATATGCGGGTGTCCCTTTAAGATTTTTTAAGTCTTTTAGAAAAGTTTGGCGATATTCTACCTCCACTCTAATCCTCTAAATACTTAAGAGCTTCAGTTTTAGTTAACAATCTACTTGCTTTTCCTTGATCCATAGCTTTACTAAGACAGTAATCTTCGATCGCTTCACTGATTGTCTCTAACGAGGCGTTTTCATTAGGTAGGAGTTGTTGCCATAGCTCAATGGGTATTACTATTGCCGTCGGCTTGCCTTCACTATTTGTTAAATATTCTAGATTTGAAATCATAGTTTTTACTTTAGTCCTAAATTTTAAAAGAAACGCATAGATTGATTCAATAAATTCTCTAGGCGATCGCCCCAAGTCGCAATCGGTTTTTGGATCTGCCATTTATCAAGAATATCGTAGCCCAAGGGAGTAAGGCGAAAACTATCTGTAATGCCTTGCCCATCGACTTCTCGCCGTAAAACCCCTACATCAATTAACCATAACAAGGAATTTTCCACAGTAATTAAATTAGCAAATTTAGAGAGATAGCCAATTTTTACACCTTCATCGGCAGCGATCGCTTTTAATGCTACCCCTTGATTTTTCATATCACTAAAAAGTTTGATGGTAAAGGGGGAGGAAACTAATGCCTTTTCGGCTCTGACTATACTGAGTTGAGAATACATTACATCGCTAATAATCTGATTACTATCGCTAATTATCCCAGACTTTACCATCAACCTTTTTGCGGAAATTGGGATAATTAGCAACTAATGCTAAACTCAAGTTCTATGCATCGGGAGAGGTGGCAGAGTGGTTGAATGCGGCAGTCTCGAAAACTGTTATGGTGAAAGCTATCGAGGGTTCAAATCCCTCCCTCTCCGTTTTAATTAATACTTGTTAACATCAAGAA
>CASBQR010000206.1 GCA_949127865.1 Synechococcales cyanobacterium PMM_0082
CGTTTAAATTTTGGTGTTAAGACTAATTCTCTCATTAATCTTCTGTTAGGGTCGCTTTTAATTCAGAAATAATAGCTTCTAAAGGTTGAGTCTTCAATTCTCCACGATGAAAAGCGGCGATCGCTTCTTGGGCATCTTGAGCAATTTTTTCACGCCGAGTTTCTAGTAATTGATTTTTAACAATTTCTAATAATATTTCTTTTTGTTCAATTGTAAGTTGATTAACAGTAAAAATAGCTTCTTCTAATGTCACCATAAAATACGTTCTCTTAGATTTAATCGATTCTGTATAATTCTTTAAGCTTGTCATACAACTCTAACTCAGAAAAAATATCACTAATTAATTATTTAATCCAAACAGTTTTAATATTTAAAAACTCATGCATTCCTAACATACTCAATTCACGTCCATAGCCCGATCGCTTGGTGCCACCAAAAGGCAAACTACAATCTGATTTGACCATTTCATTAATAAAAACCGAACCTGCTTCTAATTCATCGACTAGGCGATCGCATTCCTTTTGATCCTGTGTCCAAGCACTAGCACCCAAGCCCAAGGGCGTATCATTGGCAAGATTAATGGCAGCATCTAGATTGGGAACTCGAAACAAACTGGCAACGGGACCAAACATTTCGTCTGTATAGGCGGGACTGGTTTTGGGAATATCCGTTAGGATTGTGGGTGGATAAAAATAACCAACTTGATCGGGATCGAACTTCCCACCAATTAATAGCTTTGCACCTTGGGCGATCGATGCTTGCACCTGTTGATCTAATTCCGCGCGAATTTGAAAGGTGGCTAGAGGACCTAAATCCGTATCAGGTTGCATGGGATCGCCAAGTTTAAGCTGACGATATGCGGTTACTAGTTTTGTCTCAAATTCATCGGCGATCGCTTCTTCGAGAATAAAGCGTTTAGCAGCAATACAGGATTGTCCATTATTAATCATGCGAGCGGTCACAGCAGTTTTGATGGCTAAATCCAGATCCGCAGTTTTGAGAACAATAAATGGGTCACTACCTCCTAGCTCTAAAACTGTTTTTTTTAGTTCATGTCCTGCGATCGCGGCTAAACTCTGCCCTGCGGCTTCACTGCCTGTGAGGGTTGCGGCTTTAACTCTGGGATCTCGGATAATTTCTTCTACCTGTGCTGCTCCAATTAATAGGGTTTGAAAAGTTCCCATTGGAAATCCTGCTTGTTCGATAATTTCGGCGATCGCGATCGCACATTGAGGCACATTCGAGGCGTGTTTGAGTAGTCCGACATTCCCTGCCATTAAAGTGGGAGCCGCAAATCTAAATACTTGCCAATAGGGAAAATTCCAAGGCATAACTGCCAAGATAATTCCCAAGGGTTGATACCGTACAAAGCTCTGCCTAGCTTGGGTTGGCACTGCTAAATCTTGTAAAAATTTGGCACTGTTTTCGGCATAGTAGCGACAGCCTACAGCACATTTTTCAATTTCAGCGATCGCACTTTTTAAGGTTTTACCCATTTCCAGCGTAGCGATCGCTCCTAATCTATATTTTTCAGCTTCTAGAATATCCGCCGCCCGATGTAACCACACTGCCCGTTGGCTTAGGGGGATCAGTTTGTAATCTTGGAAAGCTTGGTGGGCGATCGCAATTTTTGCTTGAATTTCTGAACTAGAGAGAGGTGTAAAAGTTCGGATAATTTCCCCCGTAGTTGGATTTGTGGTAGCGATCGCCATGGGTTTACTCGTATTTTTATAGTTAATTAAGATCTACGGGATACAGGTTCTATATATTCCACTCTACTCATAGCAAATTACAAATCCAATTTTCCCGTTTTCCTGTTGCAAAAATTCACCATAATCTCAAGTAAGATTAAACGCAGTATATTAATTTTAAGGAATAGACATGATCTCTTCGCAAACCGCTTGGCACACGATTTCCTCACAGGAGGCAATTGCCCTCTTAGAAGCAGATCAAGCAAAAGGACTAGCGATCGCCACAGTCAAAGAGCGGCAAGCCCAGTATGGACGTAACGAGATTATTAGCAAAGCTGGACGCAGTACTCTACGAATCTTTATCGATCAGTTCACAAATATCATGCTAGTAATGCTGATGGCAGTGGCAGTGATTTCAGGGGTACTAGATTGGCGTAAAAGTGAATTTCCCAAAGATGCGATCGCCATTTTTATCATTGTCTTTCTCAACGGAATTCTAGGTTTTGTCCAAGAAAGTAAAGCCGAGAAAGATTTATCAGCCCTCAAAAAACTTTCTTCACCCATTGCTAGGGTAATTAGAGGTGGCAAAATCCAAGAAATTTCATCCCTAGAGCTCGTACCTGGAGATATAGCTATGGTCGAAGCAGGGGCGCAGGTATCGGCGGATGGACGCTTACTCGAAGCAGTTAACCTCAAGATTCGAGAATCGGCTCTGACTGGTGAAGCCAATGCCGTAGATAAAAACTCTAGCCTGATTTTAGACCTAGATGAATCCCTAGGCGATCGCACAAATCTCGTTTTTCAAGGTACAGAGGTTATTCAAGGAAGAGGGACTATTCTGGTCACAGCGATCGGTATGGATACAGAATTAGGCAAAATTGCCACCATGATTCAAAGTGTCGAAGCTGAACCCACACCGCTACAGCAAAGAATGGACAAACTCGGCAATATACTGGTTTCTAGCTCCTTATTTTTAGTCTTTCTAGTCATATCCATAGGCTTATACCAAAGTGGAATTCTGGCAAATTTACTCGAAATCCTGCCTGACTTTAGTAAATTTGGCGATACCTTGTTTGCTGGAGACATATTTGAAAATCTTCTTAATACTTCTTTGAGTATGGCAGTTGCGGTAGTACCTGAAGGGCTAATGGCAGTGGTCACCGTCACCTTGGCATTAGGAACCCAGCGCATGGTCAAACGTAATGCCCTCATTCGGAAGCTGCAAGCAGTAGAAACCCTTGGCTCCGTCACAACGATCTGCTCTGATAAAACAGGAACCCTGACCCAAAATAAAATGGTAGTAGAAGATATCTATACTGCCCAGACATCCACGCATATCACAGGTACAGGCTACGAACCTGTAGGCAAGTTTTTGAATTCTGAGCAACAAGCCTTTAATCCTATTGAAGATAATGAGGTGAATGAGCTTTTAATTGCCTGTACCGTATGCAATGACTCCCATTTACAAAAAAATGCCGCCAATGAGTGGGCAATTATTGGAGACCCCACCGAAGGCGCACTCATTACCCTTGCCGCAAAGGCAAATATTGAGGCTGCAGTCTTAAATGTGCAGTTGCCAAGGATTGCCGAAATTCCCTTTTCTTCCGAGCGCAAACGCATGAGCGTGATTTGCCAGCAAGAAGATGCTTATCTAGTATTTACCAAAGGTTCACCAGAGCTGGTTTTAGGATGTTGCGATCGCATTCAAATTAATCATGAATATCAACCCATTACTGCCGCCCAACGCACCCAAATTTTAGAACAGAATAACCAACTTGCCCGTAAAGGTATTCGAGTTTTAGGGTTTGCCACTAATGCCCTAGATCATCTCCCCGATTCAGAAACTATAGAAGCCTCAGAGCAAAATCTAGTATGGTTAGGCTTAGTCGGTATGCGGGATGCCCCCAGACTTGAAGTGGCAGAGGCAGTAAATACTTGTAGACACGCTGGAATCCGTACTGTCATGATCACTGGCGATCATCAATTAACAGCCCAGGCGATCGCCCTCGATTTAGGAATTTCTGAACCAAATCAAAAGGTAATCACAGGCAGTGAGATCGAAAAAATGTCAGAAGCAAATCTCAGAGAAATCGCATCTCATACCAGCGTTTATGCTAGAGTCGCCCCCGAGCATAAATTGCGTATAGTCAAAGCTCTCCAAGCCAATGGGGAATTTGTGGCAATGACTGGTGATGGCGTAAATGATGCCCCAGCCTTAAAACAAGCAAATATTGGCATTGCCATGGGAATTACAGGTACTGATGTTTCCAAAGAAGCAAGCGATATGGTGCTACTCGATGATAACTTTGCCACAATTGTTGCCGCCACCGAAGAAGGTAGAGTCGTCTATACCAATATTCGCAGATTTATTAAATACATTTTAGGTAGCAATATTGGCGAAGTGATTACAATTGCTGCCGCTCCTGCCCTAGGCTTACCTAGTGTTCCCCTTATACCTTTACAAATTCTATGGATGAACTTAGTTACCGATGGCTTACCCGCCCTAGCTCTAGCTGTCGAGCCTCCAGACCCAGACATTATGCAAAGACCACCATTTAGTCCCCAGGAAAGTATCTTTGATCGAGGCTTAGGTTCATATATTATTCGGATCGGCATTGTCTTTGCGATTTTGACTATTTTATTAATGGAGTTTGCCTATAACAACCCCAACGATACTTGGCGCGCCCATTGGAAAACCATAGTATTTACAACCCTTTGTCTAGCCCAACTAGTTCATGCCCTTGCTGTACGCTCAGATCAGCGTCTACTAATAGAAATGAATTTTTTCTCTAATCCTTTTCTACTGGGTGCCGTGGTCGTCACTACTCTATTGCAGTTGGCATTACTTTATATCCCACCAATCAGTGACTTCTTTGACACAGACCCACTATCTTTAGCAGAGCTAGGAGCCTGTCTTGTAGTTTGTGCCTTAGTCCTATTGTGGATTGAAGGGGAAAAGTTATTTATTCGCTGGTTTCTTACAAAAAAAGTTACTTAAAAATTAGTTCAACTAGTTCATTGGTTCTGAGGGTAAAGCAAGCCACATTTCCATATTAATTTTTATAAAAACCTTGATATTTTTGCAGTTGTAGTATAGATTCTTGTGATGTGTGAGGGTGAACCACGGAAGGAGCAAAGACGAAACAAGGACAGTCTTTAGCTCCTTCTTTGATTTTAAATTATTTTGACATTTCAACTTGCCCACTCACCCGAAACTAATTTCATGGAAAGAGGATGGCAGCATCTTACAGCACTTTAGTTTCAAGCCCGCTACAAAAGAGTGGCGCAGGGCAAGATTCCACGTATTGGTTGGGGTTTTTCTATCTGTGGCACGTTTGATCGTAACTTGCTGTAAATTAGGATTGAGGTATGTCTAAATTTTCGACCAAACTTAGCGATCGCCTTATAGTTACCAGCAATCAAATGCAAGCGATCGAATCCTTAATGTTTGAGGCGGGAATGCCCGTGGCAGCGTTAATGGAACAGGTGGCGGGACTAATTACCCAAAGAATTAAAGAACTCTATCCATATTCAGGATTTTCCAAAATCGGCATCTTAGCTGGTAGTGGACATAATGGTGGTGATGCTTTAGTTGTAGCCAGAGAATTATGGCATCAAGGGAGGGATGTTAAGGTGTATTTGCCCCTAGCCAATCTTAATAAACCTCTGACTGCTCAGCATTATCAATACATCCAGAGTCTAGGTATTCCTCAAGTTGAACTAGCAGAACTAGAAACCTGTGATTTGATTATTGATGGCTTATTTGGGTTTGGTTTAGAACGGGCGATCGCAGGAACATTAGCCGATACGATTAATAAAATTAACACATGGAATTTACCAATTCTGAGTATTGATTTACCTTCGGGGCTACATACCGATACAGGCAAGGTTATGGGAACTGCAATCAAAGCTACCCATACTCTCTGTTTGGGCTTATGGAAACGGGGCTTATTTATTGAAGAGGCATTGGCATATATTGGCAACCTAGAGAGAATAGACTTTAATATTCCCGAAAAATTTATAAAGGAAGTAATAACAGAACCTGCATTGCGAAGTCATGATTTATGGAGGATAGAGCCTCGGTCTGCCCTTTCACAGCTTCCGAAACAACGCCCGATCGCTACGCATAAATATCAAATGGGGCATCTTTTGTTAATTGGAGGTTCTCAACAGTATGGCGGCTCCATAATTTTAGCGGCATTGGGAGCAAGAGCTAGTGGGGTGGGGATGTTGAGCATAGCTGTACCTGAAACCTTACGGGATTTAGTTTTAGCAAAAGTGCCAGAGGCTTTAGTAATTGGCTGCCCAGAAACATCTACAGGAGCGATCGCTAACTTAGCCAATCTAGATTTAGATCGAAAATATACCGCTATTGCCTGTGGGGTCGGGATTTCTTTAGATGCTCGAAGCTTAGTCGAAGCAGTACTAGGTACAAGCCAGAACCTAATTTTAGACGCAGATGCTTTAAGTCTTTTAGGGCAAATTGGTATCGAAAAAATCCATGGGCGATCGCCTTTATCCACAATTCTAACTCCACACTGGGGCGAGTTTTGTCGGCTATTTCCAGAGGATTCTAATCAAGAATTAGATCGCCTCCAAGCCCTACAAAATGCAGCACTTAAAACCAATACCGTGATTCTATTAAAAGGAGCGAGAACGGCAATTAGTTTTAGTAATAAAAAAATCACTGAAACTTGGATTAATCCTGAAAGTACGCCCTCTTTAGCCCGTGGTGGGAGTGGCGATGTCTTAACAGGAATGATAGCAGGTCTACTAGCTCAAGGTTTATCCCCTCACAATAGTGCGATCGCTGCGACTGTGTGGCACTCACAAACAGGAATCTGGTTAGCTAAATACCAAACCGAAATGGGCGTAAATCCCGTGGCTCTGGCTGAAAATCTCTTAGTATATTTAGGCAGCCATGTAGAAGTGTCAAAATAAAGTTATGCGACGTGCAACTACAACCAACCCTCAACCTGAGCCTCTTCTCCCAAGACAGGAGAAGGGGAGCAAGAAATCATCAAAGTCCCTCTCTCGCTCTGGGAGAGGGATTTAGGGTGAGGGCAATAAAAGAAGTGCCAAAATAAAGTTAATATCCTTTAGCATTTTTTGCAGAATTACTGCCAACAAATATGAATATCCCTAAAATTATTCAGAATCAGCGACAATTTTTTAGTATAGGGGCAACTAAAGAATTTAAATTTCGCCAAGAACAATTAAAACTTTTAGCCGAGATTATAGAAACAAATGATCAACGGATTTTAGATACGCTAAAAGCGGATATGCAAAAGCCAGCGATCGAGGCATACGGCTCCGAAATTTTAATAGTGCTTTCTGAAATTAAATATGTCCTCAAACATCTGAAAAGTTGGATAAAGCCGCAAAAAGTACCAACTCCCCTCACTCAGTTTATTGCCAGTAGCTATATCTACACTGAACCTGTGGGCGTAATTTTAATTATTAGTCCGTGGAATTATCCCTTTCAGTTAGCTATTGCCCCACTAATCGGAGCGATCGCCGCAGGAAATTGTGCTGTAATTAAACCCTCTGAATATGCCCCCCACACCTCCGCCCTGTTAGCTGAATTAATTGGTAAGCATTTTGATCCGCAATATATAACCGTGGTGGAAGGTGAAGTTGAAGCAAGTCAGGCACTACTAGCAGAGAAATTTGATCATATTTTCTTCACAGGTGGCACTGAAGTCGGCAGAATTGTCATGGGTGCGGCAGCTAAGCATCTTACGCCAGTGACCCTAGAGCTAGGAGGGAAAAGTCCAGCTATTATTGATGCTGATTGTGACTTAGATTTAGCAGTAAAGCGGATGATTTGGGGCAAGTTTTTTAATGCAGGACAAACCTGTATTGCCCCTGATTACGTCTTGGTGCATGAGTCTGTAAAGTCCAGAGTAGTAGCAAAAATTAAACATTACTTACAAGAGTTTTATGGCGATCAGCCCCAAACAAGTCCTGATTATGCTCGAATCATTAATCATCGTCAATTTGATCTCCTCATGGGATTACTCAATGAAATAGACCCAGCTCAAATTTTAATTGGCGGACAAAGCGATCGCTCTACCCTTTACCTTGCCCCTACGATTGTCGAGATTCCTGAGCAACAGACAACAACTAAGTTGATGCAAGAGGAGATTTTTGGCTCAATTCTACCGATACTGACCTATACAGACTTAAACGAAGCGATCGCTTTTATTAATGCTAAACCTCGCCCCCTCGCCCTTTATTTCTTCTCAAATAACAAGCAACACCAAGATCGCATTATCAAAGAAATTTCCTTTGGCGGAGGCTGTATGAACGACACAATCATGCACCTGTCAACTCCAGAACTTCCCTTTGGCGGCATTGGCAATAGTGGCATCGGTAGCTATCACGGCAAAGCCTCCTTTGATACTTTCTCCCATCGCAAAAGCATCCTCAAAAAATCCTTTCTGTTTGATCTGAAATGGCGCTATCCACCTTACACAATCAGCTTGAAATGGATGAAAAAACTACTCAACTAGCCATGAGTACGGTAAACCATACCAAAGTTAGGGCAGAACCCTGATGTGCATTTATGGAAAACTCGTTAATCTTGTATTCAAACATAAAGTTACATGGAGTTGGAAGCCTTATGGCAAAAGTAGTTGGAATTGACTTGGGAACCACAAATTCAGTTGTTGCTGTAATGGAAGGCGGCAAGCCTACGGTAATTGCAAATGCCGAGGGCTTCCGTACCACCCCTTCCGTAGTTGCCTACGCTAAAAATGGCGATCGCCTTGTCGGCCAAATTGCCAAGCGTCAAGCGGTAATGAATACAGATAATACTTTCTATTCAGTAAAACGATTTATTGGCAGAAAGTATGACGAAATCACTAGCGAATCAACCCAAGTTGCATACAAAGTATTAAATGCAAATGGTAGCGTCAAAATTGATGCCCCTGCCGCTGGCAAGCAGTTCGCACCCGAAGAAATTTCTGCCCAAGTATTGCGTAAACTGATTGACGATGCCAGCAAATATCTAGGCGAGCAAGTTACTCAAGCCGTAGTAACTGTTCCCGCCTATTTTAATGACTCTCAACGTCAAGCTACCAAAGATGCAGGTAAAATTGCTGGAGTTGAAGTTCTACGGATCATCAACGAACCCACCGCCGCCGCCTTGGCGTATGGTTTAGATAGCAAAGCAAATGAAACAATCTTAGTATTCGACCTTGGTGGCGGTACCTTTGATGTTTCAGTTTTAGAAGTGGGCGACGGCGTATTTGAGGTGATGTCCACCAGTGGTGACACCCATTTGGGTGGCGATGACTTTGATAAAAAGATTGTAGATTGGCTCGCTAACCAGTTCCAAGCCAGTGAAGGCATTGACTTGCGTAAAGATAAGCAAGCTTTACAACGTCTAACGGAGGCTGCAGAAAAAGCTAAGATTGAATTATCTAGCGTTAGCCAAACTGAAATTAACTTACCTTTTATCACTGCCACTCAAGATGGACCTAAGCATTTAGATGTCAGTCTTGCCCGAGCTAAGTTTGAAGAGCTTTGCTCTGATTTAATCGATCGCTGCCGCATCCCTGTGGAAAACGCTATTCGTGATGCCAAAATTGACAAGTCTAAACTTGATGAAGTTGTTCTAGTTGGCGGTTCTACTCGGATTCCTGCCGTACAAGAGCTAGTTAAAAAAGTCATTGGTAAAGACCCCAATCAAGGTGTAAACCCTGATGAAGTCGTAGCCGTAGGTGCAGCAATCCAAGCAGGGGTTTTATCTGGCGAAGTTAAAGACATTCTTTTACTTGATGTCACCCCTCTCTCCCTTGGAGTTGAAACCCTAGGTGGAGTAATGACCAAAATTATTCCACGGAATACAACTATTCCAACTAAGAAATCTGAAACCTTCTCCACTGCTGTCGATGGACAAAGCAATGTTGAAATTCACGTTCTGCAAGGTGAAAGAGAAATGGCAACGGATAATAAGAGTTTAGGAACCTTCCGTCTAGATGGAATTCCTGCCGCTCCCCGAGGTGTACCTCAAATTGAAGTCACCTTTGATATTGATGCCAACGGTATTCTAGCTGTAAAAGCGAAGGATAAAGGCACTGGGAAGGAACAATCCATCACTATTTCGGGAGCCTCGACCTTACCAGATAATGAAGTTGAGCGGATGGTTAAAGAAGCAGAGCGTAATTCCACAGAAGATAAGCTTAAGCGGGAAAAAGTAGAAGCTAAAAATCAAGCAGACTCTTTGGCATACCAAGCTGAGAAGCAACTTGTCGATCTAGGTGATAAAGTTCCTGCCGCAGATAAGACCAAGATTGATGAGTTAATTACAAACTTAAAAGCAGCCGTAGCTTCTGAAAATCATGATCAAATCAAAACTTTAACTGAAGAACTAAAGCAAGCTCTTTATGCTCTTAGCACTTCTGTCTATTCGCAAGGTGCTAGTGCTCCAACCGACGGTGGTGATGACACAACTAAGGACGCAGCTAGTGGTGATGACTCTGTAATTGATGCCGATTTCACCGAATCCAAATAGGAATATTAAGTAAATAAGATTTGCCTACTTCTACTATGGAGGTGGGCTTTTTTATTGTTTGATTTAGGAATTAGATTTTGAACTGGAATGCGTCACGGTAGGTATATTAATCTTTAGGACTATATTGATCTTGTATATATTGTTTTAATACCTCAAGAGACCTGTGGAAATAACACAATAGGCACTACTCCAAAATACAGGTTCCCAATAAAGTGAAAACCAAAAAATTGGGTTAAATCACAATATGCTTGACGTTTGTATCGGCACGCTTAAGTCTTTAATGAAGTCTAAAGTTGCTGAAGCGAATGGGGAATATATTGAGGTTCCAACTCAAAAAGTTAAACCTTCTCAAACTTACCCAAGCTGCGGTAATCAAGTTAAAAAAGAACTTAGCGAAAGAATACATAATTGCATTAAGCGTAGTTATATTGCAGACCGTGACGTAGCAGCAGCTCAGGTTATGCTTCTTAATTGGGGTTTATATAATTCTGCAGTGTTTGGAACGAACATAGTCAAACGTGGAGGATCAAGCTCTACTCCATCTGCTACTTATTGTGGAGGGATGCAGCAACTTAGTTCTAAGAAACGTAAGCAACACACTCGACTCGATGGGATCTCAGAAACCCCATCCTCGTTTAGCAGAGTGGGGTAGGGCATGAAACTGAGAGTGTTAACTTTACTTTTGCATTTGGACTTATAAAAAAGGGGAAATTATCCCCTATCATCTCAGCGCTTTTCGCTTTTATCAGTGGCTCTAAAATTTGGACTAACGCCAGCCACCTCGATCCATAATTTGAATTGCCGTCTTGTTATTTCTACCCAACTCAACTGCACTAACTTCATCTTCTTTAAACTGCCCATAACTACCCAAAATCGGATCAAGGGGAACACCACGTAAAACAGGATATTCATTATTATTTGAAGCAAAAATTCGTTGAGACTCGTACTCGGTTAAATATTCAATAAATTTAATAGCTGCCGCCCGATTTGGAGCATTTTTAGCAACTCCCGCCCCGCTAATATTAATGTGAGTCCCCCGATTATTTTGGTTAGGGAAAAACACACCAATTTTAGCAGCCACTTGCCGATCCTCAGGTTTATTCGACTTTGCTAAACGGGGAAGATAATAGGTGTTGACCACAGCTAAGTCAGCAACTCCCGCCGCCACAGCTCGAATTTGGGCAGTATCATTACCCTCAGGTGGGCGCGCAAAATTGGCAACAAACCTCTTGATCCAGTCTTCAGATTTTTTGACACCATTACTTGCCACCATTGATGCCACTAGGGATTGATTATAAACATGGGTAGATGAGCGCGTAATCACTTTGCCCCGCCATCTCGGAGATGCCAAGTCTTCGTAAGTACTGAGCGTTGCGGGATTTACCTTATCTTTATTAAACATAATTACCCTTGCGCGTTTAGTAAGCCCAAACCATAGCCCTGAAGGCTCGCGCAGATTGCTAGGAATTCTGGTTTCTAGAAGACGAGATTTTACAGGTTGCAAGAGTCCCTCAGCTTGCGCTCTGTATAAATTTCCCGCATCTACCGTCAAAATTACATCGGCGGGACTATTTCTGCCTTCACTTTTAATGCGCTCAATTAATTTGGCAGCATCAGCTTCGACAAGATTAACTTTAATTCCAGTTTTTTTAGTAAATGCCTGATAAATAATATTATCAGTATCATAATGGCGAGCTGAATAGAGATTAACAACTCCAGACGCATTTTGAGCTATAGAATCTTCAGGACGATAGGTAGTCAAAGCAATTATACCAACAGGAATTGAGCCAAGTAAGACACGGCGTGAGATCTTATTCATTGAAATAATTAGTAATTGATAATAGTTCTAATTAAGTTTATCAAAAATCTCTCTAATTGCAAATTATTATCTTTAACGATCGATTAAACGTGTCACAAATAGAAAGGGCAAAACCAATATGGGGAAACTTTCCCTACAACCCTCTTTTGGGGTGGATTTGAAATCAAAATGCTGTAGAGGGCTGATCCTTCAATCTATGTACAAAAATGTCAATACAAACAATCAGAGGAGCAAGTTTGTGGATTTTGGCTTTAGCGGGATAAATCAGCAAAATAAAAAACTGAGAATAACACTTGGCTAATGCAGTGCTAACTCAGTTTTCAATAAAAATTAATTTGTTGCTTACAACTCGACTATAGAAGACCTGTGTTAGCTCCAATTTTGCCAGTAGCTAATTCAACTTTGATAATTTTGCCGCCCATTTTCATAATGCGTTGTTGTTCACGGAACCAGTTATCGTAGGGAACTAGCTTAGTGAAGAAAGTATTTTGCAACTCACGCTGAGTCCGAATGCGAGTCTGACTGGGTACACAGGCGGTAACTTTAAACATCCGCATATATGATTTCTCCTTTAGGGGTAAATAAAATTTGTATTAAAATTTTCTAATTATTGATAAGCATAAAATTAGGCGAGGAAGTAAAGTTAGGAGTTAAATATCAAAGCCAAAAAGTTTAGCCTGCAATGATTTAACTAATCAAACTCACACTTCCACGCCTACAACTTGGGTTTAGCTTAAACCAGAGCTGATGTAGTCAAGGTAAACACCTAGTTCTTTACCAGCATCAGAACCAACTAAAGAAGCAGCAACTTCTTTGATGGCTTGGATAGCTTGGATTGTGGAAACAATGGGTACGCCTAAGGAATTATAGGTTTCTTTTAAACCATTTAGTACGCGCTCATCCAAAATGGAAGCGTCGCCAGCCAACATAGCGTAGGTAGCGTAGCGTAGGTAGTAGTCTAGGTCACGGATACAAGCGGCATAACGACGAGTGGTGTACATGTTGCCACCGGGACGGGTAACATCAGAGTACAACAAAGACTTGGCAACAGCTTCTTTTACGATTGTTGAAGCATTTGCACTGATGGTGCCAGAGGCACGAACACGTAGTTCGCCAGTAGCAAAGTAGCCTTTAAGTTTTTCGAGAGCAGCGATGTCAAGGTACTTACCTTGAACGTCAGAGGAGTTGATAACAGAGGTGATAGCGTCTTGCATTTTGATATCTTCTTAATTGGTTTGCAGTTGTTTATAGTTAAGAATGCTGATTAGGCTTTTGCAGATTACTGCATAGCTCCAACAACATAATCAAAGTAGAAACCAGCTTCAGCCGCATCTTCCGCAGAGAGCAAAGAAGAAGCAACGTTCTTCATAGCACGAACGCCTTCAGCTACAGCAGGAATAGGAGTACCAAGAGAGTTGTACATTTCTCTTACGCCTACTAGACCGATTTCTTCGATAGGGGTAATATCGCCAGAAACGATTCCATAGGTTACAAGACGTAGGTAGTAATCTAGGTCTCTTAGGCAAGTAGCGGTCATTTCTTCACCGTAAGCATTACCACCAGGGGAAACAACATCAGGACGTTTTTGAAATAGTTGATCGCCAGCTTGTTTGACGATACGTTCACGAGATTCGGTTAAGGTCTGAGCAATGCGTAAACGACGCTCGCCAGAGGATACAAAACCTTTAATTCGATCTAATTCACCAGGACTAAGGTAACGGGCTTCAGCGTCCGCATTAACAATAGACTTTGTGACTACACTCATCTAAATTCCTCCAACAGAAAAAATGTGAATAAAAATAAACTGTAAATTAACGCATTTGAGCGATCGCCTAGGGAATATTCCAAAGCAACCAACTTTCCAAAACATGGATGGCTATTTATCGCCTTAGCAAGAATGTTAAAGCTTTTTCCAAACAAATGGTCACATCAATATTTTGAATCATTAGGTCATATACCGCATTTTTAGGTCACACTTCTTAATAATTGCTTGATGGTTTGGTTGTAATTTTTTAGAAATTAATTAGATACTGAGAGCTTAAACTATTGATTTTGATCGTTACTGCGTAGAGCATACCGAAACCTTGATAAGATTTTAGGGCTTATAGATCAAAGATAGAGCCGTCATGGAAGCAAAAATGGAATTAAAGGAATTAATTGCTCTAGAGCAAGTAGGCAAATCCTATCAGCAGCCAAACGGTCAGCAAATTCCAATTTTAGAAAACATTAGTCTAAAGCTTAATACTGGGGAAATTGTGGCTTTGCTAGGTCCCTCAGGATCGGGGAAATCCACCTTAATGCGGATCATTGCGGGGTTAATTGCGCCTACTAGTGGGCAGGTACTATATCGAAATCGTCCAATGCTTGGGCTAAATCCAGGTGTGGCAATTATTTTTCAGGCATTTGCTTTATATCCTTGGTTAACTGTCTTGGAAAATGTAGAGTTGGGACTAAAGGCATTGGGGGCAGAGGTAATATCCCGTCGGGCTAAGGCACTAAAGATGATTGATATTATTGGCTTAGATGGTTTTGAAAATGCCTATCCTAAGGAATTATCAGGCGGGATGCGGCAACGAGTTGGGTTTGCAAGGGCATTGGCAGTGGAACCAGAATTATTATGTATGGATGAACCATTTTCTGCTTTAGATGTATTGACTGCGGAGAACCTCAGATTTGAGCTTTTGGATCTATGGATAGAGCGCAGGATTCCGACTAAAGCCATACTTATAGTTACCCACGGGATTGAAGAAGCGGTAATTTTGGCAGATCGCATTATTGTCCTAGGTCGTAATCCTGGGAGAATTAGGGCGGATTTACCTGTGACTTTGAATCATTATCGCGATCGCAAAAGTCCAGAATTTCAGGCATTAGTTGACCAAGTTTACAAGATTCTTACTAATCCAGAATTTGAGCCAGTTAAGGCGGCTCCAGTTCAAATTCTGCAACCACCTCAGCCTCTTAAGTATCAATCATTGCCTCAAGTTCGGGTTGGCTCGATCGCTGGATTATTAGAACTACTGGAGGATCGGCAAGAAAAGGACTTGTATAAGCTGGGACAGGATTTGCAACTAGAGGTGGATGATATTTTGCCAATTGTGGAAGGAGCAAAGTTGATGGGTTTAGTAACTTTGACTGAAGGTGATATTAATCTGCCGCCCCTTGGCTTAGAATTTATTGCTGGTAATGTTGATGAGCGCAAACAAATAGTCCAAAATCAATTACTGGCAAATATTCCCTTAATTCAGCAAATTCGCTTACTGCTCCAAGCTAAACGCAATCAAAGGCTTCCCGAAGAGTTGATTTTAGATATTTTAGAGTCTCACTTTAGTCCAAATGAAGCTCAACGGCAGTTAGCAACGGCTATAGATTGGGGACGCTATGCTGAGTTGTATAGCTATGATGAACCCGCAGGTATTATTTTTCTAGAGCAAAATGTCGAGGTCAATCAGGAAACATCTATTGCTGACAGTCAATCTAGTCTTTAGAGGCAACGTACCAAGTTAGAATTCCTGTGGCTAGAGCGATCGCCCCTAAGCTTAAAATCACTACCTCTAAGCCAACGTAGGACTCAGCAATTCCTGCTAATGCCAGAGGTAAACTTAGGGCAATATTGATCGCATTATTTTGCAAACCAAATACCTTGCCCCGCATGATTTCAGGGGTTTCTTCTTGAATTAATGTTTGCATCGGAATTACGGATATCCCTGCAAATATGCCGATCGCGCCAATCATTGCCAAACCTAGCCAAAAGCGATCGCTCACAACCGCTAAACCCGCTAGAAATATTGCCATGCCCACAGAGCCAATTAATGCCAATACTTTACGGGATAATTTATTGCCAAACTGCCCCACGATCGCTGCTCCAATCGCAATTCCTAAACTGGCATCTGCCAATAGAAAACCAAACTGTTCGGACTTAATTTCGGGCATAACTTCTGCTAAACGCACAGCTAGGACAGTTAAAGCCGCAATTACGGAAAAGGTTCCAACTAATTGCAGTAACGCCGACTGCACTGCTCGGTTTTTACCTAG
The DNA here is from genome assembly GCA_949127865.1 of Synechococcales cyanobacterium PMM_0082. Lineage (GTDB taxonomy): Bacteria > Cyanobacteriota > Cyanobacteriia > Pseudanabaenales > Pseudanabaenaceae > PCC-7502. The sequence continues at coordinate 16,064 of CASBQR010000206.1, forward strand.
ATATTGCAAACCATCTTTAATGTCCACCCAAACATGGGGTTCTTCACGATTTTGATTCCGTACTTCCCCTGTTTGCATCAGCATTAAAACCAAGCCCGCCAACAAGTAACTGCCGCCCACTACAACCTCTTTACCAATGTCCCCAATTAGGTGATCGGCAAATGCCAACAGTGGCTCCCCGATCGCAAAACCTAGAATCAATGCTGCCATGATCGTAGTTGTGCAGATGGAGTTAGCAGATAGAAGTTTAGGTTTATCTACAATCAGCGTAATTGCCGACTGTTCGGCAGGAGTAAAAAATTGCGTAAAAGTTGAAACTAGGAACGTAATTAAAAGTAGGGCAATAAAACCCGCAGGTGAAGTTCCCAAAGGTTTCCAGTCCCTAGCTATCCAAAGTATTAGGGGAATACTCATAACCAAACCGCCCCGAAATAAATTAGAGCCGACTAGCACCCACTTTTTTGACCACCTGTCCACATACACGCCAGCGATCGAGCCAAATAAAACTGCTGGAATCGTAAAAGCGACCATCACCGAAGAAACCCAACCACTAATTCGTTCGCCTTCCTGTTGAAATTGACTAGAAATAATGGCAATAATTAGGACTAGATAAACTTTGTCAGCAATTTGGGAAAATATCTGCCCTAGCCATAACAATAGAAAATTACGATTGCCAAGCACTGAACCAGAGTCAGGAGGTTCGGGAGGTAAATTTGGAGTAGTCTCAACAGTAACCGAGTCAAAAATCATAAATTAAAACAACTATCTATCAAAGTCGCTGAGAGAATGGGGCGGTCAAAGTGGTACTGAGCGTAAGCTCGAAGGATACGTTCAATTGCCAGCCACAGGGAAGAGTGTAAAGGATTTATCGGTGGTTCCTCGGCAGTGAGGTTTTGTAAAGCCTTTAATTCTCTACCGTTAAGATGATAATTAATTTTGGTGGCAGAATGGTTAAATTCTAGGGATTCTGTTAATTTTACTACCCCACCACCGCTAATACTAAATCCAACTTGCCATTGGGAGCTACTCAGATTTGGAGTTAATGGTTCTCTAGTTAGACAGCAAGCATGGAGTTGGGGAGCAAAGCCCGCGATCGCCAAAAGATGATAAATACCATGATTCAAGTATGCCAATGGATTATGTTCAGATCCTTCAAGATTTTTTAATTGTTGGGTTAGCAAGCCAAATAGTTGCTCTTGGGGCTGGGCTGATAAAGCCTGTACTAATACTAATTCCGCCAAATATTGAGCAGCAGTAAGTTTACCTAAATTCTGCCCTAAACCTGAAAAAGCATAGATAGTTTCAGCTTGAGTAATGCGATCTATATTCCGCCCAGCCGCTATTTGCAAATCATTGATCACAAATAGATTTGATCTGCCCGCCATGCCTGAGCGATGTTTTCTAGCACCCGCCGCCACTGCTCGAATTAATCCATGTTCTTTAGTCAAGATTGTTAATAGGCGATCGCTTTCACCCATTGCCATACTTTTAAGATTAATCCCTGTAGCTCGATAGGTTTGTCCCATAGTTTGATCATTCTATGCCAAGAGTCTAGCTTTATGTATTTTTAAGTTTGATCAGGAAACCCTCTTTCAAAGACTGCTTACAAATTTGAGTGTTAATTTCGTTGTATAGTGTAGATTAATAAGATTTTTAGATTCCCCATTATGTCAACTGCGCCAGAATCCCTTGGTAATAGCAAGTCCTCTGATAAAAGTTTTGAGGCAATGCGGAAATTCGCGGAAACCTATGCTAAAAGAACAGGCACATATTTCTGCGCCGATCCATCCATCACCACAGTCGTAATTGAAGGACTGGCAAAACATAAGGACGATCTAGGTGCGCCCCTATGTCCCTGCCGCTATTACGAAGACAAAGAGGCGGAAGTTAAAAACACCTATTGGAACTGCCCTTGTGTACCGATGCGTGAGCGTAAAGAGTGCCACTGTATGTTATTTCTGACCTCTGATAATCCTTTTGTGGGCGATAAACAAGAATTAGAAGTAGTTGAAGTTAGTTATGAACAGGCTTGATTAGCTAAATTAGCTTCTACCATCATCTTAGCGATCGCCTGCATTTTATACCTAGCTTCCCAATTTAGTGTCAGTTTAGCTTTTTGGGGATTTCCACAACTACTAGCGATATCTGTTAGTCGAAAAAAGCGGCGATCGCTAATCACATAATTTTGCCAATCCAAACCAAAATAAGCAAATACTGCCGCCACAAAATCTTGGAGTTTATGCATCTCTCCTGTGGCAATCACAAAATCCTCAGGTTGATCTAGTTGCATCATCTTGTACATTGCTTCAACATAGTCAGGTGCCCAACCCCAATCTCGCTGGATTGATATATCTCCTAGGACTAATTTATCTAATTTACCTACAGCAATTCGGCAGGCTGCTAATACAATCTTTTGAGTTACAAATCGCTTAGGTCTGAGGGGGGAATCATGATTAAAAAGAATGCCTGAGCAAGCATAGAGACTATATGCCTCACGGTAGTTAGCAACTTCCCAAAATGCCGCAGCCTTAGAGACGGCATAGGGACTGCGAGGACGGAAGGCGGTTTCCTCATCGGCAGAGCGATCACCTGTATCGCCAAAACACTCACTAGAGCCAGCATTATATAATTTGATTGGCTGTTGAGTAAAACGAATTACCTCTAATAAATTTAAGGTGCCTACAGCAATACTTTCCATAGTTTCTACGGGTTGCTCGAAGGATAATCCTACGGAAGTTTGACCCGCTAGGTTATAAATTTCATCGGGTTTAACTTTATTTACAACTTGCAGGACACTACGAAAATCATTAAGTGCCATGGATTCAAATTGCACTTCTTCTCGAATACCTAGACTATTCAGATTTTGAAAACTTGAGACTTGAGCGTCCCTTGAGGTGCCGACCACTCGATAGGATTTATTTAAAAGAAGTTGGGCTAAATAAGAGCCGTCCTGTCCCGAAATTCCGCAGATAAGAGCGGTTTTCATATGCCAATTTGCTTTTATTTAAACTTTAGATTTTTGAAAGGTATCTAGAAACGGAGAGGGGGGGATTCGAACCCCCGGACCTTTAACAGTCATTCGATTTCAAGTCGAACGCGATCGACCACTCTGCCACCTCTCCAATTTCTAATGTTAGAGCATTCAGTCGACATTGAAAAGGGATTACATGGAAAAACACTTGCCATTAAC
>CASBQR010000207.1 GCA_949127865.1 Synechococcales cyanobacterium PMM_0082
AATTAATTGATCTGAGTTAGAATTTAATTAATAACACTTCATAATTTATCTATGTCCAAGCTCCAGTTTTTTCTAATTACAAGTCTAATCACTTCTACACTTTTATTGTTAGCTGGTAACCGAGACACTAATTCAATTTTTCCAATTGCGATCGTCATTGCCGTATCCAGTCTAGCCAATCGTTATATCTCTGAAAATCTTTGGGATAAAGTTGCGATCTGGGGAAATAATATTACGGGGCGGAAAATTTTTCGGACTAAGCTCAAACGATTACCACCATCAAAATCTAGACGGGTTCGCTAAATTATTAAAAACCTTAAATCAGCATTGAACCGTTGGCGTAAATACCAGAACTAATCTCGCGGTTAACTAAGCAATTTCCCCCAATAATTGTATTCGCAGGAATAATAGCATCACTTAAAATATAACTGCGATCGCCGATAAAACAAGGAGATTCCAGCTTTGCAGATGGGTGAACTTCAGCCCTATTGGAAATCCAGATACCAGAACTAGGATTATGGGCGATCGCTTCTAAATCGTAAGGAATTAGCCCCTGTAAAATATCTAAATGCGCTTGATAGTATTTTTGGGGTGTGCCTAAATCCATCCAATACCCATCAGAGACAAAGCCCATCATTTTCAAACCTTGATCTAAAGCTTGGGGAAATACGACTCTTTCAAAACTTAAAGGCTCACCCACGGGATAGTCCTTAAACACATGAGGCTCAATAATGTATGTACCAGCATTAATCGTGTTAATACCCTTTGCTAGAAAATCTACAGCCTGCTCTAGTGTTGGTTTTTCGCGAAATGCTAAGACTTGAGAATTTTGATCTAATTCGACTAAGCCAAAAGGCGTAATATCCTCAACGGTTTTAAGGGCAATGGTGACAGCAGATTGGTTAGAGCTATGAAATTTAATTAATTCTGTTAAATCTAAATCCGTCAGAATATCGGCATTAAAAATAATTAAAGACTCGCCTGTAAAGTATGGTTCGGCTAATTTAATTGCACCTGCGGTATCGAGAGGGGTGGATTCTTCGATGTAGCGCATGTGAACCCCAAAGCGATCGCCATCCCCAAAATAATTAACAACTTGGTGCGCCTGATAATGGACGTTTACTAAAATATCGGTAATTCCTACAGCTTTACAACGATTGACCATCCATTCTAAAAATGGGCGATCGAGCAGGGGTAACATGGGCTTAGGACATCCAAAGGTCAGAGGTTTGAGTCTTGTACCTTTACCGCCAGCGATAATAACAGCTTGCATATTTTAGGAAGGGTAGATTTTAGAATTTATATCCTCAAATAGATTACTACCAATTTGATTCAGGTTTAAGTTGTTAATACTTCTTCAGAACGCCAAGCAGCATAGGATAAGGCAGCATAAATATCATCTATTTCTAGATATGGATAGGATTTCAATATTTCTTCAGAACAATGCCCTTCTGCTAAAAGTCCTACAATCATGCCAACCGTGATCCGCATTCCTCGGATACAGGGCTTACCACCCATAACACTAAGATTAAAACTCACTCGTTTTGAATACTCCATACATTTGCAAGTTTCAATTGCTATAACTTTTGCAATTAGTCCCGATAGTAGATTTTAGCTACTGCGATCGTGAAGATTATCTACTATGGAACTACAGCGAATTCCGATCAAACGTGCTACAGATAGAAAAATAAAAACCATTACGGGGCTTCACTCTTCCATCCTCTTTTGTGGCGGGTTTGAAATCAAAGTGCTGTAAGTTATTTAACGGGAGATAAGGGGGACAGAATTGGGCTTGCAGGTTCGGCGGTAAAGATTGAAGGTTGAGTAGATTCTTGGTCGGGAGCCAATTTCCATAATCCTAAAACTGGAGCAACGCCCAAGAGTAAGCCTAGTAATACAGGAATATAAATGCCCGCAGACAAGCTCAGGACTAAAGCAAAGGTAAAGTTCCCCAAATACATGATCACAGGAAAAGTAAGCTGTTGTTTGGTTAAAACTGGCTGAGAATTCTCGCCACCGAGTAAAGCTGCCACAGTCATAAATAAGGCTCCTGTTCCCATCCATCCCGCAAAATTTTGCAGAGGCATTCCAAAAAAGGCTCCGTACTGTCCCCATTCCCAAAACGAATAGCGGGCTTGGCTCATGGCTGGGTCTAGCACAAAGTCCCAAGAGGTCAACATTAGGGCGGCGAGGGCGATCGCTTCTAATTTATGCATCCAATGATTACCGTAACGTAAAGAGACATTGGCAATTACAAAACACACAAGCCCCATATAAAACCATGAAAGGGGAATTGTAAAAGGAACTAGATCATTAATTTTTGCCCCTAATCCGCTTAAATAAGCATATTTACCAAAGGGGAAGCCTGTACTTGTACCGAGTAATTCGCTGGTTAAGGAAATACCGACGGAGGGAATTAAAAATGTTAAGAGTCTTCTTGCGCCGAGGGTCTGCCAACCATAAATAGAAACGGCGATCGCACCGACAATCATGTATAAGGCACCACCACCAGACATCCCAAAGGCAAAAATTTGTAAGCCAAATTCAGAGAGATTTTCAATAAACTCAGGATGTGGCAGCACTAATAGCAAACCCGCCAGACCAAAGACCATAGCTGCTAGGTGAATCCATAAAGCCAACCACTGTGTTTTCACACTCCTCATCACAAGAACTCCCAGAGATAAATAATTTTTTCTAGTCTAACCAATTAAATTGATTATTACAAATTTTAACATTCCCGATAAGTTAGGTTAAAGGTCAATGGCACTAATTACAGTTTGTACATCCTTATCACCTCGACCTGAACAATTCAGTACTATTTTCTGATTAGGGTTAAGCTGTGGCATCAAAGTTTCTAGGTAGGCGATCGCATGGGCAGTTTCTAGAGCAGGAATTATTCCTTCTAGTTGCGATAAACGTTGAAATGCATCCAAAGCTTCTTGATCCGTAACACTATAGTACTCAGCCCGACCCAAATCCTTGAGATAGCTATGCTCTGGTCCTACGCCAGGGTAATCTAAGCCAGCACTAATGGAATGCGCCTCTTGCACTTGTCCATCTTGATCTTGGAGTAAATAGCTCATAGCACCATGTAAAACCCCAACCCGCCCTTGGGTAAGAGTTGCAGCGTGTTTGTCTGTATCTACACCTTGACCTGCTGCCTCTACCCCAATTAATCGCACCGCAGGCTCATCTACAAATTCATGGAATAAACCCATGGCATTGGAGCCGCCACCGACACAGGCAATTAAAATATCGGGTAGCCCTTGCCATTTATCTAGACATTGCTGTCTAGTTTCTCGACCAATAACAGCATGAAAATCTCTAACCAGCATGGGGTAGGGATGGGGACCTGCCACAGAGCCAAGAATATAGTGGGTAGTCTCGACATTTGTCACCCAATCGCGAATTGCTTCGGAAGTTGCATCTTTAAGGGTACCAGTTCCTGATGCCACAGGACGCACCTCTGCTCCCATTAACTTCATGCGAAATACATTTAATGATTGGCGTTCCATGTCATGCACGCCCATATATATCACGCATTCCAGACCAAATCTGGCACAAACCGTTGCTGTAGCTACGCCATGTTGTCCTGCTCCTGTTTCAGCAATGATCCGTTTCTTACCCATTCTGACGGCTAAAAGTGCTTGGGCAAGGGCATTATTGATTTTGTGAGCTCCTGTATGGTTGAGGTCTTCACGTTTAAGATAAATCTGAGCGGTGCCGTAGTGGGCTGTTAGTCGTTCTGCCAAATATAAAGGGCTAGGTCTGCCTACATAATCTGTTAAATAACCATCTAGCTCTTTGAGAAATGTAGGGTCTTGTTGATAGTATTTTGCCTCAGTCTCTAAATCACTCAAGGCGCTCATGAGGGTCTCAGGGACATATTTACCACCAAATTTGCCAAATCTGCCTAGGCGATCAGGACGGCTGCCTAAAATATCGGGTTTTATTTTTGGGGTAGGAGCAAGAGGGGTTATGGTCATGATTATGTTAAGTTTTAATCCAAATATTATAGAAGATTAAGTCTATTCATTGCTAGGCTTGGGATTGCCAATGGAATAGTTGATGCCATAGCTCCAACTTAAGAGTTTAAGCCATAGCTTAGGATATTTAGCCTCGATCCATGTTTGGTTTTTATTAATGGATTTGGGGAGCCACCCACTGAGTAGGAAGTGCAAAAGGGCATCGATCGTAAAGCGGAAGTAGCTAAGTAGCCATTTTGCCATATCCCAAGCTCCCGCCATATCCCAAATCCACACAATAATCTTGGGATTTTTAATCGCGGCAATAACTGCTAAACGGTTAAACATTAACCAACCTAGTCGATCTTTAATAAAGCGATCGCTCACACTAGCTTCTTGTTCTGCCATAACCCCAAAAAATGAGTTGAGCATAGAGTTAATGCGCTCTGGAGGTAAAACTCTACCTGTAGGTACCATCATCCCTTTAGAAAATAACCAAGTTACTGCCACATTACTTTGGTATGCCGTAATATTTTGCAACTGATCGGCAGAGAGTAAATCATGCTTAAGGGCGGTATTTAGCAGGTCGGTTAAACGAGGGAGATTTCTGACTAGAGAGCCAAATCCTGTAAATACTAAGGGGGACTGTAAGGCGGCAGCATCTCCGAGCGCTAATAATCGATCAAAAGATACCTGTCGAGCATTTACCCCCAAACTAAAATGTCCAGGGATATAGCCAAAGGTAGCTTTTTTCCAAGTTAGTTTGTCCATGTCACAGCGCCGATATTCAGGCAGAATGGTAAAGAAATCTTCGTACATTTCTAAAAGGGAGCCGGGGTTTTGGGCATTGACCTGATGGTAGTGAAAAAGATAGACAGCAATTTCATTATTTGCAAGTGGAAATAACTCCCAAATTAATTGTCTACCTCTGGAAATATCGCCATGACTAAAGAGAACATCGCCATATTTTTTGTCCCAAACACTGGGATCTATACCCTCAAGTACAGCACCGACGGTGGGGCAGACACTATCAAATGCCTGACCATCATTAATTTGTTGAGCGATCGCACTGGCGGAACCCATGGCATCAAGGATTAACCTTCCTGTTAGCTCTAGGCTTTCTTGAGTGATGAGGTTATGAGCTTTAACTATTACGGATTGATTCGTAACTACAGCTTGATCGAATTCTGTTTGTTCAAAAATTTCACCGCCAAATTGTTTTAATTTTTCGCCACAGATTTTTAATAGCCTTTCTGAAGCGATCGCCACATTCAGAACTGTAGGTGTATGTAGAACAGCAGCTTTGGCATTAGGGGGATTATTGCCATCAAAAAACTTATTAAACCCATCCTCATATTCTCTAAGAATAATGCTCTCAAATTCAGCTTGGGTAAATAGTCCAAAATCTACCAACCCTTGAAACTCGGCTCTCGAAATATTCCACTCTCGGTTCATGCGCCCAAAGGGAAGACGCTCGATCAGACAGACTCGATACCCTAGTTTTGCCATCATCGTGGCGTGAATTATGCCCAATGCTCCGCCAATATAAATTAAATCGTAGGTTGGAGTCTTGGTGACTTGGGTTTGACGATCTCTAAAGACGACCTGCTTGGGCTTTTGGGGATTACATACACTATCTCGCCACCGCTTTTCCCACCAATACACCCGATTTAGATCGTATTCACCGTTGGGTAACTTCTGAAAATATTTAACTGTGAGGGGATAATCCGCTTCTAGTGCCTCAAAAATAGATGCTCCCTTGGCTAAATCCACAGCGATCGCTTCTTTGGGGGCAGGATATTGAGGCGGGAATGCTAGGTGAATTTGTTTGGTTAAATCCTTTAGAATCTCTTGTTCATGATTTAAAACAGCTTCTGTCCAGCGAAAAGCCTTGAGGTAGGTAGTCCGTTGCAGTGACCACACAAAGACGCAAATTTGAGCCTCTTCTGAGGCAATAATCAAACCATCAGGGGTTAATGTTTTCTCAGAGTTACGGGGAATAAAATTGGAATGAAGCCATGCCCTAACAGAGTTGGTGTCAGGGGTAGGAATTTCTAAATAGGTTAACTGGTGCATGAATCAGAAAATAATGCCTTGTTAGCAAAATCTAACACACTAGAGTCATTACCAATCAGCGATCGCCGCAAATATCATCAATAATGGGTATTATTCGACTATTTCTCTAACACTTTTCAGTAGAGAATTTAAGTGTTTAATTTTTAGAGGTCAATTTCAAAACTGGCACACCTTAGCTGATCCCATAGAAATTAAAATTCTATTCTTGTCATGTCCCATCCTATTTATTTACAAGATTTACAAGTATATGGAAGCTTATATCACCAGTATTGGCAAGTTTCTACCGGGGAAAGCGATCGCAAATTCCGAAATAGAAGACTATCTAGGCATGATTGGCGGAAAACCTTCTAGGGTTAAAAATCGCATACTCCAAAGCAATGGCATTCAGACCAGACATTACGCCTTGGACAAAGAGCAGAATAGTATATATCTCAATAGTGAAATGGCGGCGGCGGCAATTAGGGAAGCCTTGAAAAATCAAGATTTAGAACCAGATGCGATCGATTTACTAGCCTGTGCCACAACTTGGGGCGATGTCTTAGTACCTAGCTTTGCCAGTATGGTGCATGGAGAATTATCAGAATTTCCACCCCTAGAAATAGTCTCCACCCAAGGTGTATGCTGTGCTGGGGTCTCTGCCCTTAAGTATGCTACTAGTCAAGTGCAATTAGGTCATAAACAGAATGCGATCGCTGTGGCTTCTGAAATTCCCTCTCGTTTATTTAAAGCTAAAAGATTTGAAGCAGAAGCAATAATAAAGTCTGGGAGTTCACTTCCCTTTGATACCGAATTCCTCCGATGGATGCTATCCGATGGTGCAGGGGCAATGCTAGTTCAAGATCATCCTAATCCTAAGGGTCTAAGCCTTAAAATCGAATGGATTGAATTAATTTCTCACGCCAACGCCTATCCTGTGTGTATGTATGCGGGGGCTGAGGATGAGAGCATGAAAAAAACTTGGATGAATTATGATTCATATTCAGAAGTTGCCACAGACGGAGGATTGAATCTACGCCAAAATATTCGGCTCTTGGATAATGTGATTAAACTCGGTGTGGAAGGATGGTTAAAACTGATTGCCGCAGGTAGAGTAAATCCCCAAGATATAGACTGGCTTTTATGTCACTATTCATCTCACTTTTTTCGCAGTCAAATTGTGGAACTGCTAGAGCAAGCAAATTGTATGATTCCTGAGGAGAAGTGGTTTACTAATCTCTACACCAGAGGTAATACGGGTTGCGCTTCGATCTATCTGATGTTAGAGGAGCTTTTTAATTCGGGTAAAATGGAAGTTGGGCAAAAGATATTTTGTTTTATTCCTGAAAGTGGACGGTTTACCACTGCTTATATGATGCTATCGGTTGTCGGAAGTTCAAAATCAGAATCTAGCCCACCTATCAACCCAATAGAAAAGTTGACACAGGAATCCTTTAATACCTCAACTTCAGAACTGCTTTTACGAGATTTGGCAATGGTTTGGCTGGATTTTGAACGGCGGATACGATCGCTTCCCATTGTCAGAAAACTCCATCGTGGAGAATTTACCATAGATGATTACAAAGCTTTACTTCAGAATTTACGTCCTCAAGTTGTAGAAGGTGCCAGATGGATTGCCCGTGCTGCTTCTAATATGATTGATTTTCGGCTCCGTTCTACTTTTATTGGACATGCCCAAGATGAACATCGGGATTATCAAATGCTAGAGCGCAATTATGTTTCGGTCGGTGGCAAGCTAGAAGAGATCACAGAATCTGAGAAAAACCTAGGAAGTGAAGCTCTTTCCGCATTTATCTTTCATCAGGCATCCCAGCCCGATCCTGTGGACTTGATTGGCAGTATGTTTATTATTGAAGGCATAGGAAATAAGTTGGCAGGAGCTTGGGCAGAACAGATTAAAAGAACTCTAAGTTTAACTAACGAGCAAGTATCTTTTCTGAGCTATCACAGTGATAATGATGAATCTCATTTAGGTAAATTGGAGGGATTAATTAAGGCGGAATGGATGACGGAAGCGATCGCCCACCGCATTATTAAAACTGCAAAAATCACAGCCAAGTTATATCTGATGCAATTAGAAGAAATTAAATAGGAGGAAAATATGAACCGCGATCGCTCAAATCCAAATGCGTGGGAAGCCCTCTATCTCGATCAGGCAATTCCCCTAGACATGACCGCTAAGGCTTATATGATTAAGGATTTACAGAGTTGGAGTCGGAACTATCTGTTAATTCCAATTAAGATTATTGCCAATATTTCCCTAGCTATAATTATGACGATTAAGCGCATTCTGCCGTTTCAATTTAGTGCTTATAAACTTATGCACCATTCGGCGGCTTTCTTTCTCAAGCATTTTGCCTCCCCCGAAGCCTGTTATTTGATCGTCCGTCATATCTGCCTTGGTTCAAATATCGTCAATTTTTTAATAGATAACAGTGCCGATCGCCAGATTCCCAAATCTACACTCTATCCAGAGACAGTTGATGATCTGGCAGAAAATGCTTTTTTAGAACACGATTTGATTCTCTTTAACTTCGTTTTGGACTATAACGAGGCGCAACAGAAAAATCCAAATTGGCTTCAGGATGTCCATGCTCAGGGTCTTAACTATGAAAGTATTCAGCCTGTAAACATAGATGTGGATGTAAGTAAACGAGGTTGGTTTCAGATTTTAGATTTAGAATCGGCGATCGAGCTATTTAAGATATTTTATGCTCTGTGTTTAACCAGTGAGGAGTTTGCTAGGGCTGTGCTTTCTTTGCAATTTGATGAAAATTTTGGTTGCTACGTCAGTGCGATCGCCCAAGATTACAACTGGAATCATGTTATTGCCAACCGCCATCCCCTCGCCCCCAATAGTCCGTTTAATGCTGCCCGTGACTTGTTTTTGCATGGCATTATTACCGAGGCTCTCCATCGCTACTTAGAACTGCGAAAAGCTGGGAATTTGTAAAAAACATCTTGATGCCAATCATTCTGAAGTTAGAAAACATTTATCAAAGTTGCTAATGACCTCAGTTAATTGCGGTCTAGTAATTTTCTTACTTCAGCTAGTGACTTCGTATCACCCTTACTAGCAAATATGCGTTCTGATTGCTTTAAAGATTCGATTGCTTCAGGTTTTCGCCCTTGTTCTAGTAAAAGTTTACCCAAGGCAAAATGTGCAGAACCATCTTCAGAATTTATGCTTAAAATATCTCGATAGGCAACGATCGCCCCTGAAATATTATTTTGCCTTAGATAAACTGCGGCGATCGCTTTTTGAATTTGGACTGAGGTATTAGTATCAATCTCCCCTGAAGCAGCCCGACGGTAAAGAGAAATAGCTTCGTCAAAACTACCTTGATTCCTAGCAAATTGCGCCAATTCTAGGTTTGCTTTAACGTGACGAGGGTTGAGCGCTAGAATCTTTTGATATATTTCTATGCTTTCTTCGGAATTATTTTTACTAGCACTAGCTAAAGCCACTAAAACATCAACATTATTAGGATCAATGCGGCTCGCATCTCTATAGGCAATAACTGCCCCGTCCAAGTTGCCTTTCTTTTGTAACAAGTAACCTAAATTTAAGTACCCTCTAATGCTATTAGGTAGCAGCTTAATAAGTTGACGATAAACTGCGGTTGCCCCAAAAACATCATTTTGCTGGGTCAGGACATAGCCAATACTTAAGTAGGCATCAATATTACGGGGATCAAGTCTAATAGCGCGGCGATAGGCTGTTAGTGCCTGAGAGTATCGCTGTTGCTGAGTATAGACAAATCCGAGAGCAATTAATGGCTTGGGGTCTTTTCTGTCAAGACTTGTCGCCCGTTGAAAGGCAGCGATCGCTTCAGGAAATCTTTGTTGTTGGGTTAATAAAAAGCCAATACTAGCTTGAATTCGGGCATTTCTAGGTTTAACAAGAGCAGCTTGAGTATAGGCTTCTAAGGCTCCTGTAATATCCTGAGCATCCCAGAGTTTTTTACCACGGGTGATTAATTCTGTAGGGTCAGCTTTTTGTGGGCGGGATTGGGCGATCGCTGGCTGGGTAATGCTAACAGCCAGGCTAATTGTAATCACTCCCAAATAGGTTTTGAATACTTGCTGAATTAATTTAGGTAAAAATATCGACAAAACTTATCCTCCATAATGACAACTGCTGGACTTATTTGGAAATTACCCCAGAAGCGGATTAAGATTTTTCCTAAGAAAATTAAATCCTAGTAATTTTCAACTATAACCTTTAGAATCTTGATTACGCAAATCCCTACCGAATGTTAGTTGAATAGCTATCAATAATTTGTTAAGAAAATATTGTATGTAGAATATCGGCTAAATTGAAGCTGTAAGGTTGCTTACAGCACTTTGATTTCAAACCCGCCACAAAAGAGGGCGGAAGAGTGAAGCCCTGTAGTGGTTTTTATTTTTCTATCTGTAGCACGTTTGATCGGAATTCGCTGTAAGTTTGTACCATTTTGAAAGTTATCGGAGAATTGGGTTTAAAACCTCGTCCTTCAGGACGGCTTTATATTCTAATTTAACAACTAGTATAGGCAGTCTTAATC
>CASBQR010000208.1 GCA_949127865.1 Synechococcales cyanobacterium PMM_0082
AGCGTGGTTTGTATAGGACTGCTCAAGGTTGGTTAATTAATGCGGATTGCAATGGTGCCGCAAACATCATTAGAAAAGTAGCGACAACTTTAGGGCTTTGCCTTGAGGGAGTTGGTAGGGGTGCTTTGACTACGCCCTTAAGGTTCAGACTCTGGACTCTTAAAGAATCCCACGTGCTTTAGCCGTGGGAGTGTCAATGCAGGGACAATCAGTACCTTTGTGGTGGCATGGATTCAAAGCCATTCCAAAATTAAAGTAGATACCGCAATGGCATTGGTATTTTCAGGATTCTTAGCCTTGGGAGTGATGTTAATTACCACGCTCAAAAGTAAATTAGACCTCCATAGTTTTCTATTCGGCGATATTTTAGGCGTTACTGGCGTAGACCTCTGGCGCACTTTATTAATTGCGATCGCTGTTCTGATTGGCGTAGCCATATTTTATCGAGAATTACTCTTCTATTGCTTCGATCCTTTAGCTGCAAAGGCAATGGGCATTCCCGTACATCTAATCAACTTCGGCTTAACCGCCGCTATTACTCTCACAATTATTGCCAGTATGCAAGCTGTAGGCGTGGTTTTAGTGGTTTCTCTGCTCACAGGTCCTGCTGCCACAGCCTATCTTTTAGTCAAAAGGCTACACATGATGATGATCATCGGTGCTGTAATTGGAGTCTTCGCTAGTGTAAGTGGAATGTATGTTAGTTATTATCAAAATGTCCCTTCTGGCAGTGCGATCGTGTTAATTATTTCAGTTTTATTTCTGCTGGCTTTACTTTTCAGTCCATCCCAAGGCATTCTGACTAAAGGTAAACTTAGTCGAAGGCTGAAGTCTTTATTTAAATAAAATCGGTATGATTAGAACCAGTGCATCTTTTTAGGCTTAATTCTACTAGCCGTTTTGGCATTTTTCAGTTCTTAAATTCAGTTCTAAGATATCAATATCATGACTACACAAACATGGTCAGCTTTGTTACAGCAATTAATAGATCGGCGATCGCTTACCGCAGCCCAAGCTCAAACTTTAATGTCAGGTTGGCTGGCAACAGAGATTTCCCCTGAACTTTCTGGAGCAATTTTGGCAGCTTGGCAATGTAAGGGGGTCGATGCCGTGGAATTAGCCGCGATCGCGGGGGTTTTACAAGACTCATGTTTAGGACAAGCTTTTCCTATGGATATACCTTTACTCGATACCTGTGGTACAGGCGGGGATGGAGCAAATACCTTTAATATCTCTACAGGTGTAGCTTTTGTCACGGCAGCCGCAGGAGTTAAGGTAGCAAAACATGGAAATCGGGCTGTTTCTAGTAAATCTGGTTCGGCAGATGTCTTAGAGGCATTAGATATAAATATAGGTGCGCCTACAGAAAAAATTCATGGAGCGATCGCCTCTATAGGTATTACTTTTTTATTCGCTCCCCACTGGCATCCCGCGATGAAAGCTGTAGCTCCAATTCGTAAAAATTTAGGGATCAGAACTATTTTTAACCTAATTGGTCCTTTGGTTAATCCTTTACTCCCAACTACACAGATTTTAGGAGTCTATGATCGCAGTTTAATTAAAACCGTGGCTGAAACCTTAAAGATTTTAGGGCGCAGGTCGGCAGTAGTATTGCATAGTCGCGAAGGTATGGACGAAGCAGGTTTAGCAGATATTACCGATATAGCTTTTTTGCATAGTGATGGCGAAATCACAATCGAAACTATTAACCCCGAAGATCTCGGTTTAGCTTATGCCACCATTGATGACTTAAAAGGTGGAACTGTTAGTGACAATGCGGAAATCTTAAAAAATATTCTCAAAGGTCATGGCACGATCGCCCAACGGGATTGTTTAGCCCTCAATGCTGGAATTGCTTTACGAGTTAGTGGGATCTGCGATCGCTGGGAAGATGGCATAAATTTAGCTCGAACCATAATTGATGATGGTGCTGCATGGCAGAAATTAGAAGCTCTATCTCAATTTTTAAAGTAATAGCTCTTGGAAATTTCACGGGCAAAGATATAGATAAAGTCAAATTTTGATTAATTTTGGCTGAAATCCACTATTTTTAAAATTATGTTAAGATTTCTATATAAAAACAACGAATGATTGCGATAAGTAAAGATTAACCACATAAACTTATAACTTCTATGAATAACACTATCCAGAAGGCAGGCTCCTTAATAGTCTCTTTAGTCCGTCCAGAGAACACTCCACGGGTTCTAACCCAGATTACTCTAACTATAATCCGAGTTGTGGCAGGCGTAGTTATTTTCCATAACGGCTTAAACAAGCTCGATGATATCCAAGGCTTTGCTGAAGCTTATGTGGCGGCGATCGGATTACCTTTTCCTGTCTTCTTTAGCTATGTTGCGGCTTTAACTGAATTAATTGGCTCGCCTTTGCTAGTAGTTGGATTGCTGACTCGCCCTGCCGCCTTTGGCTTGATGTCCACCATGTCGATTGCAATTTACCATCACATCCATACAGCAGGTTTTAACATTCCTTCCATTGAACTTTCTGCTCTTTATTGGGCGTGTTTTGCCTTTTTCGCAGTTAATGGGGCTAGTCAGTTTTCCTTAGACCAAGCTATCGCTAATCGCTTCTTTCCTAACTCTACTGCCAACCCTAAGGATATTCAATCATTAAAAAATAGCTATCAGCAAGAATATGTGAAACCATAGAGCAGTAGCTCTCCACGTTAAAAAGTTTTGTAATTAATAATAATTCGGGGGTTTAGCTTACGGGCTAAGCTCTTTTTTAATTCAAATCTCTACACAGCGCAACCCTGCAAAGATCTGGCGTACATGGGGCTGGTACCAATTCCGAAAAGGCGATCGCCATGTATATTCACTACTAGCCCAACTGCCCCCTTTCAGGACATAGTGCTGATCATCAAAATAAAGACTGGAATAGCCTGTATAGGGAAATGGTAAAAAATTGGGATAAGGATGAAATAAAGTCGATGTCCATTCCCAAACTTTACCCTTTAATGCCAAGCGATCGCCCGCATAAGTAGCTGCCTTTTCCCACTCCGATTCCGTAGGTAATCTCATTCCTATAAACCGTGAATATGCCTCAGCCTCATACCAATTAATTCCACAAACTGGGCTATGGGGATCATCACCAAAAATCTGCCAATATAAAGGTTTTGTAACTTGTTGACTTTGCACCCATTGCCATCCAGCTTTAGTCCACCATTTTTCCTGCCTATAGCCACCTAGATTAATGAAATTTTGATACTGTACTTGACTCACAGGATGGGAAGCAATCCGAAATGTATCTACATAAACCCTATGGGCAGAACTTTCATTGTCCATAGCATTTAAATCATCATTGCCTTGCATAAAATATCCTGCTGGAATGGTAATTAGGCTTAGTTCATCCTGCGGCGATCGAGTTAAAGCGGCAATTTGAGTCTGAAAGGCTTGAGGAAGTTGATCTTGGATTTGCAAAATAATTGCGATGGTTTCGGCGTGCTGACTTTCGTGTTGAATTAGCCAACGCCAGATTTTTTCTTCTTCCGCAAATAATGAACTAGATTCTAAATAGGCTAGCAAGCGATCGCCAATTAAATTGAAATATGCAAATACATCATCCAACTGGGGTAATTTAACTCGATCCGCCTTAGCTAAGCCATCTACAGCAAATAACTGTTCATAATTTGGGGTAGTAAGCGCTAGTCCAGCCCATTTACCCAAAATCCAATAATCCCAAATGTAAGCAATATGCCCAAGATGCCAACCAACTGGACTAAATTCTGGATGGGCTTGGGCTGAGAAAGTTTGATAATCTAAACCCTGAAACAGCGATAATGTCCGCTCTCGACACCTGATCATGTCGCATTGAAGCTGGGATTGGAGCGATCGATTCATCTCGGCTAGGGTAAAGAAATATGTCTTTAAGAATACATTAATTATCGACTCTTAATCTTTGCTGAAATTAGGATAAAGTTTTCTAAGTTAGGCGATCGCTATTGTAAATGCTAAACTGTCAGCCAGTAAAATACTTGAAAAGTTAAACATCAAATCAGCACCCAATTAAAAGTTTCTAAATCATGGATTGAAATTCTAATTATCTTTAGTTTAACTAAGCTTTTCAGTAAAATTACCACTCAAACTAACGACTACGACTATAGCTAAATGGAAACCTTGCGCGATGAAAATAACCGACTAACACAGGAGTTACAGCAACGAGACCTATTAGTTCAACAGCTTTCAGAAGAAGTCCTAAGGTTGGTAAAAGGGAATATTGCTTTTCTGCCTAATCAGTCTCTATCACAACAACATGAGCAAGAAATTAAAGCTCTAACTAATAAACTTTTGAATACTGAAGAGCAGCTTATCCTTTGTCAGCTTTTGCTCAAAGAACGAGATCAGCAATTGTCTGAACTACGTCAAGCCCTAGAAGCAGAAAATGCTCAAACCCAAAACCTCCAACATAAAATTGATAACTTACCCACAGTCTATGGTGCCAAATTCTCGGAACGGATGGAACCAGTTAAATCTAAGGTTGAAGAATTGCAAAAGCAAAATACTCAATTAAATTCTGAAGTTCAAAATCTTAGTCATCGTCTTGCCCATGCGCCTGCGCCTCAACGCATCGAAGTTCCAGAGATTAAAACGGCAGGTTTATCTTTACCAACTTTTGGTGATGATTAGATGGTGATTATTCTAGTGACAAATAAATAGACAAAATAGACAGATATGCCTAAAAAGCTGATGACAATTTGCGATGAGCTTGAATCGATTAGAAACCTTGTTAATCAGGAATTTGGAGTTAGATCGACAGAACAAAGTAATTTTTGGCTGCCTATAGTCTGCACTGCCCGTGGTGCGATTTTTGCGGAGGTAATTACTCAATTGGTAACTGAGAAGTATCATCAGCCCTATCATCTTAAAGATCGCCTCAGACAACCTTTATATCGCTTAGGATTTCAACTGCTCGATCGCCTGCAAGCATCTCCTGCTGTGTATTTACTCCAATTTGATTTTAATGATACTGAATTGCTTTTTGATCGGCTTATTCCGTTTCCTGATCAACCTGCGATCGCTTCTGTAGGAGTGCAAGAACCAGACCTCTTTGAATGTCATTTACTTTGTACTACAAATCAACCGATTTACGATCTAGTCATTAAAAGCGATCGCCGCTAGATTCATCCCACATTACGCTCTAAATGGGGAGGTAAAAATAATTATAAAATCGTTACAGGGAGTAGATAGTAGCTTTGGCTTACCCCGTTTAGAATAGTGGCGTTTTTCCACTAGTGGGTTTTAATAATCCCAATAATATGGCTATAGTTCACTCCGTTAAGGCTATAAACTTTACCATCGGATTGCCAAGGGCTAGTATCAACTTCAAGGCTCTGCCAATCTTGGGAAATAATAGCGACTAGGCTAGGAATATTAGTACAGGCGATCGCCACTAATCCACCTTTAATCGTCGGAATTTTAATTAATGCCAAGGTGATTGCAATCATTTCTGGGCAGGCTTTTTTGCCATATATAACTGGAATTAACTGATCTCGGTAGTTGGTAACGCTGCGATCTTGATCTTTAAGTACATCTTTAATTACTGAGGCACTGAGTAAAAC
>CASBQR010000209.1 GCA_949127865.1 Synechococcales cyanobacterium PMM_0082
GTAAACATATAGGTAGTTCGCCCATCGCGGGCGGGAAATGCTTCCCAAAAATATTGACAGGCGTTTTGAATTGGCGTAAATGAGTAAAAAAGGTCGCCATAATCTCTGGCAGAAATACCTTGGGCGCAACTTCCAACCACCATACAAACCCCATCAGGGGCAGATCCTTGCCGACATTGGGCAGCTATAGGTGAAAAATGTCCCATGACATCCAGTAGCAATCTTGCTCGGAGGTTAAATGATTCGCGATCGCTTTGTAGATGTAGGTTTATACCATCGGTATGCACGATCGCTTGTTGCAATTCTGTATACTCCAAAATCTGTCCACCACCTTCCAAAAATTTTTGCTTAAGCAGATCTAACAACACAATCGGATTGACTCCAAGATTAAGAACGTCACGCACCCAGATATCTTTGCCACCAGCAAATCCAATGCGTCCAGGATTATACTCTGTGGCGATCGCTGTCTCTAATTCCTGTGCTGTGAGCAAATCTAACTTCAGAATCACCTCCAACTCCCGTCGCGCAATATTCCATTCTTGTGCCCTACCGCGTAAAATGCCTTTTTCAAAAAGTACAACTTTCCATCCCTGCTTTTGCAAAGCATAGCCAACTATGATTCCTAGAGTTCCCCCTGCGATCGCCACATCACAATCAGTACCGCTCAGTAAACTATCATTTTTAACTACTACAGTTGGAATGGGTTGAGATAATTGGCGATATCCTTCCCAAAAGCGATCGAACTGTTGCAATTTACCCAGAGCATGATCAGGAAGTTGTCCCAGCAGTGATTCAAGGATGGACATAGGCTAGATAATTTAAAAATTCTAAAAAAGTATAGGTGCGCTCATGCTAGCATTTGAGCTATTAGGCATTACAGGCAAAGCCCTATGAATCTTCTAGAAGTTGTAAAAATCGACTACAACCGATTTCCCGAAGCTCAAACCTACAGTATTTATGCTGATAACGTCTTTTTTAAAGATCCAGTCTATGAATTCCAAGGTTTGGAGCGGTATAAAAAGATGATTGCTTTCATTACCTTTTGGTTTTCGCAACTCAAGCTGGAATTACACGATATTTACCAACAGGAAAATACGATTCATACCCAATGGACAATGAGCTGGAATGCCCCACTCCTTTGGAAACCGAGGATTTCGGTAACGGGAAGAAGTGTATTGACAGTCAATGCTCAAGGACTGATTAATTCCCACGTTGACTATTGGAACTGCACTCGCTTTGATGTAATTAAACAACATTTTGGGCTCTCAAAAAATTGATTGCCACGCTTAGCGGCACTTTGAAAAATTATTTGGCTTAGAGATAAAAATTAAATAATTTGTGCATTTATACCCACTATATCGTCTCCTGCTTTCAACTTTGCCTAATTTTTGAATTTTGCAATTACTTCTTGATCATTCCTTAACCAAGTTTGTCCTCAGTCTGCTATAAACTTTTTAAAAAGTCTTCAACGCAACCAACCCCTATGTCTAATCATCAAGAAGTTTCTAGTAATTCGGAATATTACTTTAACCGTGAATTAAGTTGGATTGCCTTTAATCAAAGAGTACTCCAAGAAGGACTAGACTCTCGAACGCCACTATTAGAGAGAGTTAAGTTTTTTTCAATTTTTAGTACCAACCTCGATGAATTTTTCATGGTGCGAGTTGCAGGCACCAAAAAGAAAATTACAGAAGAAGAGGAAATTCTAACCGATGATGGGATTACACCCGAAGTTCAGCTCCAAGCAGTATATAAAGCTCTTCTCCCCTTAATCCAAAAACAGCATCAGAGCTTTGAATATCATCTCCGACATGAACTGAAACAAGCAAATATTAACATTCTCAACTATACCGATTTGGACTCTAAGCATCATGAGTATCTTAAGCAATATTTTTATGAGAAAGTCTTTCCAGTTTTAACTCCCCTTGCTGTAGATCCAGCCCACCCTTTCCCTTATATTTCTAACCTCAGCCTCAATTTAGCGGTAGTAGTTCAAGATCAAGCAACCCAAGAAAAATTCTTTGCTCGGGTTAAAGTTCCGCATTTGTTACCTCGCTTTGTCTCTATACCCACGGAACCTCATACTTTTGTGCCATTAGAGCAGGTAATTTCCCATAATTTAGAAGCTTTGTTTTCAGGGATGTCAATTTTGGCGTATTACCCCTTCCGCATTACCCGTGATGCTGATTTGGATATTGAAGAAGATGAAGCTGATGATTTAATCTCAGCCTTACAAGCAGAACTAAGAAAGCAAAAATTTGGAGCAGTAGTCAGACTAGAAATTTCTGCCCAAACTCCTGTAGATATTCGGACTAATTTAATTAAGCAATTAGGGCTATGTGAAGAAGATGTTTATGATATTGATGGATTAGTGGGATTGGGAGATTTGATGGCGATCGCTTTCTTGCCCTTACCTCAATACAAAGATCGTCCTTGGCAATCAGTGACCCACCCCATCTTAAAAGAAAACTCCTCAACTAGTATTTTTGAGATAATACGTCATCAGGATTTGTTATTTCATCATCCTTATCAGTCCTTTACTTCCAGTGTGCAAAGGTTTATTGAAGAGGCTGCGGTTGATCCCCAAGTTTTAGCAATTAAACAAACTCTCTATCGGACTTCAGGGGACTCCCCCATAGTTCATTCTCTGGTTCGGGCGGCAGAAAATGGGAAACAGGTAGCTGTATTAGTAGAGCTAAAAGCGCGATTTGATGAGGCAAATAATATTCTATGGGCAAGAAAACTAGAAAATGCAGGAGTTCATGTTGCTTATGGCATTAAAAATCTGAAAACTCATACAAAAACCGCATTGGTTGTGCGTCAAGAGGGCGATCGCCTAGTCAGATATATGCACATTGGCACAGGTAACTATAACCCCAAAACTGCCAGATTTTATAGTGATTTAGGGCTTCTAACCTGTCGGGAGGATATAGGTGCAGACCTAACTGATTTATTTAATTATCTGACTGGCTATTCTCGTCAGCAAAATTATCGAAAATTATTGGTGGCACCTGTAGGTATGCGTAAGCGATTTATTGAGTTAATTGAGCGGGAAATTCAGCATCAACACGCTGGGCATTCTGCATACATGATTATTAAGATGAACTCTTTAGTTGATCCTCAGATCATCGCCCTACTTTACAAGGCTTCTCAAGCAGGAGTTAAAATCGATTTGATAGTTAGGGGAGTATGCTGCCTTCGCCCTCAAGTTGAAGGTTTAAGTCAAAATATTAGAGTTATGAGTGTCATTGGTAGATTTTTAGAGCACTCGCGCATTTTTTACTTTAGCAATGGTGGTCAAGAGCAAATATTTATTGGTAGCGCAGACTGGATGCCCCGAAATTTAGATACTAGGGTTGAAGTAATTACACCGATTGAAGATCATCACTTAATTCAAGAACTAAAACAAATTTTGGATATTACTCTAGCTGATAACCGCCAAGCATGGGACTTACAGCCTGATGGCACATATACCCAAAGACACCCCCAAGAAGGTGAACCCGAACTGACATCTCAAAAACGGTTTATGTGTCAAGCTCGTGCAGATTTCACTTAGAATTACATAAAGGATTCTTCGTTTTGGCACAAGCAGGAGAAGCGGTAACGGTTTTAAATGATGCTAGTTTTCTTCCTAAATCTTGGTAAGCGATCGCCTCTTAATCTTCTTAAAAAGCGATAGTGAGCCGCAAGTAGTGAAAAAGGTCAAAAAGTTGCAATGAGTGAATTGTAGTCATGTATAAAGTAGCATATATCTCTAATATGATTACCTAATTTTTGGGAAAGGAAAGACTCTGTGGTACCAAACGAGAAATGTGTTAACGGAAGGTATTATTCCATCTTTCAATACGGCTAGTTAGACCAGTTTCTTTGCCAACAGTAACTCTAGCAATACCACGCTTAATCCTAACAGCCTTTAGCCCTTCACGCCAGCCGCTACATTACTGGGAACAAAGTAACGTTGGAGAAAAATAAAAAATATTAAAATCGGCAAAATTGAGATAACTGAACCTGCGGCAATTAATCGCCAATCTTCAGAAAAAGCACTAGCTAAATTGGCTACGCCCAGAGGCAAGGTATAAAACTGAGGCTGATCAAGAATAATCAAGGGCCAAAGGAAATCTCCCCACATCCCCACAAAGGTAAATACTGCCAATGTCGTTAAAGCAGGTTGAATGGCAGGGAGCATCACAAACCACCAAATCCCCAACGGCGAACATCCATCCATACGAGCAGCTTCTTCCAATTCCTTTGGTACGCCTTGAAATGCTTGCCGCAGTAAAAACACCCCAAAGGCAGAAACCATATAGGGGAAAATTAACCCGAAGTAAGTATTTTTGAGATTTAGTTGCACTGCCAAAATGTAAAGGGGAATCATCGTAATTTGAAACGGAATCATGGTTGTACCCACGATCGCCCAGAAAAACAAAGCCTTGCCCCGAAAGTTAAACCTTGCTAGGGGAAAAGCTGCTAAAGCACAAAAAACTAAATTTAAGACAACTGTAATTCCTGACACTAAAACACTATTGAAGAGATATAGATAAAAAGGATTATTTTGCCAAACTTTAATATAGTTGTTCAATGTTGGACGAGCAGGGATAAACTGCGGCGGAAAGCTAAAAATATTTTCACTACTCGACTTCAAAGATGTGCTAACTAACCATAGTAATGGCGCAATCATTAGCACTGCTATCAAACTGGGCAAAATGTATCGGGATAGGTTTTTCAGCAATGTTAGTTTTACGAGAGTGGTAGATTAGATTAAATAGAATTATTTCACATCTAGCAACTCGTTACACTGAGGTATAGCTATGCAAGCCCAAAAGTTAATTAATCCCGTAAATAGACAAGATCAGGCGATCGCTCTATCAGCAGTTAGTTGGGAGCAATTTAAGCTAATTCAGTCGGGCTTAGTGGATACCGCAGGAATTAGACTGTTTTATCACCGAGGAGTACTAGAAATCTTGTCTACATCTCTCGATCATGAATTAATTAAAGGCTTACTTGGCGCACTATTAGAATTTTTCTTTTTGGAAAAAGATATAGAATTTTTTACTGCGGGTAACTGCACCCAAGAACAATCAAAATTAGTTTCAGTTCAAGCCGATGAGTCCTATTGTTTCGGTGAGCTTAAATCCATTCCTGACCTCTCCATTGAAATCATCTTTTCCAGTGGCAGCGTAGATAAATTAGAGAAGTATCTGGCGTTAGGCACAAAGGAAGTTTGGTTTTGGGAAGATGGAATCTTAGATATTTATTACTTGCAATCAGAAAAGTATCAAAAACTTAGTCATAGCCATTTTCTGCCAGATTTGGATATGCAATTTTTACAGAAATGTCTGCTGATTTCTTCCCATTTAGAAGCATTAAAATACTTTCGCCAAGGTGTACGGTCTTTATAATGGCAAAAGCTAAATCCAAATACGTTTGTAATCAGTGTGGCTCGGAATTTGCTCAGATGTTTGGGCGATGTCCAGATTGTAGTGCGTGGGGTTCATTAATCGAGGAAGCGATCGCCCCTGTAGCCGAAATTCATTCCTTAGCCCAGTCGATAAATAAATCTAGTAAAACTAAAAACTCTCCTGCTGCTCCTAAGTCCTCCGTAACCCTTGCCCAAATTGGCGACGATCATCAAACCAAATTGCCTTCGGGCTATGAAGAACTAGATCGAGTTTTAGGCGGCGGCATTGTCCCTGGTTCCCTAGTACTAATTGGTGGAGAACCAGGCATTGGCAAAAGTACATTGCTCTTAGGTATGGCTCAACAACTAATGCAACGCTATCCCACCCTCTACGTCTGTGCTGAAGAATCTGCTCAACAGGTAAAACTGCGATCGCAACGATTAGGATTAACAGATGCAAATTCTAGTCAACTTTATCTTTTACCCGAAACTGATTTAGAGACGATTTTGCAGGAATTGCGATCGCTCCGTCCACCCGTAGCAGTAATTGATAGTATTCAAGCTTTATATTTTGCTAATTTAAATGCGGCACCAGGTTCAGTGTCTCAAGTGCGGGAATGTACTTCGGCTCTAATGCGAGTGGCTAAACGGGAGAATATTTCCCTATTTATTGTCGGACACGTGACCAAAGATGGCGCGATCGCTGGTCCAAAAGTTTTAGAGCATTTAGTTGATACGGTTTTATATTTTGAAGGCGATCGCTATGCTACCCATAGATTATTGCGATCAGTTAAAAATCGGTTTGGTGCCACCCAAGAAATTGGCGTATTTGAAATGGTAGAGCAGGGGCTACTGGAGGTTCGTAATCCTTCAGAATTATTTTTAGGCAATCGAGATGATCCCGCCCCTGGTACTGCCACCATTGTTGCCTGTGAGGGTACTCGTCCTTTGGTGGTGGAGTTACAAGCACTAGTCAGTCCTACTAGCTATAGTTCACCCCGCCGCACGACTACAGGTATAGAAAGTAATCGATTTTTACAAATTCTAGCTGTTCTGGAAAAACGCATCGGTATTCCCCTGTCCAAATTAGATGCCTACGTTTCCGCAGCAGGTGGGTTAAATGTGGCAGAGCCAGCCGTAGATTTAGGTGTAGCGATCGCTCTTTGTGCTAGTTTCCGCGATCGGACAGTCGATCCACGAACTGTATTA
Organism: Synechococcales cyanobacterium PMM_0082; assembly: GCA_949127865.1. Taxonomy (GTDB): domain Bacteria; phylum Cyanobacteriota; class Cyanobacteriia; order Pseudanabaenales; family Pseudanabaenaceae; genus PCC-7502. The sequence goes on from CASBQR010000209.1 coordinate 6,608, forward strand.
ATTGGTGAAGTGGGACTAGGTGGACAAGTCCGAGCAGTTTCTCAGTTAGATTTACGCTTAAAAGAAGCTGCAAAACTAGGGTTTAAGCGGGCAATTATTCCCAATGGTGCTGTGATTCAAGACTATGGCTTGGAAATTATTCCTGTAACTAAAGTCCTAGATGCGATCGTTGCGGCTTTGCCTGTAACCTCTAAAATGAAAGAAGATCCTGAGCATAGCGATCTGTAAAATCTCACTAATTGATAAAAATGAAATATAAAGTTCGGATTCATAATCGCCAAAATCAAACTATTTTTGAAGCAGAAGTCGATGGCGATCGCTATATTCTTGATGACTTAGAAGCCCAAGGAGTAGAATTACCGTCGGCTTGTATTAGTGGAGCTTGTACCACCTGTGCGGTTAGGGTAAAGTCAGGTACTATCTATCAACCCAGTGCGATCGGTTTATCTCAAAAGTTGCGAGATCAGGGATATGCCCTAATTTGCTCTGGCTATGCCCAATCAGATTTGGATCTAGAAACCCAAGATGAAAATGAAGTCTATCATCTCCAATTTGGTAAATATTTTGATCAACAAGCCCGCCGCCGCTTCTGGTTTAGTTTCCCAATTTTAGATAATGACTAGCCTTAAATAGTTAAATATATGGATGATCAAGAGACGAGTGCCCAGAGATTAAACCAGATTGAAATCCTCCTAGCTACCGCAGCTAAGGCAATCAATCGCAATTCTGAAAATATAGATCGCCTAACAGAAAGGATGGATCGATCAGAAGAACGCATGGATCGTACCGATGCCCGGTTTGCCGAAATATCAGAAATGTTTATAGAATCTGTGGGTATTATTCGCCAGCATCAGGTAAATATCGAAAAAATGCAATCAGAAGTTCGAGGATTACAGGTGGAAAATCAACGTATTATTCTAAGAGTTTTAGGTGGTGATGAATACTTGGAGCCATAGGCTTGATTTGAAAACTAGATTAAATTATTTTGGCTTAGAGTTTTTACATATATTTGCAGGTTAAACTAAAGTACAAAAATCAGCTATCCAAAAAATATATGGATGATCAAGAGACGAGTGCCCAGAGATTAAACCAGATTGAAATCCTCCTAGCTACCGCAGCTAAGGCAA
>CASBQR010000210.1 GCA_949127865.1 Synechococcales cyanobacterium PMM_0082
ATCTCAAATCCATCGCTAAAATTGATAGATTTTTTATCAGTTGAGAGTTTCCAACCGCAGGTTTTATATTCTACTGATCTGGTATGTTTCTTAAACCTTGGATACCCTTTACTTCGACTACGCTCAGTACAAGTCTTACCTACTACTTTCTTTTTACAATTCTCAAAGAATCGTTTAACTCCAAACCATGCCCTTTCAGCACTGGACTGTCTAGCCATTGAATTTAATTTATCCGCAAAATCAAATTCTTTAGCTAAAACTGCCATGTACTTATTCAGATCATAGCCATTAACACCTTTGTGATCAATCCAGTATCTAAGAGCTTTGTTTCGGCAAAACTGAGCAGTTCTGATAGCTTCATCTATAGCTACGAACTGATGCAGTTTTGCTTTGACTTTGTACTCTAGGACAATCATGATAGTTTTTTGGATGCACGTTTAATTATAATCCAGTAAGTGCTTACCGCAATTCTGTTACTGAGTGCAGCCGAAGTGTCCCGTAGGTAAACCGAGGGTCTTCTTGCAGGTGAAAGATAAACCGCTTTACCAAAGATGGAAAGTAGGTAGGTTAATTATTCCCCTTATATATGGAACTTAGCTTAGTTGCCAATACAGTATTTATTAACTGCGGCTACTAGGGATAATTCTTGCTGATTTAAGGTTTTGAGACTTTGTTGGGATTGGATTAGTAAATTGCGATCGCTATTTGTTGCAGCTTGGGAAATTTGACTAGATGCCTGTGCCATGGCTTCATAGAGTTGGGAAAATTCATTTTTGTAGGTATTGAGATTTTGATCTTGCAGGGCGATCGCTTGAATTTTTAAGTTTAACTGCCCTAAACTTTGGGATAACTGCATAAATTCATCAGAATTTTTAGCTACAGGCAAGGATTTACCGCTATTGGTTACCTCATTAAGCTGATTACAGTCACTAACTTTTAGGTTCTGACAGCCTCCTAAAATTAAGCTCATCCCCACCAACAGCGGCAGTAAAGTTTGATATTTCAGATTTTGTAAAAAATAAGTTGCCATTAAATGTAAAGTCTTGGGCAAATTTGTGAACACTGCTAAATATAGATCATTGCTAGGCAGTTAATATAGTTAGTTACTACTCTAAGATGGAAATACATCCTAATTTATTGCATATGACCTCAAATTTAATCACTGAAGATTCTACCTACCAAATGTCTGTAATGGCAGCAGTTGCAGCAGACGATCGCAAAGCCGAAGATATTATGGTTATAGCCGTAGGTGAGGTTTCAGTGCTTGCAGATTATTTTGTGATTGCTACAGGGCGTTCTAAAGCTCAGGTGCGGGCGATCGCCAATGGGATCAAAATCAAAATTTCTGAAGAGTTACATCGTGAACCCATACGCATGGCGGGCGAAAGTGATGCAGGCTGGATTCTGCAAGATTATGGTGATGTCATTATTCATGTCATGATGCCGACGGAAAGAGAATTTTACGGACTAGAAGCTTTTTGGGGACATGCACCAAGACTAGATATTCTAGAGATTTTGCCCCAGACTGTGAACTCAGCTAATGTGGCTGTTGAGGTCTAGGTTTCTGGGCAAAGTAAAATCTCTGGTTAATTGTTGAGAGAGATTGTCTAATTACCTCGGATTTCTGTACACTTCACTATAGAGTTTGTATGGGAAATTAGGAAAAGTTTATGAAAGTTGGCGATCGCATCTCAGTGAAAGAATCCATCAAGGTTTTTAATCATCCTAACCATAAAGGTGAAGCTTTTGATATACAGGGCTTAGAAGGAGAAATTGTCGCTGTGATTACAGAGTGGCATGGCAGACCCATTAGCCCTAATTATCCCTTCCAAATTCAGCTTGGGGAAAAGTTTAAGGTACATCTTGGCGATCATGAAATCGAAATTATTTCCTAAGATTTAGTAGTAATGGTAAAAATAGACACAATATTTTTAAACAATTATTAAAATTAGATATATAAGATCAAATTAAAACTAAAAAATTCTCTTTAAGAAATACTGTGAATTATCTCGATCAGTTGCAGGGTTACGATTACAAAGCGATCGCTAAATTCTATGGTCGCCGTCCTTGGTTAGCAGTTTGGCGGATTATTTCCGTTATTTATATGTTTTTGGGTTTCTTTTTGAGTCTAGGCTGGGATCAATTTACCAACCAAGAACTTAAAAATCAAACGAAGCGGGCAAAACATCTACGGCAGATCATTACTAAGCTTGGACCTACTTATATCAAGATTGGGCAGGCACTTTCAACTCGACCAGATTTAGTGAGAGCTGACTTTTTGGCAGAGTTAGTCAAGCTCCAAGATCAACTACCCGCCTTTTCCACTCCCCAAGCTTATCAGATTATCGAACGAGAGCTAAGATTACCAATTTCTGAAGTTTATAAATATATTTCTCCTACCCCTGTGGCGGCGGCTAGTCTAGGGCAGGTTTATAAAGCGACGCTGATGACGGGTGAAGAGGTGGCAATTAAGGTGCAAAGACCTAACCTTATTCCGACCATTACCCTCGATCTTTATGTGATTCGCAAATTAGTAACTTGGATTTCGCCTTTTTTACCGTTGAATTTGGGGCAGAATTTGGATACTGTCGTTGATGAATTTGGGATAAAGCTGTTCGAGGAAATTGATTATGTTAATGAAGCTAGTAATGCCGAACGTTTTGCTAGTTATTTTGCTGGCGATCGCCATGTTAAAGTTCCCGTAATTTATCGACGCTTTAGTACCCGCTACGTTCTGACCTTGGAGTGGATTAATGGCATTAAATTAACTGATACTGCTGCGATCGCTGCCGCAGGACTAAATACCGATGAGTTGGTAAAAATTGGGGTACTCGCAGGAATGCGCCAACTACTAGAATTTGGATTTTTCCACGCCGATCCTCACCCAGGCAATTTGTTTGCTACCTACGACGGAAAGATGGCATATATTGACTTTGGCATGATGGATCAGCTAGACCTGAATACCAAAGAGCAGTTAGTCGATTCGGTCGTCCATTTAATTAATAAGGACTATGAGCAACTAGGGCAGGATTATGTGAATTTGGGTTTCTTAGCTCCCAATGTGGAAATGATGCCGATTGTGGCTGCTCTTGAGTCAGTTTTAGGCGATATTATGACCGAAAAAGTTGGTGATTTTAACTTCAAAATTGTGACCGATCGCTTTTCAAATTTAATGTATACCTACCCCTTCTGTCTACCCGCTAAGTTTGCCCTAATTATTCGCTCTGTAATTACCCAAGAGGGTGTAGCTTTAAGCATGAATCCTGAATTTAAGATCGTCCAAGTTGCTTATCCCTATGTGGCAAGGCGATTATTAACTGATGAATCTGCTAGTTTGCGCCGACGGCTGATTGAAGTGTTATTTAAAGATGATAAATTCCAATGGGCAAGGCTAGAAAATTTAATTGCGATCGCTAAATCCGATCAAAGCTTTGACTTAGTCCCGACGGCGACCTTGGGCTTACAATACCTATTCAGTGAAGAAGGAAAACTACTCCGCGATCGCTTAATTATGGCAATTACTGAAGATGATCGACTCCATATTACTGAAGTGCAAAGACTATGGGCATTGATTGCTGTAGATTTAGAACCTGCAAAACTTTGGAATGCCGCCCTAGCAAGACTTAACTTTTCATTTCCTACCATTCCCAAAGCGATCGCCGCCGTAATTCCAGTAGCACTTATTCCAGGCTTAAATTCTCTAATTAACCCTTAAATATCTTTTTAGATATAGTTTCAAATCTATATGGCGTGACTATTTTCGGGAAACAGATTACTATCTCTCAATAATGGGTAAGCTCAGTTCCAGTATATGATCTAGATAAAGCTATTAGTATGAGCAGTTTTAAGGCAGACATATTGGTAGTTGATGATACCTTGACCAATCTTTTATTACTGGAGCGCATTCTTACTAGAGAGGGCTATGCAACCAGATGTCTACCTAGTGGAGAATTAGCGATCGCCGAGGTGGAAATGTACTGCCCCGATCTGGTTTTATTAGATGTGCAAATGCCTAACATGAATGGCTATGAAGTTTGTCAGCATCTTAAAACCATGGAAGGAATTAAGGATGTCCCTATCATTTTTCTTAGTGCCTTAGATAGTCCTACGGATAAAGTTAAAGCCTTCGAGCTAGGGGCAGCAGACTATATTACTAAGCCTTTTCAAACCCAAGAGGTTCTGTCAAGAATTCAGCACCAACTAAAAATTCGCCAACTGCAACGACAACTAGAGGAGCAGAATACTAGGTTACAACAGGAAATTCAAGATCGAACTATTGCGGCAAGGGCTTTGGCACTTTCTGAAACCAAATTTGCGACGGCATTTCGTTCCACTCCCCATGCGATCGCCATTACCCGACTCGAAGACGGTTGTCATATTGATGTCAATGACAGCTTTTTAGAGTTTTCTGGATACGAACGCCATGAAATTATTGGTCGCACTAGCCTAGAGCTAAATATGTGGGAGAATTCCAGCGATCGCTATACTTTTATTGAATCTCTCCAAACTCAAGGTTATGTAAGAAATCAAGAAATTGACTTGCGGTTACACACAGGAGAGATTGGCGTAGGAATTATATCTGCCGAGCCGATCAATATTAATGGCGAAGAATGTATTATTTCCGTGCTTAGTGATATTAGCGATCGCCGCGCGGCTGAAGAAAAACTCCGCAAAAGTGAAGCCAAATTTCGTTCCCTCCTCGAAAATGTCGCTGATGCCCTATTTGTCCATGACCTAGACGGCAATATTATTGAAGTGAATCAACGCGCCTGTCAAAATCTCGGCTATACCCACGAGGAATTATTAGGTTTAACTATTTTTGACATAGAAGGTGGAAAATCTCCAGAGCAACTTAAAGCCGCATGGCAAGGTATGAGACTAGGTTCACCAATTACCATTGATGGGGTTAATCGACACAAAGATGGCTATACTTTCCCCATCGAGGCAAGGGTAGGCGTATTTGAATTAGACGGGAAATTATCGGTAATTGGGCTAATTCGTGATGTTAGTGCTAGGGTGGCGGCTGAAGAGGCGCTCAAAAATACCGAAGAGAAATATCGGAGTATCTTTGAAAATGCGGTCGAAGGAATTTATCAGACCACCCACAATGGTGAATACCTCAGTGCTAACCCCGCCCTAGCTCATATCTATGGCTATGACTCTCCCGAAGATTTAATGTTTAATATTGATGACATTACTACAGAGCTATATGTCGATCCCTGCCGCCGCCAAGATTTTGTGGATTTAATAAATCTCTGTGGTACGATTTCGGGCTTTGAATCTCAGGTCTATTGTCAAGATGGCAGTATTATTTGGATCTCGGAAAATGCCCGTGCTGTCAGGGACTTGCAGGGACGACTTTTATACTACGAAGGATTGGTCGAAAATATCACTACCCGCAAACTAGCAGAGACAGAGCTACAAAAGGCAAAACAAGTATCAGATCAGGCTAATCGGGCTAAAAGTGAATTTTTATCAAATATGAGCCATGAGTTGCGAACTCCCCTTAATGCAATTTTGGGCTTTACTCAAGTTTTAGCCCGTGATTCAGCTCTCAGTGCTGACCATCAAGAATCCCTGCAAATTATTAATCGCAGTGGCGAGCATTTATTAGCACTGATCAATGATGTTTTGGAAATGTCCAAAATTGAAGCAGGTCGAGTCACCTTAAACTGCGGTAGCTTTGATCTACACCATTTAGTAATTAGTATTGAAGAGATGTTGAAATTTAAGGCGAAATCTAAACATCTGGAGTTGACCTGTGAAATTTCCGCCAATGTTCCCCGCTATATTACTGGTGACGAAGGCAAGTTACGCCAAGTTTTAATTAATCTCATGGGTAATGCCATTAAATTTACCGATCAAGGTCGAGTTAGCCTACGGGTGGATAGAGTTGAAACTAATCAAGATTTTGATCAACTTCTATTCGAGGTCGAAGATACAGGTACGGGCATTGCCGATCATGAAATCGATAGTTTGTTTGAAGCTTTTATCCAAAGTGCATCTGGGCGTAAATCTCAAGAGGGGACGGGGTTGGGTTTACCAATTAGCAGGCAGTTTGTGCGGTTAATGGGAGGAGATATAGTTGTTAGCAGTATATTTGGCAAGGGAACTACCTTTAAATTCCAGATCCCATTTCAAGCTACCCCATCTGAGGAGATCCCTGCTCCTGCCTTAAATCCCCCTAAGCGAGTTATAGGTTTGGCAGCCAATCAGCCTAGGTATAGAATTTTAATTGTGGAAGATCGGCTAGAGAATCAGCAGGTCTTAGGTAAGTTATTACAACCTATGGGATTTCAGATTAAGTTTGCCGAAAATGGCGAAATCGGAATTAAGGTTTGGAAAGATTGGATGCCCCATTTAATTTGGATGGATATGCGGATGCCAGTGATGGATGGTTATGAAACGACCCGAAAAATTAAGGCTACACCTCAGGGGCAGTCTACGGTAATTATTGCCTTAACTGCTAGTGCGTTTGAAGAAGAGCGATCGCAAGTAATTGCAGCAGGTTGTGATGATTTTGTGCGTAAACCCTTTGAGGCTGAGGTGATTTTTGCCAAAATGGGTGAATATTTAGGGGTGCAATATACCTATGAGGAAATTCCTAATTTTAATTTGCGATCGCCCATATCCAGTAACGCCACTAATTATTCTGAACAATTAATAAAATTAGATTTGCAGTCCATGTCAGCAGAGTGGCGAAGTCAATTGTATGTGGCTGCTACGCAACTAGACGAAGATCAAATTTTAGAACTGATAGACCAGGTTTCTAATGGTAATCTAGCTAGTAGTTTAAGAAATTTAGTGGCTACCTTTCGATTTGATAAGCTGCTTGACCTCACCAAGGATTGATTTAATCCTAAATTTGCACTTTACCAGAGACCAGAACCCATGAGCGATCGCCCCGACCAAACCCAAGGTGACATTTTAGTTGTGGATGACACCCCTGATAACCTGCGATTATTGGCATCAATGCTGACGGAACAAGGCTACAAGGTGCGTAAAGCCATCAATGGGCAACTGGCATTAATGGCAGCCCAATCGGCTCCACCAGATTTGATCTTGCTCGATATTAATATGCCTGATATGGATGGCTATGAGGTATGTGAACGCTTAAAACGGGATGTGCAAACCTTAGATATTCCTGTGATTTTTATTAGCGCCCTCGACGATGTTTTGGATAAGGTTAGAGCTTTTAGTGTCGGTGGTGTGGATTATGTGACAAAACCCTTTCAGTTACAAGAAGTCCTAGCCCGTATGGACAACCAACTGACGGTGCGCCGACTACAAAAACATCTGCAAGAGCAAAATTTACAGTTAAAGCAATTACTGCGCGATCGCATTCGTGCCCAAGAATCCCTTAGACAAGCGGAAGAGAAATATCGAGCTATTTTTGAAAATGCGATCGAAGGCATCTTTCAAACTAGTGCCGATGGTGAATATTTAAGTGTGAATCAGGCATTAGCGGATATTTATGGATATAGCTCTGCGGATGAATTGATTGATGACTTTAATAGTAATGCCATTAAACCCTACGTCAGTATGAGTTTACGCAAAGAATTTGAAGCTACTTTACAAGAATTTGGCAGTGTGTCTGGGTTTGAGTCCCAAATTTATCGGCGCGATGGGGCTACGATTTGGATTCGCGAAAGTATCAATGCGGTGCGAGATCAACAGGATGAGATTTTATTTTATGTGGGTACTGTTGAAGATATTAGCGATCGCCGCCAAACAGAGTTAGCAGAATCATCTCGGCAAAATATGGATCAACTCCAAACTATTGCCCAAGCAATACCCTTACCTGTGATGATCAGTCGTAGTGCTGATGGTGAAATTCTCTATGCTAATCCTAGTGCTAGTAGTACCTTTGGCATTGCTTCTTGGGATCTAATTGGTCGTAAGATTGAAACCCTATACGCCGACAGTGCAGATACGCAAAATATCACTAATATTCTGGAAAAAGATAGCTACCTGCGAAACTATCAGTTAGTTTGTAAACCTGAAGGAAAAAATCCCTTTAAGGCATTCTTATCTTTGCAGCCATTTATATTTGATAGCAAGCCCGCTTTACTCAGTATTTTTTTTAATATAGGCGATCGCTAAGAATTTCTCAAAACAACTAGGAACTCTACTGTGGAAGTTTATTGCACTCGTCCCACCTGTAACCATCTCAACGTATTTCCAGACTTAAGTACGGGTAATACAATTAAAACTGTTAATCAAAAGTTTTGCGTTAAATGTGGAATGCCATTAATTTTGGCGGGCAGATACTTAACAGAAAGATTGTTAGCTAGGGGTGGATTTGGGGCTGCTTATTTAGCGCGCGATCGCTATACTCCCACCATGAAAAAATGTGTAGTTAAGCAACTTCTGCCCGTAGGTTTAGCTCCTAATCAGATGGAATTTGCTAAGGAGTTATTTGATCGAGAAGGCGCGGTTTTAGAAGAATTAGGCAGACATCCGCAAATACCTGATTTATTGGCATTTTTTGAGGTCCCCGTCAGTGGCTACCAATCACCCAAGGAGGAAATCTATTTTTATTTAGTTCAAGAATTTATAGATGGCATTACCCTCGAAAAAGTTACGGAACAGTATGGGGCATTACCAGAGGTAGAAGTGATCAGAACTATGAACAGCCTTTTACCAGTTTTACAGTTCGTCCATGACAATAACTCGATTCATCGTGATATTAAGCCTTCTAATATCATGCTCAAAAATGCTGATGATCAGTTATATCTCTTGGATTTTGGGGCAGTCAAACAAATTACCGTGGCGGGGACTAGTCAAAAATCTACAGGCATATTTACTCCTGGTTTTGGTGCGCCTGAACAGATGCGGGGCGATCAGGTATTCCCTTCCACAGATTTATATGCCTTTGCTGTTACCTGTATCGTGCTATTAACGGGCAAACAACCAGAAAATTTATTTAATGCTGGTACTAATAAATGGGATTGGCGATCGCAAGCACAGGTAAGTTCTAAACTCGCAGGTATCCTAGATCGAATGCTCGAAAATGCCCCAAGCGATCGCTATACTTCAGCTACAGATGTTTTAGAAGCATTAAATGCTAATTCTGCTCCTAATTCTATACCTCCAGTCATTAATCCACCCAGCCCACCTATTCAAGCTGTTCAACCTATTGTCTCAGCCCAACCAGTTGCACCTGTCCCATCACCTCCTCAACCCGCCCGCAGATTACCCAAGGCTCTAGTCCTTCCTCCACTATGGGGGCAATTAACTGCCTCTTTTTTAATTGGGTTTCAATCGGGCTTATTAGGGATTATTGCCTATAGTCTCGGTATTTCAGCAATTGGCTTATATCCGAGCTTGATGGTTACGGCAGCAATTATTTTAGCTATATTGTTTTTGCGAATTTTTCAAACCCTAGATAATAAAGATCTGGTAGCTGTAGATATAGTAAGTATTTTGATTGTTTTAGCCTTGCAGTTGCTATTTCGCCTAAATTTACCACCCGTACCAACTATGGCTCTATTAAGTGCGATCGCTGGCGTGAGTTTGGTTGCAGTTACCAGTTTATTTCGATTAATCTATACTTTTCTATTTTCACTATTGTGATTCTTCCAGTAAATTTGGGCGATTAAAAGGTATTAAATTTACGCAATTGCCCTTACCCTAAATCCCTCTTCCAGAGCGAGAGAGGGACTTTGACGATTTCTTGCTCCCCTTTACCTGCCTTGGGAGAAGGGCGTGGGGATGAGGGTTTCTTTAAATCCTCAAAAAACCATGATCAAACACCTGATATGATCTAAGTAATCAACTTTGTTATTTATTATTAACAATTATTAAGTTAAAAATTTTTTCTCCAAACTTTTTAGAGATATAGCAAGTGTTCAATACCCTTCGCACTGATTTTGAAGTAATTTTTGCCAGAGACCCTGCTGCCCGTAATTGGGTAGAAGTCCTCCTCTGCTATCCTGGCTTACACGCACTCTGGCTGTATAGATTTGCCCATGCCCTACATAAACTCAAATTACCTGTAATACCTCGCTTAATTTCCCAAATAGCAAGATGGTTAACAGGGATTGAAATTCATCCAGGTGCAGTCATTGGCACAGGCGCATTTATCGATCATGGCATGGGCGTAGTCATCGGTGAAACCGCAATTGTGGGGGATAATGCTTTGATCTATCAAGGTGTAACTCTTGGTGGTACAGGCAAAGAAAGTGGAAAGCGTCACCCCACCCTCGGACATAACGTCGTCATTGGCGCAGGGGCTAAGGTACTTGGCAATATCCTAATTGGCGACAACTCCCGCATTGGCGCAGGCTCAGTGGTTTTAAAAAGTGTACCTAGTGATTGTACGGTTGTGGGTATTCCTGGACGAGTCGTGCATAGGCATGGTGAAGTTGTGTCTCCTTTAGACCATTCGCATATTCCAGACCCAGAGGGTGATGTGATTAGAGGACTATTAAAGCGAGTTGAGCAGTTGGAAAGCCAACAATTAGAAAATCAACACCAAAGATTGGGTAATACTTTTGTTATAGACTGTGATTTACTCAAAGACGTAAGACCTAAGACGTTTAGTTGTAATGGGACAAAACCTGAAAATGATGAATTTATGGAAGGAGCAGGGATTTAGAATTGCCTTCTTAGCTCTGGGATTATTAGGATTAACTGCCTGTGCTATTTCTATGCCAAGTTCTGAACAAGTTAGTAGATTAGACACAATCCTCAAAAGAGGTACTTTAATCTGTGGTGTGAGTGGTGAAGTCCCAGGTTTTAGCTTTGTCGATCCTCAGGGTAAATATTCGGGTTTAGATGTGGATGTATGTCGAGCGATCGCTGCCGCCTTATTTGATAATCCTGAAGCTATAGAATATCGTAACCTCAGTGCCAAAGAACGATTTACAGCTTTACAAACTGGGGAAATCGACATTTTAAGTCGTAATACTACCCTGACCGCCAGTCGTGATACAGATACAGGCTTGGAATTTGCTCCCATAGTTTTTTACGATGGACAGGGCATTATGGTCAAAGAGAGCAGCAACATCAAATCCCTAGAAGATTTAAAGAATGCATCAATCTGTATCCAAATTGGTACCACCCATGAAGCAAACTTAACCGATCAAATGGGGAAGCGCAATATTCCTTATAAGCCCATCACCTTTGATGATATCAATGCCACTTTTAATGCTTATCAAGCTGGTCGGTGTGCTGCCGTTACCGCCGATCGCTCTGCTTTAAGTGCTAGGCGGACTCTTTTACCTAATTCTAATGATCATGTTCTGCTTGATGTAGTTTTATCCAAAGAACCCTTGGCTCCTGCGGTACGAGATGGGGATGCTAAATGGTCTAATGCCGTGCGTTGGATTGTCTATAGCGCGATCGCTGCCGAAGAATTAGGAATTAACTCTAAAAATATTACGCAACAAAGTTCTAAAAATCCAGAAATTAATCGATTTTTGGGTATACCCGATCAAGCAGGGAATAGTAGCGATCTGGGTAAAAATATGGGTTTAACTAATGATTTTGCGGCAAGGGTAGTCAAAACCGTGGGCAATTATGGTGAAATCTACGATCGCAATTTAGGAGCAGCAACTAAATTAAATATAGATCGGGGCTTAAATAATCTATGGACAAAGGGCGGATTAATGTATGCTCCAC
>CASBQR010000211.1 GCA_949127865.1 Synechococcales cyanobacterium PMM_0082
CGAAGGAAGTTCTTGATATCCTTAACAGGACTCGGAAGCCTAGACCATACCGCTTGCGGTTGCTGTAGGAGCGTCACTTTAATCATCAAGTAAAAATCGCACCACCCTGTAAGCGTTGATAATGATGTTCAAATTCCAGCTTGAGGCAAGGAAAAGCTTCAAGAGTTGGATCTTTTTTAATAATACGTTCGGCGGCGGCACGGGCAATACTATAAATTTCTTGACGGGCAGCTTCATCACTCAGGCGATCGTCTATGGAAAAACCAGCGTGTCCAGATTGCTCTTTACCTTCATCTTTTCCCTTGCCCCGCAGTTCAAAATCCCGTTCGGCAATAAAAAATCCATCTTGGGACTGTTCTAAAACTTTTAAGCGTTCGATCGCTGTTTCCGATTTAGAAGCACTCATTAATAAACAAAAAGACTGGGCTGCTCCCCTACCAACTCGTCCCCGTAGTTGATGTAACTGTGCTAATCCAAAGCGATCGCTATGCTCAATCAACATCACCGAAGCATTGGGAATATCTACGCCCACCTCCACAACTGTTGTAGCCACTAAAATTTGGGTTTCCAGTTGCCGAAACTGCGTAATTGCCTCATCTTTCTCCGAACTGGTCATCTGTCCGTGTAATAATCCGACCTTGAAATTTGGAAAGATCGAAGCTTGTAAATGTTCACGTTCTTGGACGGCAGCTCGAATATTTTCCATTTTTTCCGATTCCTCCACTAAAGGCAGAACTATGTAAACCTGTCTTCCTTGGGCAACTTCTCGGCGAATCAGTTCGTAGGCTTCCTTACGCTGTCCTGCTTTTAATAAAGTCGTGTGGATCGGTTTGCGTCCTGGTGGTAACTCATCAATAATGCTCACTTCAATTTCCGAATTCGTCAGATAAAGAGTACGGGGAATGGGCGTGGCGGTCATAATTAATACATGGGGGTCTTCGCCTTTCTGTAAAAGTTGCGATCGCTGATCTCGCCCAAATCGATGCTGCTCATCAATTACAGCTAAGCCTAATTGACTAAAATTCACCCCATCTTGAATCAAAGCGTGGGTACCAATTAGTAAAGGTAATTCTCCCGTTGATAGTTGGCTCAAAATTTGACGGCGTTTAGCAGTTCTCGTTGAACCTGTCAGCAATTCCACAGGTAAATGTAGGAGCGTAAACCACTCTAATAATTTGCGATAGTGCTGTTCAGCCAATACCTCCGTCGGAGCCATAAAAGCAGTTTGATAACCCGATTCGATCGCCGCTAATAACGCATAGACAGCCACAATAGTTTTACCCGAACCCACATCTCCTTGAACAAGACGGTTCATGGGATTTGGTCTTTGTAAGTCTTCCCGAATTTCGGCGATCGCCCGATTTTGAGCATTAGTTAACTTAAATGGCAGAATCCCTTCTAACTTGTCAATTAGCTGACTGCGAGGCACAAATTGAATCGCTTTTTGTTGTTGTCGCCGATATAAAGCCACTAAACGACGATAAAAATATTTATCAAAACTTAATCGCTTAATTGCCGCATTTAACTTGTCTGTATCATCGGGATAATGAACTTGAGCGATCGCCTCAGGTAATCCCACCAAATTATAATCCAGCTTTAACCTTTCAGGCATAGGATCTTGAATTTTAGCCACCGCAGGCAGACATTTAATAATTGTGCCTCTGACCAATTCAGGACTCACCCCTTCAGTTAACGGATACACGGGTACAACTCTGCCAATGGTATTAGATTCAATGCGATCGCCCGTATGATCTAAAATTTCCAAATCATAATTTTCTAAGGTCAAACCATACTTTCCTTTTTTTGCAGTTCCCGATGCTGCCACCGTCGCACCCATGGGATAAAGGCGTTTCTGTTGCTCTTGCCACCCGCGATTGCTGTAGCGTTTGCCCATCCAAAACCGATTTAGTTTAATCTGCCCAGAGTGATCGCGAAGAATAATTTCCACAATTGTTAAGTTCGGATTTTTTGGACTCGTAAAGCAACTAAACTTCCGAATTACCCCAATCACTGTCACCGTATCGCCATCATTCAGATCGGCGATCGCCACCTGTCGAGCATAGTCAATGTGATCGCGGGGAAAATATCGCAACATATCGCCCACGGTAAGAATATCCAATAGTTTTAGTTTTGAGATTTGGCTACCATTTAACCCTTCTACTTCTATTAGTGGTGTTTCGGGCTTAAGAGATTTAGTTTTAGTCGAAATCTGGCTAGAGACAAGGGGTTCGGTTTTAGGTTTCTTCGATTTTGGAGGTGGAGATTCAGCACTAATTTCTTTGCGCCGCACATCATAAAGTAATCTTCTAGTCTCTGCCACAACGTACTGCCGACGAGCAAGGGTTAGGGAACCATACTGATCAAATTCTTGGGCTAAATTCTGGGCACGGGAGCGATCGCCTTCATCCCAATTCAAATCCTGCCCCAAACTCAACCGCATAAAATCCGCAAATAGATATTGCCTACCCTGCAAATTAGTAAAGCTATGCTCTACTTCAATAGTTAATGCTTGTTGTAGCCGACCGATATCAACCTGACTCTCCATCCTTAATCAATCACTGGTGAGCTTATCTATCATAATATGTTTGTATTTCAAATTTGAATTACTAGAAATTAGATCCCCTAAGTAATCAATTTACTAATTTAAATATACTCAAATACTATTTTTTCTGAATTAAATCAAGGGCAATCATCAAAGAGTCCCTCAGCAATGGTGCAAATACAGCCACAATCGCCGCAGTCACAATCACATTACGCGCAAAATTTAAGGTGTCTCTACTCAGTTGGTAAAACCTTTCACTCCATTCCTGCTCTTGCTTTTCAATTTTCTGATTAAATCTTTCAATAGTTTCTAATACTTCTCGCAATGTTGGCTCTTGATCTGGGATTTGCGTCATATTGATTTCTGATGGATTAAAGATTATAGGTAGTCACTATTCATAAAAGCCGATGACGGGATTTGAACCTGCGACCTAATCATTACGAATGATTTGCACTACCACTGTGCTACATCGGCATATTTTTGATCATAGCATTCCATAAATACATCCAACAATTGTTTAAATCCATACAATTTTCTTTGCAAAACTCCCTTAGCCTGAGGAAGCTAATTTTTATAGGAGCGCAGCTTAGCTCTAATCATGCGATCGCTCACTAACTTAAGTATAAAATCGAAGTTGATTATCATGCTATTGGCAGTTAGTAGCTGTTCAATTTTAGTCACAGCTTACATTAGCTATCAAAGCGGAAAATCTAATTTGACAAATCGCGTTTTTAAACAATTAACCAGCGTCAGAGCCTCAAAAGCCTATCAAATTGAGTCTTATATCCAAACCCTCCGCAATCATGTCCAAACTTTAGGCAAAAGTCCTTTTGTGGGAGATGCCCTCAAAGAATTTAATACTGGGTACGAAACTATTGCCGCCAAGCAAAAAAATGTCGATAAACTTGAATCCAAATTAAAAGCATATTACCGTAACGAATTTATTAGCAGACTCAGTAAATCCGACTCAAGTATTCAAGCCACCGAGTCAATTCTGAGATTTTTCCTGCCCTCAGCTCCAGCATCTAAGTATTTACAATATCAATATATAGCTGCTAATCCCTATCCTGTCGGTAAAAAGCATCTGTTAGATGATCCTAAAGATGGTAGCACCTACAGTAAAATCCATGCCCGTTACCACCCAATATTCCGCAATATTATTGAAAAATTTGGCTACTACGACCTATTTTTAGTTAATACTGAAGGCAGAATTGTTTACACAGTTTACAAAGAAACAGACTACTCCACCAGCCTCACCACAGATGCCTACAACGAAACCAATCTTGCTCGCCTTATAACTCAAGTTCGTCAAGAAAAACAACGGGACTATGCCCAAATTATTGATTTTGAATCCTACTCCCCCTCCTATGGCGCTCCCGCCGCCTTCATTGCTGTTCCTATTTTTGATCAAACCAAATTTATTGGAGCGATCGCCGTCCAAATCCCTGTAAATGAAATTAATAACGTCATGACAGGAAACCAAAACTGGGAAAGTGATGGCTTAGGTAAAAGCGGTGAAACCTACTTAGTTGGTCAAGATTACTTAATGCGATCAGTTTCTAGATTTCTCATCGAAGACCCTGAACAATATTTCCAAATTTTGCGATCGCTCGATGTCAGTGAAAAAACTCTTAAACGCATTAAACAATTTCAAACATCTATCTTGGAGCAAAAAGTCGCAACAATCGGGGTTAAAGAAGCGATCGCTGGGAAAAAAGATACTCAAATCATCAACGACTATCGTAATATTCCTGTCCTCAGCTCCTACGCTCCCCTGCGGATTGAGCAACTAGATTGGGTAATCCTTGCTGAAATAGATTTAGCTGAAGCATACGCCCCCATCAGAGACTTTGAGCAACAACTCCTAATTTCTGCGACCATCCTCATGCTTTTAGTCACACTACTAGCCATGGGTTTAGCTTATCTATTTGTAAAACCAATCAACCAACTCATCGAAAATGCTCAGAAAGTAGAAAAAGGCAAATTAAATGCAGTTGTACCCTTAAATTCTGAAGACGAATTTGGGGAATTGGCAAAATCCTTCAACGCTATGGTTTCTAGCCTACGAGCCCAAACCGAATTAGTAGAACTAAAAAATCAAGAAAATGAGCGACTATTCCTAAGCGTATTTCCCCTAGCGATCGCCAAACGACTACAGCGCGGCGAAAAAAATATTGCTGAAAGAGTCGCCAACGTAGCAGTTTTATTTGCAGAGTTAACTGGGTTTACTAAGCTTTCTGCATCTTTAAGTGCCTATGAAGTAGTAAGTATCCTGAATGATATTGTGGGAGCATTTGATGAAGCCGCAGAAAAATATGGCATCGAGAAGATAAAAACCGTAGGCGATCGCTACATGGCTGTTTGTGGACTTTCCTTACCCTACCTCGATCACGACAAACGAGCTATAGACTTTGCCATAGAAGTATTAGCGATCGTCCGTAAGTTTAGTCATGATCGACGGTTTCAATTAAATATTCGCATTGGCATTCACTCAGGAAATGTAATTGCTGGAATAGTTGGTAAAACTAAACATATCTATGACGTATGGGGCGATACAGTAGATCAAAGCCAAAGCATAATAACCCTATGTCCCATAGACGGTATCATCGTCTCAGCAGAGGTCTATCATCGACTAAAAGACATTTATGAATTTGACCTCCTAGAATTTTCAGGCACTAAAAATTGGGTATTAGCAAACCCTAGCCATGATACCCGCAGAATATAGAACCACCCTAAATAAAACTGGTACCATGTATTGTCAAAACGGAAAAACAGTAGTAAATTAGTATCTTAATTCTTGGTACCAAATATAATTAAAAAATGCCCAACAAAAATGCACTCGGCGGAAGAGGGAAAAAAGCCCCTTATAAAACAGAACACTATCGCATTCCTGTTCCCATCAAGCCTCTCGTTCAAGCCCTAGCCCATCAATATCGTGAGCTCATCAACGATAACCAAAAACAGGTAAGCTTTGCCACTTTAGTGGAACTAGTCACCCCCCAAGCTCTAACCCTTGACCAGCCCAAGCAAATATCTCCGCCCCCCATCTCTGTCTATGAATTCAGTAATCTTTTGTATTGCGCATGGTTTACAGAAGCAGAAGCAAAAGCAGGTAGAGATTGTTTTGGTCAACCGGTAACACTATCTACCTTAGTTGAAAAGTTGCAAATAGAGCAAAAACTCTTCTTTACTCTACTTACTCAAGTTGAGTCAGACCTATTAGAACTATTACCTACCAAAAAGAAAAATTATAAGATTGGAGAAAAGCGGGTCGGTGCCCTGACATTCCATACCCCACTATCAGTTAGACCTGATCACATCTCAGTTTTGCAAACACCAAAAGAAATTAAGAAAGGGGGTTGACAGACCCAAGGGAGTTTGTTATATTCAATAAGCGCAAAACGGTTAAACAAAACCGAAACGCCTGAACCATAGACAACACAATAGTTTGAAAGCCAAGCAAGA
>CASBQR010000212.1 GCA_949127865.1 Synechococcales cyanobacterium PMM_0082
AATCAACTAAAAACCGCAGGCTTTGCGGAGATAGCCTACTAATCCTTGGGATAGCCGTCTACCCAACAGCGTAGGAAGTAAAGGTGTATGGGTAACTATGCACAAGTTTTATGAAGCAGCGTAAACAAGATGAATAAGTAGGTAATGTGAGGAAAAGTTAATACCTTAAGTTAAACGAAATACTAAATTCAAGACGAGACACAGCCCTGTGACCATTTTTTATTGTCAGTTTACTTATTACTTATGCTTACCTACTTAGTTTGCTATCGGTTAATGGGGAACTTGGGAATAGGCAGCTTCAGAAATAACTGGAATCTCGGCATAGGTACCGCGAATAGTCTGAACCACTGCATAAATACAAGCGGCGATCATACCCATAAAAATCGTATTCGCAAAAACTTCACCTAAAAACTGAATTGAACTTAAGGCAGAAAAAACAGGTGCAAGCAGGCTAGTCAATACCTGAATCAAAATCAATATAATCCTTAAGAGAATTGATTGCATGGCATTGAAGCGCACAAAGTGAGAAATCTTAAGGTTCCTGACCACAAAGAAATAAATACAAAGAAATACCACCGTATCGATGGCAATTAATTGTGGAATAACTGGGATATTAAGAATTCCAAGCAGAGCAATAAAGGGGAAGAATGGATAAACAGAATATGGAACTTGGCTAAATATCGACAGCCCGTAAGGCATTGCTGATGCTAAGGGAATAGCATAAAGTAGGCAGCTCAACAGCTTGTCTTGTAAGGTTACTGATCCACGGAAAGTCATAGTAATTATTATATCTATCTTGCTTTAGGCTTAACTCTAACTGTCTTTGTGTTAACTTGGTTCTCGCATCCTATAAGTTAGGAAACAAGGGATGCCAGATAATTTTGGATTTTAAGTAAGTATAAATTTTAACCTAAATGGTAAAGTAACAGAGGTTTTTCCTTTGCCAAGCTTTACCTCAAGGGGGACAATGAAACGCTGATGTTACATGGAACGATTTAAACAGATATTGGATTTAACTAGGGTTGCAGCCAATGATAATCTGAGAACCCATGTAGTTCCTTACTCGTGATAGCAAGATTTAAGGTTTCCACGTAACACCCTTGAATAATTAATCGGAAATTAATCAGACTAATCAATTGAAATAGATTGAGGTCCTGATTGTTTTGGAGATGTAGGAGTTGCTACACCTTGTTGACCTAGCCAAGATTTAAGGGGATCTTCATTTAGATCGAGTCGCAGAAATCCTGCCACTAACCCACCGAAAAAAGCAGTAGGTTGTAGAGTTAATTCTTGAAGTATGGGTCTAAGTTCATCCATATATTTTGATATATAAGTTTACAGATAGAAGTTATAACTAGGAACTTACCTATGGTAACTGGTGAAATTGGTTTTTGTGTGTGAGTTTGCCTAATATAGTAAAGTAAGATTTGAAGCATTAGGATTGAGTTGCTGGGTTTTTGTGTTTTTTCCTGTGCATTATTTGCAGTTCGTTTTGATCGGAGTTTTCGATGACAGTCCTTAAAAGTTCAACCATCAATCGTCTTAAAAAAATTGCCCAATCTAATTCAGTGTGGGAGGGTGATCGGCGATCGCTACCAAGGGCGCACAAAGAAAGAGAAGATGGAAGTAACCTTATTCACCTTGCGGATCATACTCAAGAAGATAAACCCCAATGTATTTTGTGGGTAGATGGGTCTATGGGTTATGTGCGCTCTATGGAAGTAGTTGATCCTAATATGGGACAAGAAGCGATGGTGCAAGCATTATTACAGGCGATCGAATATCCCCAAAGCCCAAGCCAGCCTAATCGTCCCCAGAAAATATTGGTTCGCGATCGCTCATTACAATTTTATTTGCGTGGCGTGCTCCAAGGTTTAGATATTACGGTTGAACATATAGACCATTTACCCATGATTGATGAGGTTTTCCAAAATCTACTTCAGCATACCCAAACCACGCCACCAACCGTACCACCCAACCAAGCTGAGGCTCTCTATCAGCAAGCAGATACCCTTTGGCGCACTGCTCCTTGGGAATATATGTGGGATCATCAGGTTTTGCAAATTGAGATTAATCAATGGGACATGGATACTGTCTATGCCGTAGTTATGGGGCATTTGGGCTTAGAAAGGGGTGTGATTTTTTATCGTTCCCGTGCATCTCTTGTGCAATTTCGCCAATTAATTGCCGAGAATGACAGTGAAGATTTAGAAGAAACTTTTCTGCGTCAAGATTGCATATTTACGCTATTTGAATCTAATGAATCTTTATCAGAGTCGGAAATTCGTGCCATTCGCAACAAGGGCTGGTCAATTAATGATGATATTCACCCTATATTTGGTATTTTGCATCCCCTAGAAGGCGGCAGACCGTTTTTGTATGAGGATGAGGCGATCGCCTTAACTGTAGCAATGCAGAGCCTAAATATGTTTGTTTCTAGCCATAAGACCGAATTAGAAAGTGGAGAGTATGGCGTAATTAAGAGTACTTACAAAATTAAGCCCCCCCACAAGTCTAGTAAAGAATGTAAGGTCGTAGTTCAAACCGTACCTGATTTGGAAGAGGAAATTCAAGAAATTATTGGTGATGACGATGACCTAGATACCATAATTCACGATGACCTCCTACCTGATAACACTTTAGTCAAGCTTTTAGGGATTTCATGGGAAGGACTAGAGTTTTGGCGTGAACATATCCCCAAGTCAAGTTGTTACTTGAGTCAGGCTTTTCCCCAAACAGCTGATGCATTTTCAGTGTTATTAATTCAAACTTCACGTCCTAAAGCCCTAGATCTAATTGCCGAAATTAAGTTTTTGGGTAATATTCAGGGTGTCTGCTTTCATCCCGCCGAGGATAATAGCGATCCTAAAGAGCTAGGATTGTTAATTATGGGTAATGAGGAACTACATTTATTTGGAGAATTTAGCCAAGATGACTACTCGCCTGATCAGGAAATGCGCCAAAGGTGGTTAAAACGCTGCCAAGAGTCTAATGGCATCTGTGGGGTAATAGTGGCGATGGGTCTAACGGGGGTAACTAAAGGTAGACCATCTACCAAGCACATTCTTGCCTTTTATGAAGTGCCGTTGATTAATCCTGATGATTTAGGCTTAGATATCCTTAAGAGTTCTCCTAGTTTTGAATTTTAATCTATGCCAAGATCTCAACAGACGATCGCTAATAGTTTTAGTCTCAAAGGTGTGGGGTTGCATAGTGGGCAGCTAGCTAGTGTCACCATTCATCCTGCCCCTGTAGATCGTGGGCGTTATTTTGTAATCAATAACTGTGTAATCCCTGCCCAGTGGTATTCTGTGTCATCTACCCAACTCTCAACGGAACTGGGAAGGGATCATCAAACTGTGCGGATGGTAGAACATCTATTGGCGGCTCTGGTTGGTATGGGCATTGATAATGTCAGAATTGAAATTGATCAAAGTGAATTACCAATTTTAGATGGTTCGGCTCTGCCTTGGGTGGAAGCAATTTCTGGTTCTGGAATTACCATTCAATCTGGTATTGCTCAAGAATTAAGGGCAATTACTACGCCAGTTTCTATATATAAAGGGGATAGTTTCGTTATGGCTATACCCAGCGATCGCCTGCGTTTTAGCTATGGCATTGAATTTCCCAGCCAAGCAATCAATCAACAGTGGTTTAGTTGGTGTCCAAATATGGAGAATTTTATGACAGAATTTTGCCAAGAAGTTGCCCCTGCTCGCACATTTACTATGGCAAAAGATGTGGAGTATCTGCGATCGCAAGGATTAATTAAAGGCGGTAGTTTAGAAAATGCGATCGTTTGTGATGACCAAAAATGGCTAAATCCACCTTTGAGGTTTGAGAATGAGCCTTGTCGTCATAAACTCTTGGACTTAATTGGTGACTTGAGTTTACTAGGATGGCTACCTCTGGCACATATTATTGCCTTTAAGGCTAGCCATAGTCTGCATACTCAATTTGCCCAAGCATTAGCTGAAAACCATAACTTGACTTAGAGACTAAATATGGAATCCAAGTTGCCCCACAACTCATTACAGGATTTACCACTGGAATCTGGAGCAGAAAACTTAGTTCAAGGTTTAACCTCTAGGGAGGTAGCAGAGCGAGTAGCAACTGGAGATGTAAATGTTGTTGTATTTCGCTCCACTCGCACCTATCAGGAAATATTTAAGGAGAATATTTTTACCCTATTTCATATTTCCTTTGGCATTATTTTGGCAATGTTGGCAATCTTGGGGCAATCAACTGATGCTTTCTTTTCGGGGATTACCATTCTCAGTAATATTGTGGTTGGGGTGGTGCAAGAAGTTAAAGCGAAGTGGTCTTTGGATAAATTGGCTTTGCTTTCAGTGCAGCAAGTAACTGTAATTAGAGATGGCGTGGCTTTAATTGTGCCATTGGGAGAAGTAGTTAGGGATGATTTAATTGAGTTGAAACCAGGCGATCGCCCACCCGTGGATGGTGATGTTTTAGTTTCTAATGCTTTGGAAATGGATGAATCCTTACTAACTGGGGAATCCGAGCCAATGCCCAAACAAGTTGGCGATACAGTTTTGTCTGGTTCTTTTTGCATAGCAGGGGGTGGCATATTTAGGGCAGTAAAAATTGGTAATGAGAGTTATGCCGCTCAAATTTCTCAAACTTCTCGCACTTATAAGCGATCGCTCACGCCATTACAACGCAAGATTAATACCGTAGTAGAAATATTTGTGTTTGCGCTGTTGGTAGCAGGATTTTTGCATTTAATTGCTAGCCTCAATAGTGGCAGAACTCCTGTGGATACGCTTAGATATGCAGCAGTAATTATTAATAGTTTTGTGCCTGCGGGCTTGGTGCTTTCGATTAGTGTGGCTTTGGCTTTAGGGGCGGTGGAGATTAGCAAAAAGAAAACTCTGATTCAAAGAATTAATGCCGTGGATTCCATGAATAGCGTGCGGATTCTCTGTACTGATAAAACTGGCACCTTAACTAGAAATCAGCTTTTAGTCCAAGAAATTATCCCCCTTGAAAATTATAATTCTGCCCAACTCCAAGAACTAATAGCCCTCTATGTATCCCTAGTTGCTACTCATAACAGTAGTGCTAATGCGATGGCGATGTTTATTGGATTTCCTAAAAGTTCTGCCCGTAAACATAGTGAAATTCCGTTTAGCTCTGCCCGCAAGTGGGGATCTGTGACTGTAGAAGATAATGGGGCTGATGCATCTCTTCAGGAAATCATCATTGGCTCACCTGAAATTTTACTTGCAAATCCTCAATCTCAACGTAAAGCCCAAGAGTATGCTCGCCAAGGCATTAGGGTTTTGGCTGTAGTTACCAGTCGGGGCATAGAAAAGATTGATCAACAGACTGATCAACAATTACCTTCAACTAGAGAAGACTGTGGTTTAGTTTTGCTTAAAGATGAGTTGCGGTCTGATGTCATTGATACGATCGCTGCTTTAACGGCAAAAGGGATAGAAATCAAAGTAATTTCTGGAGATAGTGTCGATACGGTGGCAGCGATCGCTTCCCAAGCAGGCATTGATGTAACTCCTGAAACTATGTTTACGCAATCGGATTTAGATAGTTTTGATCAAGGTAAATTTAGTCATGCTGCTATGCACGGTCGAGTTTTTGGGCGAATTATTCCTGAAACTAAGCGCAAGCTGATTAGGACAATGGTGAAACGCGGTGGCTATGTGGCAATGGTTGGGGATGGGGTGAATGATGTCCCTGCATTTAAGGAAGCGCAGCTAGCGATCGCCATGAATGATGGAGCACAGATTAGTAAAGATGTTGCGGATATAATTTTACTAGATAATTCCCTTGCCACTTTGCCGCAGGCATTTCAAGCAGGAGACGAAATTAAGCAAAAAATCTTAGCTTCGGCTTTACTGTATTTAACCAAAAATATTATGGTAATTTTGACAATCTCTTTTGTCGGATTTGTGCAACTACCTTTTCCCATAGAGCCGCGTCAACTTACAGTTTTAACCTTCTTTATTGTGAGCGTACCGACAATTCTGATTTCCATTGGCATACTCAAGGTTAAAAGAATTAATAACTTTCTCAAAGATGTATTGGGATACAGCCTTTTAGCAGGCTTAATCGGATCTTTAGCAATGACCTTGGGCTATATGCTGGCTTACTTTGGAGGGCTAGGGTTGCTTAATATTGATGTGATTATTACCCCTGAAGACTTTAGAGAAATGGGGCAAGAACAGGCACAGGCAGTATCAATATTGATTGGCTTAATTTATACTCTTCTGGTGTTTTGGGATGCTTGTCATATCTCGGTGTGGCGACCTAAAACTATATTAAAGTTTACATTCCCAGTGCAGTTAGGCTTAGCAATGTTTAGCATCTCCACCTTGGTATTGCTGACCATGCCCAAACTATTTCAAATTGCCCTACCCGATCGCTTAGGCTGGACATTAATTTTATTCTTACCATTTACCGCTAACTATCTGCTGCGCTTAATTCAATGTAGTTCCTTTTTACGACAATTACCCCGTGCGCTTACTCAACCTTAGGAAAAATATGGTGAAGTCTAAACGTCCTCTGGCGATTACGATCCTCTCTATAGTCATGGTTACTTTTAGCCTAGTTCTCATCTACTTGCGGATTCAGAATTTGCGATCGCTGCCTAGTCTTAATCCTTTTATCGAGACTATTCTCAATCAAAACTTTGGCACTCCAGTAGAAGGGATAAGTGTAAATGTCGCTTTCTTTTCCGACATTGCCATCCTTAGTATCAGTTTTATTCCCCTAATTCTGGGAGTAGGATTATGGAAATTATACGGCTGGGCAAGGGCTATTAGTATTTGTTTATTGATATCTGTCGTAATTCCTCGAACTTTAGCAGCGATCGGCATCATAACGGATAAAGGAACTACAGTGGGGACAAACCTCTTAATTAGTCTCGCTTCAGCGATCGGATTACTAGTTCTACTCCATCCCCAAATTATTATCATTTTTCGGAGAAATACTGCCAGAAAAAAGTGATCTGAATTCATTAAAGAAATCAGAAGAAAAGCTTATTAAAGTGATGAGGTATGATCAAACTATTCAAAAGTTAAAACAAAAATTAAAACTGAGGAAGTTGTATCGATAATATTTACGGAGATACCCAAGGCTTAAAATCAAGCCAAATTAAACAACTAGAGCGCCTATATCGTCAAAGAATTCCCCTTGAATGTTTGACAACTCCTGAATTTGCCCAAAGGCTAGCTGGGGTTAGCAGTGATATCAATAAACCTGTTTGTGTATTTGTAAATCGCCGCGGACAGATAATCAGAGTGGGTTTAGGCACTCCTAATCACGCTAAGATCCCCCTAATGGAATTACCACGCTATGGAGAAGAGCGTTTATGTGGGTTGCGATGTATTGCTACTAACTTGAAGCATGAGCCGCCCACTGTGGCAGATTTAACGGCGATGGCTATGCAACGACTTGATAGTTTAGTATCGGTGACGATTTCTAGTAAGGGTTATGTTGATCGTGTCTATACTGCTCATATTTTGCCCGAGTCAATGGCAGGGGAACCTTGGTATGTTTCACCACCCCAAAGCCTAGATGCTGTGAGTAAACAAGACTTCTTAGATTTGGTTTCAGGCTTAGAAGATGAGTTTCGCCGTGAGTATAAAGCCCAAGTCGTTGAAGACGATCAGGATCGAGTGATTTTAGTGGGTTTAATTACCAGTGATTCTGCCTATCGCTCCTCTCAAAAAAAATCAACCCAAAATCCCCAAGAACTCTTAACTGAGCTAGGGCAATTAGTCGATAGTGCAGGCGGCGTAGTTCTGGATACGATCTTGCAAAAACGCGATCGCCCACATCCGCAGACGGTTTTGGGAGAGGGTAAAGTCCAAGAAATTGCCCTTGCTGCTCAGACTCAGGGTGCTAACTTAGTCGTGTTTGATCGAGAGTTATCTCCTGCCCAAATTCGCAATCTCGAAAGATTAATGGGAATTAGAATTAGCGATCGCACAGAAGTAATCTTAGATATATTTGCCCAACGAGCGCAATCGGCAGCAGGGAAGCTACAAGTAGAACTAGCTCAACTCCAATATCGTTTACCCCGCCTCGCAGGAAGAGGTTTAACTCTATCTAGATTGGGAGGAGGAATCGGCACCAGAGGACCTGGGGAAACTAAGCTAGAAACCGATCGCCGTGTTATTCAAAAACGGATTACTCAGCTTCAACATCAAGTCGATCAATTACAATCCCAACGGGCAAGAATGCGCCAACAACGGATTGATCAAGAAATTCCGACAGTGGCGATCGTGGGCTACACCAATGCGGGTAAATCAACTTTACTCAATGCCTTAACTAAGTCCACGGTTTACGCCGCCGATAAACTATTTGCGACATTAGATCCGACCACTCGCCGCCTGCATATTCGGGAGCAAGATGATGAATCTCATCCCATAACGATTCTGTTAACCGATACCGTAGGGTTTATTCACGAATTGCCTCCTCCATTGGTTAATGCTTTTCGTGCCACCCTTGAAGAAGTCACCGAGGCGGATGTTTTAATTCATTTAGTAGATATCTCCCATCCAGCTTGGGAATCTCAACTTCAAGCTGTAAATCAGATTTTGGCAGATATGCCGATCGCGGTCGGAGCAACCCTAACTGTATTTAATAAAATCGACTCAGTGCCAAATTTAGATGAGATTAAAGCTAAATATCCCGATGCTATTTTGATATCGGCTGCTCACCGCCAAGGGCTAGATCAACTTTCCCAAGCTCTAAATTTAGTAGTAAAAGCAGAGGTGGCTTAATTGGCGAGAGGACAGTTTTTAAATTAGCCCTAGTTTCTGCATTACCTCTTGCTGAGCGATCGCCTGTTGGCTATAGGAAAATGCCCAAGCAATATCATCGGTAAGTAAAGGTATAAGCCGATCAAGATTATAGGGACTGCCATAGAGGGCGATCGCTTTTAATTGATTGTGGCGCAGGAGTTGCTTAATTAAGTTTTCAATCTGCTCATACATACCTGCACTACCCCGAAATGGATTACCACGGCTAAATATTTGTACCAAAGTTGGCGTAGTTTTATCTAAACCCTGACATACAGCCCCAATAGAGTGAGCATCGACAATAATGCGATCGCCTGTTTGAAATACTTGGGAATCTAAGAACTCGCCACAGGTTAAAACATCGTCCACCAAAATTAAATTGGTACTAATTTGCAGGGGATTGGGTAGATGAACTTGAATGGACTTTGTGGTGATTTCTGCGGCAATTTTTAGGCTCTCCGCAGTGCCGACATCTTGCAGTGTGAGGTTGAAATCAGAGTTAAATATTTTGGCTTTAGCTTGCCAAATTCTGTCTAAAGATAATCTCAGGCGATCGCAGGTAATTTTGCCAGATTCTACCGCTTCGACAATGGCATTAATAGTGCGATCGGCATCCACGGGCATTAATAAAATATCTGCACCTGCTAAGATTGCCTGCACTGCCACTGCTTCGGGACTGTGGCGATCGCTCACTCCAGCCATAATCAAAGCATCGGTCACAATTAATCCTGTAAATCCTAATTCATGGCGCAGTAAACCCGTCAGCGTCGGATGTGAAAGGGTACTAATGGTATGAGCATCAAAATTTGGCACAAATACATGGGCAGACATGACTGCATCCACACTTGCTGCGATCGCCGCCCTGAATGGTGGAAACTCAACCTGCTCAAAGCGATCGCGACTATGATCTAAAACTGGAGTGTGTAAATGCGAATCCACAGATGTATCGCCATGCCCTGGAAAATGTTTGGCAGTGGTTAAAACTGCATATTTACTAGCACCTTGAATAAATGCCGTGGTTAAGTTTATGACCTGCTCAGGTTTCTGCCCAAAAGCTCGGACATTAATGACAGGATTAGCAGGATTATTATTGACATCAACTACAGGAGCCAATACCCAATTTACCCCGATCGCTGAGGATTCCTTTGCGATAATTGCCCCCATTGCTTCGGCATACTTAGGGCTAAGTTCTGGCGAAATTGCACTTAATGCCATGGGTGGCGGGAAATAGGTCGCTCCTTTGAATCTCTGCCCCACCCCTTCTTCCACATCGGCAGCTATGAGTAAAGGAACCTGTGCCTGTGCCTGTAAAGCCTGAGTTCTGAGATAAATTTCAGGGGCGCTACCACCCACTAAAATCACTCCGCCCACACCATCTTCACTAATTAACTGGCTGAGTTTCGGCGATGGAATTTCCCACTGCGGATATTGAATTTGATGATCATAGAGATAACCTGAAGCCCTCACCACAATCATCTGAGCAATTTGCGATCTCAGAGACAGAGAATCAATTTCAGGTAATGGGGGCATTTGCTTAAAATTCTAAGGAAAAACTTTGACGGCGTAAGGGCTGAGAAACCTCAAGTCCTTCACCACCCAAATATTCTAAGGGTTTTCCTTCAACAGATAAAAATAAATTAGCCTCAGGATTTAAGCTAGTAGCTGTATAAAGCACTTGAATCAGCCTCCCGCGAATACTGGCACTACCGCCGCCTGAAGTGAATGCTTGGGAAAGATCTAAGCGAATATCATTACCACTAATCTCTAGATTGAGAATTTTGGTACCTTCAGGAATGGCACTATAGAGATTTTCCGCTTTGGATGTGATGATATTGTTGAGGGCTGTAGCGATCGCCTCTTCATGATTTTTAGCTTTTACAGGAATTGGTACCGCCACAAACTTATTCTCACGGGATTCAATTAAATACCCTGTAACTGTAATTTGGGCTAGTTGAGTAGTTGGATCGTTGACTTTGATAACTTCAGGCGACTTGAGGATATAAGCAGTTCCTGTGCCCACAATCACGGCAATAGCGATCGCCGATCCGATCCAAAACTTAGATGTAGTTGCCTTAGTAATTCCCATTTTTATGCCTTCAACTCCTTACCTCTATCATACCGACCTTAACCTTGACCTGATCACGCAATAAGGGTTATCTACTTAACTCTACAAAAATCAACATGAATGTTAAAAAATTAGTATTATTTCTGCGTTTAATCTAATTAAATGCGTATCAACTGATATACACTATCTACAAAGCAATAGGGATAACCGATTCACCTATAGCTCCACATAAACCATATCTTGGAATTTACAGTCAATGATGCCTAGAATTCTCATCATCGACGATGATCCACTTATTTCAGAAATAGTTAGTGTTAATCTAGAAATTTCAGGTTATCAGGTTACCCATGCGGGTGACGGTGTAAAGGGGCAAGCCCTAGCGATCCAACTGATCCCAGACATGATTATTCTTGATGTGATATTGCCTCAAATTGACGGATACACGGTTTGTCAACGTCTTCGCCGCGACGATCGCACTTCCGATATTCCCGTTTTAATGCTGACCGCCATGGGGCAGACCCAAAATAAAGTTGAAGGCTTTAATTCTGGAGCAGACGATTATCTCACCAAGCCGTTTGAACTGGAAGAAATGCTGGCAAGGGTAAGAGCCTTATTACGTCGTACCGATCGGATTCCCCAAGCCGCTAAACACAGTGAAATTTTAAACTATGGCTCCCTTACTCTAGTACCAGAAAGATTTGAAGCTGTATGGTTTAATCAGACGATTAAGCTAACCCATTTAGAATTTGAACTTTTACATTGTTTACTGCAACGGCATGGACAGACAGTTTCACCTAGTGAAATTCTCAAAGAAGTTTGGGGATATGAACCCGATGATGATATTGAGACAATTCGAGTTCATATTAGGCACCTAAGAACCAAGCTAGAACCTGATCCCCGCCATCCTAAATATATTAAAACCGTCTATGGGGCTGGTTATTGTTTAGAATTACCTGGGATCTCAGACGAAAGTATCTCAGACAATTCCAAACCAGTAAGAGTAGGTGACTCTAAATAATCAATATTAGAAGTTAAAACTGGTAAAGGACAAACTAAATCGGGACGTAAATCGGCATAACGACTATTGCGGACGTTAATAATTTCGGACTGCACCGTTTGTTTACTTTCGCCCAGTCTTAAAAGTAAATGGGTAGAAAGTTCAAGACTAGCTTCAAACTCTGGATGCACTACTTCTCTAGCTCCCAATATATACAAAGAATCAATATCGCTGTCACTAAAGGCACGGGCAACTATATCTAGGTTTGGGGCAATAGCGATCGCATTTTTCACACATAGCCTTGTACTCATAGAATCACGGGTCACAACCACCATAGATTTAGCATGTTGTACCTCGGCTTTCTCTAAAACCAAAGGACTAGCACAGTTACCGTAAATATAAGGGATCTGGCGATCGCGCATTAATTGCACCTTTGCCTCTGATAGCTCAATTACTAAAACGGGATAGCCTCTAGTCTGTAATAAATTCACGATATTTTGCCCAACCCGACCATAACCACAGACAACTACATGATCCTTGAGTTTGGCATTGTCGGAAATTTCTTGAGGAATATCCATGCGATTCAACCATGTTTTCAGGACTGGCAGTTTTTCTAGTAGTCCTAAGATTTGGGGTGTAGCCTTCATCAAAAATGGCGTAACGATTAAAGTAACCGCCGTAGTACCTAAAATCAATAAATATACCTGCCGAGATACGATACCCAATTGCTGCCCCGAACTCGCCAAAACAAAGGAAAATTCACCAATCTGTCCTAAGCCCAAACCTACAGTAATCGCCAGTCTCAGGGGATACTTAAACATCAAGACCAATGGCACAATAATGGCAAACTTACCAATCATTACGATCGCTACCAAGCCCAAAATTAACTCCAAATGCTGCCACAGAAACACAGGATCAATTAACATCCCGATCGCCGCAAAAAATAAAGTTGCAAATACATCCCGTAATGGTTCCACATAGGACAATGTTTGATCGGCATACTCCACTTCCGAAATCATCAACCCTGCTACAAATGCCCCCATTTCAATAGATAAGCCCAAATATTCCGTCAGTAGAGCGATCGCAAAACAGAGGACAATCACACTCAACAAAAATAATTCACGGCTTTCAGTTTTAGCCACAGATTGCAATAGGGGCGGAATTACCCAAATCCCCGCCGCGATCGCCCCCCCAGCAAATAACGCCATTAAAAGTAAAGCTTTGACAACGGCTAAACCAATCACATCCGCAGGCTGATCCAAAGCGGGTAATACTGCCAACATTAAGCCCAAAGCCAAATCCTGCACAATTAAAATACCGAGCATCACCTGCCCATGCACCGACTCCGCCTCATTTGCCTCCATTAACCCCCGCAGTACCACCGCCGTTGAGGATAGGGATAAAATTGCTCCTAAAAATATGCCCTGAACAGGAGTAGTCACCCAGCCGATCGCCACAGAAATAATGGCAGTGAGAGCGATCGTGCTAAAAATTTGTAAAAGCCCCCCGCCGATACTGATCGCCTGCACTTTTTTTAACTGCCCTAGGGAAAACTCTACGCCTAAAGCAAAAAGCAAAAACGCCACACCAAACTGAGCCAAGGTTTCAACTTGAATTAACTCTTTAATTAAACCCAAACCACTGGGACCAACCACAATGCCGCCTAGGAGATAGCCTAAAATTACGGGAAGTTGGAATCTAGCTGCCAATAAACCGCCAATACAAGCCACGGATAGCACTAGAACTAAATCGACAATTAGGCGAAAATCTTCTTGCACAATCTTTATTAATATTCACTTTCTTATTATTTCTTTAGGTTACACCTAACTTGGTAAAGTTCCCGATCACTAGATGCAAATAGCCTCAGCATCTCACCGACAACCTGAATTTGTTCTGATGTCTGGGGATATTTAGCTGGCTGCCTACGGAGATTTTGGCTTGACTTCAAATTCCATCTTAGAACGGTAGAAACAAACATCAAATTCAAGAAAAAAGTTGGTCTGCCCCAAAATTAATGGGATGTTTGAACGCTTTACCCATGCGAAAAGTAATTCAACTGGCGGAAATTCCCCGATTTGAGCGATCGCAGAGACTGGTATTGCTGGCTGACTGCTGAGATTGCCTGCTAATTGAATTATGGCTCTGCGATCATCCCAAGTTTCTCCTAACCCTAAACCCAATTCATAGGGTAAGACATTCACTGTAGCTCCACTATCCACCAAGCCAACCGCTTCAATTTCCATATTTTCTCGACGCAATAGCAATGGAAGTCTGGGAAGACTGTCAAATTCATTTTGGGCTGGGCTAGTAGTTGAATATTTGAGGCGCATACATTATTACTGATTTTTATGCGATTGCTTGAATGCCCCCATCAAGATCGAACCTGCCCCAAAGCAATCATAGGGAGTTGGTAAGTCGTAGGTTTTGAAAGGTTCTAATGGTGAAATGTCTTCAGCCATCTCCAAATCCTCCGCTAGAATCCGAATCAACTTGAGTTTTTCCGTTAAAGAAAGCCGTCGTGCTGATGGAAGTAACTCAACCAGTGTCATAGTACCTACCTCTCAGAAGAAATTTACATCTACAGCTTACCCTATACCAAACAGTGCTTGGGATCACACTACACTTTTGATGAAGTAATATTTTTTGTTTGATTTTGACTGTACTTTAAGCGTAAAAAAGCAGCCCCATTCAGACTGCTTAATTATTGATCCTGTTGTTTGTGATCTAGCCTTGAACTTGAGCAGGAAAGTCTCCAGCTTTTACCGCAATAGTCATGCCCTGTCCATTTCGTTTAATTTCTACTTGCAAACGATCGCCCACAGCCTTAGTTTCGACAAATTGCTGGACTAAATCGGCAGAAGCAATACTAGTGTTATCAATTTTAATAATCACATCGCCCGCCCTAATCCCAGCAGTTGCCGCAGGAGAATTCGGAACCACTCTGGTTACAAGCACGCCTTGATCCTCGGTGACATTCATCCCTGCATTAGGGTCACTATTGATTTCTTTTCTGACGTTGGCATCTAAGGTCACCATCTGAATCCCTAAATATGCCCGTTTCACACTACCTTGAGCAATGATTTGAGTAGCAATGCGTTGGGCAGTTTCAATGGGAATTGAGAACCCTAACCCCTGTGCTCCTTGAATAATCGCAGTATTGACCCCAATTACTTCACCTCTTTGGTTTAATAAAGGACCACCCGAATTACCAGGATTAATCGCCGCATCAGTTTGAATAAACTTAACTCGCTTATCTACACCAATCTCATTAGAGTTGCGCCCCAAAGCACTTATAATGCCTGCTGTTACCGTATTATCTAGTCCAAGGGGATTACCAATAGCGATCGCCCATTCCCCAGGTTGTAAATTTTGCGAAGTCCCCAAGGTCACAACTGGTAAGTTAGAATCAGACACCTTAACTACAGCAATATCCGTTAGGGAATCCTGCCCTAGTACCTTACCCTCAAGTTTTCTCCCATCTTTAAGGATTACAGTTACTTGATTAGCTCCCTCAACCACGTGGGCATTGGTAATAATATCTCCAGCTTTGTTAATAATAAATCCAGAACCTGTACCTCTTTCCTCGCGCGATCGGGGCATTCTTCTGGGTGCTTCATCCCCAAAAAATTGGCGAAACATCGGATCACTAAACACATCTGGGGTACCATCATTAGTTACGGTGCGAGAGGAGTTAATTCTAACTACCGCAGGTCCAGTCCGAATTACAGCTTCAGCAATAAAATTATAGTTAGGATCAAACTTTGGTGCCTTAACAATTGTGGAGTCATTGACAAACGCTACATTTTCAATTGGTAATGGAACTAAACTTTGGACAGAGGAGGGGACTGTTCGGCTTAATACCGCCCAAGAACCCAGAAATACTCCAACTAAAATAAGACTGATATAGAGAATTACCTTACTTAAAGGCGATTTATTTTTATCTTTCATGGCTACATTATCCAACTAAAAAATATGCGATTAAAAACTGATTTTACTAAAATCTACTTGACGATCTCCGACTGAGGCATAGGAATAATTGGCTCTTCCATCGCTAATATTAATTGCTCTTCTTTATGCAATGATTCATCGGCAACTTTCCACCTAGGGCTATTGAGCGCGATGGAACCAAAAGTAGCCACTACCATTGCCACCAATGCTGCTCCTAATGCTAATTTACGTTGCGATCGCCGATTAATTTTGGAAATTACTTGATCAACTAAATACTCAGTTTTAATACTTTCAGGAGTAGGTAAATCTAGTAATAGTCTTTTAACTTTGAGCAACTGTTGATACTGGATACGATAATTAGGGTCATCTTGTAACCATTGTTCTACCTGAATTTTTTCGGCGCTGCTAACTTCATGATCAAGGTATGCACTTAATAGCTCAAATCGTTCTGCCGCCGTATATTTACCATAAATGGTCATCTCATTACCTCGTCCATAACATGCAAATTGCCTACATTCAAATCTAAATTCCTGTCTAAATTTTTAGATAAATTCATAAAGTTACAAGCCAGATAAATAGGGTTGCAATTGTTCTTGTAATCTTAGTCTAGCTCTAGCAATGCGAGATTTGACTGTGCCTAAGGATACACCTGTAATTTCCGCAATTTCCTCATAGGTCAACCCTTCGATTTCTCGCATAACAATCGTCGACCGAAAACCTTCAGGTAACTCTTTGATCGCTGT
The DNA here is from genome assembly GCA_949127865.1 of Synechococcales cyanobacterium PMM_0082. GTDB lineage: Bacteria > Cyanobacteriota > Cyanobacteriia > Pseudanabaenales > Pseudanabaenaceae > PCC-7502. Next base: position 16,540 of record CASBQR010000212.1, read on the forward strand.
GCGTAAGTGTTCATAAAATTCTTGGGTAGAGAGGGTTTCCACAGGTCCTGGGCGATCGCTGGGCAATTCCCAATCAATGGTATCACCATCTAACATTTGCAAAGGATTATCCAAGGAAATTGGATGACCGACTCGCTTACGCTTGCGTAATTCATCGTAAAACAAGTTTGTCGTGATCCTGCTTAACCAGCCTCGAAATTTTTCTGGCTCTTTAAGTTTACTAATATTGCGATACACCCGTAGCCATACTTCTTGAGCTAGATCCGCACGATCTTGCCAGTCAGGTGCTAATTTATATAACACTTGATCGACATGAGATTGATGTAGGCGCATTAAAGCGGCAAAAGCAGACTTATGTGGTTGTAAACCTTGCTGACATAAATGGACTATATCGACACTGGAAAGCTCTGACACAGGTGCTGACTCATATCTGACTTTTGTTGACCAAGATAGACTGTAGCTCATTATATTAGTACCGTCTTCAGTTTCTGCAAATTTAGTTGTAATGTTATAAACAGATGAGACGATCATGGTGTGATCTTGGTTCCAAAGTGCCTAGATATTTCTAAGAAGCTAATCAATACTTAATTATAAATAACTAGAAAATTCACCCATATATCCTAGAATCGACTTATAGATTGATTTTGAACTTTAATACATTGAGATTTGAGTAATGCAAACAATAGGATTTTGGCTGAATAAGGCTTTGATGATTGATTTATTTTTAGTATTTTTCTTCTTTGCGTGGTTTGCCCTAGCGGTAATTGCCGAACAACTACACTTGCATTTAGGCTTGTCAGTCTGGCAGTCTCTTTGGCAGCCTTTAATTCAACCCATATTAGGAATTATGATGGCAGGCGCAATTTTTAGCGGAATTATTAGTAAATTTCAATCCCCAAAATCTAAGACTTAATTGAATATTAGCAATGGTTTTAACTATAAAAAACATTTTAGGTTCTAGCCAGAATAGCTTATCAATTATTATTCCTGTTTATAATCGCAAGGCTCTTACTTTAGCTTGCTTACAAAATTTACGATCGCACGGTGATTTGTCCAAGTATCAAGTAATTGTTGTGGATGATAATTCCAGCGATGGAACTTCTACAGCGATTCAAGAAACATATCCTGAAGTAATCGTTTTACATGGAGATGGAAACCTGTGGTGGACGGGGGCGATCGCTTTAGGTATGAAATACGCCTGCGACCTTGGGGCAGAACACTTGATTTGGCTAAATAATGACTGTGAATTTAGTTGTAATACTATTAGTGATTTGGTAGGTTTTGTTTCAGAACATGAAATGGCGATCGCTGGCTGTCAAGGGATAGAGAGAGAAAACCCCAACAAGATTGTATTTGGGGGGAAATCAAAAACTTGGAAAGGATATCGGTTTATGTGTCCGCCTAGTAATACCGTCACTCGTTGTGATTTATTAAGTGGGAATATAGTCTGTCTACCGCGGTCTGTGGTTAATTTAATTGGCTATCCTGATTCAAAATCTACCCCTCATTATGGTGGTGACTCTCTTTATTTAATTCTTGCTACAAAAGCAGGGTTTTCAATATACATAGATTCCAGAAATCAAGTATTCAGTTTACATGGAGAATCTAACCTTTATCCCCAGAAATGGTTGCTAGGAGCAGGAAAACCTTTAGATATTCTAAAACTAGTCTTTGTGCCGCAGTCTGGGCTGAGTTGGCGGGTTTGGCTAAAACTAAATTGGGAAGCATACAGCGTTTGGGGAATTGTAATGTTTCTGAAAAAATATTTATCAATTCTGATAATTACGGGTTTAAGATTTTTGCCACTCCGCTTGAGGCAGACATTATTTGCAAATAAGTATGAATAATATCAGTGTTGTCATTACTTGTTACCGCGAAGGTAAGTTAATTTATGAGGCGGTTGATAGTGTTTTACAGCAATCAGTTTTACCCTTAGAAATAATTATTGTGAATGACGCTTCAACGGATCAAAGTACGATCGCTGTTTGCCAACAATTAGCATTAAAACAAGTCTCAAACTGCGCTATTCAGGTAATTTGGCGAGAAATTAATGGTGGATCGGCGATCGCTAGAAATACAGGTTTTAGTGTGGCTAGGGGTGAGATTTTAGTACCTTTAGATGCCGATGATATTTTGCCTATTGATGCTTTGCAACTAATTGAATCCGCATTTAAAAGTGATCTTGATTTAAGTTTTGTCTATGGGAGCTATATCAGACAGGATCGATACCAATCCCTAGGTGTCACAATTAACCCCGATGATATTTGTTTAGAGGTAATGCTGGGGTCAAAAAGATTTTCTTTGAGTTCTAATTGGAAACTATTAGGGACAACTCCTTTAAAGCGATCGCTATGGGCATCTTTAGGAGGTTACGATCCTAAGTTTGGGGTTAAGGATTTACACGATGTCGAGTTTTGGATTAGAGCGATCGCATCTGGAGGTAAATACACTAATATTCCTGAAGTAATTTATATTTGGCGTAAGTATCTGGGTAATAATAGTCGCCTTGTTACCCCAATGGCTTGGAATCAAATTGCTGAGAAGTATTTTGATATTTATCAGAAAATTGGTTTGGAGTACCGTGCCAATGAACTTCTGCTTTTGGGTAGTAAGTGGCTAAATCAAGATATTGATCTTTATCGCAAAAAGCTATTAGCATCTCTGAGGTTTGGGCAGATTCGGTTTTCGACTTTGGTGGCGATCGCTATACCTAGGCAATTTTTACTGTTTTTAGCGAGGTGGCATCAACGCTAAATCTGCTCATATTATGCTTTTAAGTTCAACATCTCCACAGTCCTTAAAAGTTATTTATTATTCAATTCCAAGCGATCGCATTTTCTCTTGCAACTCCCGTAAACTATTCTCAGCAAGTTCAGCTCTGCTTAAGAAGGTCTTTGCTTTTAGACGTTCTTGGTCAGCCTTTTGGCGTTCTTGATCAGCTTTTTGAATTTCGATGCGGACTGCTTCTTGAGGGGTAGGCAATAAAGCCCCTTCTAAGGAGATATAACGTAATTGGCGATTATGAATCCCTAAAAATAATCCCAGCATTTCACTCCATATCCAGCCTTGGGCATTTGGATTAATCGGTTGATATTGATTCATGTCTAATCGAAACCCTGAAAACTCTAACGTTTCGGGCGAAAAATAGAAATATTCGGGCGTATGAAATCTCTGGGCATACAAATCACGCTTTAGGGTGCGATCAACATTAGCGGTAGAATCAGATAAAAGCTCGATGATCAAATCAGGGTAGCGTCCATCCTCTTCCCACACCACCCAAGAATTACGAGTATCTCTAGTAGTATTTTTAACTAGAAAAAAATCAGGCCCACGAAAATCATGGTTTTTCAGTTGCTGCCGACTAAAATAAATTGTGAGATTTGCGCCAATAAAAAAGTCATCCCGCTCTTGCCACAGCAACTCTAAACAGGACACAAGTAATAGTAACTGCATATAATGCAAAGAACTTTCCATTTCAGGTTCATCACTCAAAAGTTTTTTAGCATCGGGCATTTGCATTTCTAGTTCGCGGGCGGTAATTGCAGCCATTGATCGCTCCTATTGCCATATGTGATTAGAATCTAAGCATTATATTCTCTATTTTAGTATCATAATTTAAGCCCGCTGATATTTCCCTGTAAACATGATTACTAGTGGCGATCGCTTTGCTTAGAATATTTCTAAAGTTTTACTAGTAGATGTATCTCCCCAAAAAGCAAACTCTTGTACCACCTGACCGCCAATGATATGTTCTTGTAGAATTCTTTCAATTACAGGAATCGTAACGGAATGGTACCAAATGCGATCGGGATAAACCACTAAAATTGGACCATGTTCACATACTCTCAGACAGTTAGCTTTAGTCCGAAAAATCTGGGTTTCTAAATTTAATTCTTGCAGGCGACTTTTTAAGTAATTCCAACTATCTATACTAATTGCCTTGGAGCAACATATTGGTTTAGTTTGATCGGCACAAAGGAATAAATGCCTATGAATTTGATCAATACCTAACTTTGTTACCCGAGCTTGTAGGGATTCCTGAAGATTTTGAATATTAGATGGGTTCATAGAAGGTTTTTCAAGGTTAGTTATTTTAGGTAATCATAAATTTAGATTAAGATAATTAGGTAAATCACGGCATAAGAAAACTGCATGAATACTCCCTTCAAAGGTCTTAGCAAAAATAAATGGTTAATTGCTGCGGTTTGTATAGGTATTGCAGGTTTAGGGGTTACCGCATTTTATGCCATTACTACCGCAGGTAATAGCCCAAAGACTGAAATCATAGCTCAACCGATCGCTCTTACAACTAAACCCAAAATCAGTGCTTTAGGACGTTTGGAACCAGAAGGTGAGGTTATAAAAGTGGCATCACCATCGGCATTAGGAACTTCTCGAATTGTTGATTTATTAGTTAAAGAAGGTGAAACTGTCCAAAAAGGTCAAATAATCGCTAAATTAGATAGCTATGATCGAGCGATCGCTTCTTTAAACCAAGCAAAGGCTAAAGTGGTTGAGCGGCAGAGTTTCTTGGAGCAAGTCAAAGCTGGAGCAAAAACTGGAGACATTGAGGCACAACAATCTAACCTCATGGCAAAAAAAGCAAATGTCCTAAGATTGGAACAAGAATTAAAGAATGCCATTAGAGATGCCAAAAGGTACGAAGAGCTATATAGAGATGGCGCAACTTCGGAATTTACCCGTGATAGCTTTACGCTCAAAGTTAAGACCTTTCGTGAACAACTAGCTCAGTCCCAGCAGGAATTGAGCCAAGCAGAAGGATTACTAGAAAGCATTAAAGAAGTCCGTCCTACTGATGTCAATATTGCCCAAGCGCAACTAGATGGAGCGATCGCTGATGTCCGCCGAGCTGAAATTGATGTGGACTTAGCAGCCGTAAGAGCGCCAATTATAGGGCAAGTCTTAAAAATCCATGCAAAACCAGGAGAAACTGTTGGCAGTGATGGTGTAATTGAGATTGGTAATACGAAACAAATGTATGTCGTCGCTGAAGTGTATGAGACTGATATTGGTAGGGTAAAAGTTGGACAGAGAGCTAGTATTTTTAGCGAAGTTTTGAGTTCAGATCTTACAGGTACTGTTGATCGCGTTGGCTTACAAATCGCTAAAAATGATGTTTTAGGCACAGATCCTGCAGCCAAGACAGATGTGAGGATAATTGAAGTAAAAATTCGTCTTGATGATAGTTCTGAGGTTTCAGGGCTGACAAATCTCCAAGTAAAAGTCACAATTGATGACTAGGAGGTTTTGGCAAATAGCTCTAATCCAGCCCAGTAAGCAATGATCATGCCAGAATTAAGCTCCTAAAAATATAATTCCATATTAATTTCACAAAAAAGAGGCTATCAAAAACTTAATGCCCCTTTAATTATTTATTGGTTATCTAAAAATGTTGATCTAGCCTAAGCTTTAACCTTGACTTCACTAATTGAGACATTAGCAGCCTCAGGACTATTGGCTTCAGAAGGTGGAACTAATTGCCAGAATTTAGGTAAATAACTTGACCAGTTTTGGAGAATGTTTTTGGCTTAGGGACTGCTGGTGGAATGATCGCTAAATCTAGATATACACTATTTTTTGAGAGATTTTAAGTACCAAATAGCAGCTTGGCAATATACCTTATACCCACCCCTTTTTGTTTTACTTTGCCAATGACTAATCTCTTTATCAATATCTTTATTTGTCCAAGGTCCAGTTGGATGCTTCTTTTTTAAAATATCTTTTGCACGATCTATCACATCCTTGCGAGCATTCCTTAATTTCTCATCATTTAAGTTGAGAATAGAATTTAAGTCATCAATAATTTTTTGCTCTAAACCCTGATTTGGGGTATCTGGTAATATGTCACCAAATATTGAGTACTTAATAAGTTGTTCAGATTTTTGTAGAATTGAAGGATTGAGAATATTAAGCGCTACGGCTCCCTTAGCCTTATCGCAATGAGGATCGGAGCTAAAAGTACCATTACAAACACCTAACATATTTTTCCAGATTAATTCTAATTCGGGATTTAATTTTCTAGATAAATAATGTTCAATTCCAATCTTTGGTTCCCATTTCTCATTGAGAGCTAAACTAATGCGTCCCATACAATAGGCACAAAGATAGCCCTGATCATCGAGTAATTGCTGTTGCCAAGTGGTCTCTGCACATTCGTACTTTGCACGCACCTTCAGTATTTCGCTTTGCGGTTAATGAAGTAGGTTCTTTTCCCTTTTGGATGTACTTCATAAATCAGCCATGTCAATATATGATTGCATTCGCATAACTTCGCGATCGCCATCACCTCGTTTCTCTATAAGTCTGTTTAATTTGCTCTGAGCTTCATCAATCTTATGATCATCAATTAAATAATATATATCTCTTAGTTCTTGTTCATATTTTTTTTCATAGATTGGGAC